>CALYAD010000012.1 GCA_944393415.1 uncultured Clostridia bacterium | reverse complement strand
ATCACGCTCTGGCAGTCAGTATCGGTCTGATCGAGAGTGTGCCGAAAAAGTTAATCCTTTGCCTTTGCAGCGCTTGTGCCGACAATTTCTACGGTACAGGCGCTTATTCTTTACGCAGGATTGACCCGCAGCAGACCGAGAAAGACACCTGCACCTATTGTAATCAGCGAAAAGGATATGACTACGAGATTATCCCGAAGAACCGTTAAGGGGGCTGCCTATGGAATCACAGACAGCCTATAAAATGTTATTCACGGATTATCCTGATGTAGTCAATGTTGAACAAATGTGCGAAATGCTCGGCGGTATCTGCGACAAAACCGCTTATCGGCTTTTGAAGTCCGGCGAAATTAAGAGCTTTATCGTCGGCCGCCGTTATCGAATCCCGAAGCTCAACATTCTGGAATACTTGGAATTGATAGATAAATCTACTGCGTAAAACCTCGTTTGCACATTTGGCCTATGGGGTTCTTTCTGCTACAATATAAATGTCAATGGCAGATGAATCTACGCTGTACCACTTAAAGGAGGTTTTATTATGGTAGCAGGACATCTGCGAGAAAAAAACGGGTACTATCATATGGTACTGAACTATGTGGACGAATACGGCAAACGGCACACGCCGTCGAAGTCCACAGGTCTAACCGTAAAGGGAAACAAAAAGCGTGCCGAAAAAATGCTTTCCGAAGCTCGTGCCGCAAAAGAAGCTGAATTAGAGGCAAGAACAATCGAACGAAGCACAGGCAAAGCCCCCGCAGGTACAATTCTTTTTACGACATTTCTGCTCGACTGGCTGGATATGACGAAAAAGAATGTGGAGGAAACAACTTACGGAGCGTATTCTATGGCGATAAAAAGCAAAATTATTCCGTATTTTGAAGAACACCACCCCGGACTGGCTCTGTGCGAGGTCACACCAAAGCATATACAGGACTACTACACCTACGAATTGACGGTGCGGGGCGTTTCCGCAAACACGGTCATACACCGCCATGCCAATATCCGTAAAGCCTTACAACACGCATTCAAACTCGGTCTGATTGATACGAACCCAGCGGATCGCATTGAACGACCGAAAAAGGAAAAGTTTGTCGGCAGCGTTTACGAAGAAGATGAGCTAAACCGTCTTTTTGAGATCGTCAAAGGCGACCCAATAGAGCTTGGCGTTATTCTCGGTGCGTTTTACGGTCTGCGCCGAAGTGAAGCGGTCGGCTTAAAGTGGGATGCGATTGATTTCAAGAAGAAAACAATCACCATTCGTCACACGGTTACACAGGCGACCATAGACGGCAAGAGCAAAATTATTCAAAAGGATCGGACAAAGACAAAGGCCAGCTACCGCAGCCTGCCACTTGTCCCGCCGTTCGAGGAATTATTGCACCGTCTGAAAGCGGAGCAGGAACTAAACCGAAAGCTGTGCGGGAAATCTTATTGCAGGAAATACACCGATTATATCTATGTAAACGAAATCGGTGAGCTTGTAAAGCCCGGCTATATCACACAGCATTTTCCGCTGATTCTGCAAAAGAACGGTATGCGGAAAATTCGTTTCCACGATTTGCGGCATAGCTGCGCAAGCCTTTTATATGCAAACGGTGTCAGCTTGAAAGAAATTCAGGAGTGGTTAGGTCACAGCGATATTTCGACCACCTCAAACATTTACACGCACTTGAATTTCACCTCAAAGGTTGCGTCTGCCAACGCAATTTTAGGCGTATATCCCTCCGCTTAATGCTCAATGTCCCTCCAATGTCCCTCCTAAAATGAGCCTTAAAATGGCAAATTTATTGATGGACGGGGGACACTACATAAGAATGCAGAGCATAAAGAAAAGCCCGCAAACCTCGATATATCAAGGGTTTACGAGCTGTTAAGGTCTGGTGCCGGTGGTGGGACTCGAACCCACACACCCTTGCGGATAACAGATTTTGAGTCTGTCTCGTCTGCCAATTCCGACACACCGGCATTTAATATTTTAAGTCGTCTCCCGATGTCCTGTCCGAGAAATCGGAGGGACATCGTGGAGGGACATTAAAAGCAAGTTACATATTCAGTTTTCAAAAAGCCCCGTAAAATCAAGGGTTTACGCCAAAGTGGTATGAAACGGCGTTGTAGATTTTGAGTCCACCTCGTCTGCCAATTCCAACACACCGGCTGATTTCTTGGCTTATAATATTATAGCATGAAGCTATGAAAAAATCAAGTACTTTTTAAAAAAATCATTAATCCGTTTAAAACTCAATAACTTTATTATTTAATGACAGAGGATTTGTCTTTTTCCATCAGGTCGTTATGTATATCGGGAGCTTCCGGTTTTTCGGGGGTCAGGGAGGGTTCTTCGTTTACAGAGATATTATCCGATTTGCTGCCCGTGACTTTTTTTATGAGACGAATGAAGAAATCGACTGTCTGTTTCTGATATCGCATCAGAATAAAAGCGCCTATACACGCAATAATAATTAGAACGACTAAAAGCAGCCATTGGCCTTCGAATATACGTTCCCCGATCGCGGTAAGAACAATTTTAGGCGGTGCCGCACCGATGACGACGGCAAGTGTATAATCACGCAGCTTCATTTTGGCATTTACGGCGGCGTATGGGATGAAGCCATTCGGTACTGCGGGCAAAAGACACGTAAGAACCACCATATAGACCGGGCTTCTGCCTTCCCGGATCTTTTTAACGGCTCCGGCATTATCGTTTATAGGGAGGATGTTGTCTATTTTTCGTTTTACCTTGGAATATATAACAAATATAAGCATATTTGACGCGACGTCCGCTATATGACATACTATAAATCCCTGCCAGGTACCGAGAACAATGCCCGCCGCAATGTGTATTGGAGCGCTTGGAATAATAATAAGCCAGTCCTGCAGTACCTGTAAAATGGCGATAAGTATTACTCCCCATTTGTTATCGTACATAGAAACCGCTTCCACTATTTTGCTTTGATTACCGGAGGTAAGAGCAGACCACAGGTTGGCGTCAACACTTTTAAAGATTAAATATATGGGTATAAAAGCTATTATAAGCAGAGATGAAAATATAAGAAGTCTGATGAGCATAGTTTTGGGATTTATGCTTTTTAATTTTTCTTTTAAAACACTCAAATTTTAGTACCTCAATATATAGTTCCTGCTGTGTATACACGAAAATCCGTAAGTTTTTTAAAATACAAATAATTATATCATGAAAAATACTAAAAAACAACAAAATAGCTGAATTCTTAGCGCTTTATTAATCAGGTATCAAAAAATATATAAAGTTTTTGTGATATTCAATCTGTTTTACGGTAGTGATGTGGTATCGTCAACATATAAAACCGTGATAAAAAACCTGAAAATTTGTATAAAAACTATTGCAAAATATAAATGGTTGTGGTATAATGTGAAAAACGGGAAAATTAAACGGTAAAGCCCGGTATGCGGCGGTAGAGCATATTTACGCAATGCATATAAAGTCCGTATAAAATATTGCTGAATAAAGGAGTAACAAGTTATGGCATTCAATTACGATCCAAACAGCGCCAATACCGAAAAAGCAAGCGTTGACACATCAAAAAAGCTTCGGATTGGTATTATAGGAACAGGCTGGATAGCGGACGCTCATATCGCATCCTATAAAAAAATGCAGGATGTAGAGATCGTCGCGGGCGCGGATCTCATTCCGGGAAAAGCGGAAGCGTTTTTCAAAAAGCATGGTGTTGAGGGAGTTAAGACAGACTATGCCTCACACAAGGAGATGCTCGCTGATAAGAGCCTTAACCTTGACGCGGTCTCAGTTTGTACATACAACCGCCAGCACGCTCCGTGCGCTATCGACTCATTGAAGGCGGGGCTTCATGTTCTGCTTGAAAAGCCGATGTGCGTGACTATAGAGGAAGCGGTAGAGATCATGAAAGCCGAGAAGGAGTCCGGAAAGGTTCTTTCTATCGGATTCCAGCCGCGTCTTGACGCTAATATGCAGATGATCAAGAAGATCGTCGAGAGCGGAGAGCTTGGTAAGGTTTATTACATCCAGACAGGCGGAGGACGCCGCAGAGGTATTCCTACTCCCTTTGGCACTACCTTTATCGAGGATAAGACCGCGGGTCTCGGCGCGCTTGCGGATATAGGATGCTATTCGCTTGATATGGTTCTCAACGCGATAGGTTATCCGAAACCGCTTACGGTTTCCGGATATAAGAGCGATTTCTTCGGAAAGGATCCGAATTACAGCGGATATCGCGCCGACAAGAGAGCGGAATATGCCAAGCTCTTCGGTGTCGATGATTTCGCGGCTGCTTTCGTAAGACTTGAGGGCGATATAATCCTTGACTTCAGAATAGCGTGGGCTATGAACATAGATACCTGCGGAGACACCATAATCCTCGGTACAAAGGGCGGGCTTCGTATTCCTTCCACAGAATGCTGGAACGGTTCTGTCGGCGGTGCTATGAGCATTTATCATGAGGTTTGCGGCAGCCAGGTACGCACAGAGATACCGATAATTCCTGAAGATAAGAATATGTCGCTCTTTGATAAGAAGATCAGATCCTTCCTTGACGCATGTAAGGGGCTCGGCGCCGTTCCGGTACCGACTTCCCAGATCATATACAATCAGGCGATACTCGACGGTATTGCGAAGTCGGCTGAGGCGGGCAAGGAAGTCGAGATAGTTATTCCCGAAATATAACTTGTTAATTAAGAACGTGGCTGCCGCATTTTATATGCGCCGGCCACGTTATCTTGTGTTCCGTGTTTATCTATGGCAGAAGACACCGTGCAACCGTAAGTATTATTAATATACTCATTCTCAACAGTAAGGAGCAAATTAAATGGGATTATTGATAAGACAATGCGCTCTCGATGATATTCATGTCCTGCGTGATATTTCTTACAGGACATTTTCTGAAACCTTTTCTGACATGAATACGTTCGATGATATGAAGGCATATTTGGATAAGGCGTTTGAATTAGATAAGCTGCGGGCTGAGCTGTTAAACGAAAATTCTTCATTCTATTTTATATATTCTGACGGGGCGCCGGCAGGCTACCTGAAGCTTAATGAGGTTCCCGCTCAAACTGATATTCAGGATAAACAATCATTGGAAATTGAAAGAATATATGTATCAAAAGAGTTTCAGGGAAAAGGCTTGGGCAGCTGCTTAATGGATAAAGCGATTAGTATAGCCGTTCTGCGAAGGAAAAAATATGTCTGGCTTGGAGTATGGGAAAAGAATGAAAAGGCACTCCGCTTTTATAAAAAGAATGGGTTTTACAGAATAGGCGCCCATTCATTTTTCATAGGTAACGATAAACAAACCGATTATATTATGCGGAAGGATATAGCGTAAAAGACATTTTTCATCGCGCCAAATATAGTTTCACGCATAAGTTTTTTAAAAGCTTGTTTGGCGGAGCAAAACACAAAAATAAAAATTATTCATTTCTAATAAAAACAGTTTAAAACGGTTTTCTGCGGCGGCATGATATTAAGCCGGAAAGGGAAGTCAATGAAAGAATATTTAATCAGCGCCTGCAGCGGTAAAAGCATAGATGTATCAGAGGGTCAGTCCATTGCGGTCGTCGATGTGGAGGGCGGACAAGTAGCCGATTTCTTTGCGGAATGTATCGGAAATCCCAATGAATTTTTATCTCCGGCAGTTACAATTGATTGTAATGAGTCGCTGCAGCTGAATATCGGGGATTATATTTACACAAATCTTTATCGTCCAATGTTCAAAATCGTCTGTGACGATGTGGGGAAACATGATTTGCTGTTTCCATGCTGTCGTCCGGAAATGTACGACTTCTTTTATCAAAACGGGAAAGATCACCCAAACTGTCACAATAATATCAACAGCGCACTTTCAGAGCATAGACCGATAATACAACCGATCAACCTGTTTATGTTCACAAAGATCGCTCACAACGGAAAAATCACCATTCATCCGCCGCTGTCAAAACCAGGAGATAAAATAATTTTTCAGGCAATGTTGGATGTACGTGTCGGAATTGCGGCTTGTAGCGTAACAGAGAGTGAATGCAATAACAGACATTGCTCTTCTATAAAGGTGATTATTAAGGGCTAATGTATAAATAAGATTACGTAATTTAGATTTTTCGGAGGCGAATAAGTTTGAAAATAAATTTTCAAAGCGTGACTTCACGCTGGCCTTATTATGACTTCGGCGCCGAAAGCACAAAACGCTGATTTAGCGTAAGAAAGGGATGGTCATAATTATGAGGAACCGACCTGTTTTGGTTGACACTGATCCGGGGATCGACGACGCAGTCGCGCTTTTGGTGCTTTGGAGACACCGTCGCATAGAAACCAAAGGTATACTCGCGAGCTATGGCAATGTACCGCTATCCATGACCGCGGCAAATGCCAGGCGTTTAAAAAAATTGTTTGGCTGGGAAATACCTGTTTGGGAGGGAGCGTCCGCTCCGATTTTCGGAAAGGCAGGGAAGACGGCGGATTATATTCACGGAGAGGATGGACTGGCAGGTCTGGGCAAGATATTGACGCCCGCGCCGGATACGCCGATTCCGGAAGGAGAGGACGGAATAGAAGCGGCTTATCGGCGGATTTGTGAGCTGGGGACGGTGGATTATATATCGCTTGGCCCTCTGACTAACCTCGCAATGCTTACACGACGCCATCCGGATGCGTGGGAGCATATCGGACGTGTAGTCTCAATGGGCGGCGGAATTGATATAGGGAATGTGACAGGTAACGCGGAATTCAATATACATTGCGACGCGGAAGCCGCGGCTGAGGTGTTCGCGAACGCGCCGGAATTATGGATGGCGCCGTTGAATATAACGACACAGGTAGCGCTTGGCATCGATGAGATCAGGAAGCTGACGGAGGGCGGCGGAGAACTGCATACCGTGTTCCGGAGATTGCTTGAAACGAATTTCAAAAATTGCACTGAATACGGAGAGCCGGGTTCGATCATGCATGACTCGGTGGCGGTACTTTTATACATATATCCGGAGCTGTTTGAGACCATGCGGTGCGGGATAGCTGTGGACTGTTCCAAAGAGCGTTACGGTAAAACATCGGTTACGTCTGTGCGACAAAATGTCCTGCTGCCCACAAAGGCTAACTGCCGCGGTCTTCTGGATCGTATCGGCGAATGTCTTTAAAGGCGGCGTAACCCGCGGTTAAAGCGGAAAAATAAAGGTTAACTCCCGCCGCTGTCAGCAATTTTTAATTTGTTTTTTTATCAATGCTTCCGGGCTTTAGTGTATTGGGGGTAAACGCTGTACAAAGCGCGTAAATTATAACCGAGGTGAGTATAGCGTTTGGGAGCATATATGAAATATTATATACAAAGGAGTAGAGCCATACGCTCTCAAATCCCCATGTAATGTATTCTCCCCAGAGGATAGCGCCGGAAAGAAAGCTGCATATGAATCTTAACATACATACAGCAAATGCTCCGAAAGCATAGCCGAACGGTTTATTTTTGAACGGCTTGGCAAATATCGGTGCAATTCCGAGCACGGTAAACGCCAAAACATAGTCTAACAGCACGCATAGGATAAACGCGGCAGGCGTCCCTGCCGGCGGTGGACTCCAGCCGGTTATAAGCTGAATGCCTGAATACGCGAACGAGGTAATTATACCCCATCCCGGTCCGTGACGGTAGGAGATGAATATCAAAGGTATCATGCCGATGCTTATTCCTCCTCCGTTTATCCACGGATTTGGGAAAAATACGGATATCCCCTTTGATATCAAGTCAAAAATCACCGCCAGCGCAATCATGACGGCACATTCGCAAAGACATAAAATTTTTCTGTTCACGTTTTTAATTCCTTTCTTTATTATATATCCTACACAGATTTTATTTTGCAATACGCGGCGGCAGCTCAAAATTAAGAAAATTAAAAACTCCGGAAACTTGGATAGCTCCGGAGGTATGAAAAGTGAAATTTTTCTCACATTAAATGCTTCTCCCTTGGCCGGCATTATCCGTATCAAAGAGTTCGGTTAGGATAGCCGTATCTCAGCCGTTTAATCAGGCGTCAATGAATATGGCCGTTTTTTGCCGGCTAATATAAATCATAAAAAAGTCAATGCTTACTTATAAGCTCTGTTTAGCATGAAAAGCTATGGGAAGGTATATAGCACAATGAAGGATAACGGAAAACGAAGCGGAAGACAGAATAAATGTGAAAGCTGTATGTATTTCGATTTCGATGAGGAATACGACGGTTATATTTGCACGGTGTCGCTTGACGAGGACGAGGCGGTTGACTTTTTAACGGAAAGAAGCAACGATTGTCCCTATTACAGATTATACGACGAGTATAAAAGCGTACGGAAGCAGAACTGAAATATAACTGTTTAAAGCTTTTTGAAACGGTAATGCACCGGAATACCGTTTTTATAGGGAGGAGAGCATTCTCCTTCTATTAATGGTCGAAGATAAGTGATACATTTATCGGTTATATAGTTACCGTTTTCATTTATAAATTCAGACGGTACGCGCTTTACGCGGTTTGCCACTTCGTTTACATCGAATGTACGGTAAACGCATGTGTATGGATCGTCGCTGATACGGCATATCCCCGCCATTACTCCGGTCTTACCCGCGCTTGCGCAGCTTACGGCGTATTTTCCTACATCGAAAGCTTCATTTATGTCGGTCAGAGACGCGTTATGCGCGCCGCAGCGCTGGGGAGTGTTCAGCTCAATGCTCCGAACCTTACAGTTAAATCGTTCCTTTACCCTATCGGCGAGGACCTTCGCGGCGCCGGACAGCTGAATATGACCGAATTTATCGGTTTTTGTAGAGTCGGCGCCGAGATATGAGCCATCGGGGAGACGAACTCCCTCTGATACCGCAATAAGTATGTCGGGATGCTTCTCCCAGATCCGTTCTATATCTGAAAAGCATGCGTCGCAGCTAAAGACGGCCTCGGGAAGATATATTAGGTCGGGACCGTCAGTGCTTTCTGTTGAGGCAAGCGCCGACGCGGCGGTCAGCCAGCCTGCGTCGCGTCCCATTACCTCAACTACGGTTACACATTTTTGAGAGTAGACAGCCGTATCGCGAGAAAGCTCGGCAAACGTAGTGGCGACGAATTTGGCGGCGGATCCGAAGCCGGGTGTGTGATCCGTTCCGACAAGGTCGTTATCGATAGTTTTGGGAATTCCGATAACTTTGAGATCTATCCCGTTTTTTATAGAGAAGGCTGATAGCTTGGCAGCCGTGTCCATGGAGTCGTTACCGCCGATATAAAAGAAATAACCTATACCGTATTTTTCAAAAAGAATAAAAAGCTTTTCGTAAAAAGCGGGATCGCTGTCAGGATCGGGGAGCTTGAAGCGGCAGGATCCGAGAGCCGCGCCGGGGGTGAATTTCAGAAGCTCGATACTGTCGGCAGAGGAGGAAAAAATATCGCTGAGTCGGTAAAGCTTTTCCTTGCACATTCCGTCTATACCGTTCGACATTCCAAAGAGAGTATCGATCTCTTTACTGTCAAGTACTCCGGAAATAACCCCGGCAAGGGAAGCGTTGATCGCGGCTGTAGGGCCTCCGGACTGACCCACTACCGCGTTATTGCCGTATTTTTTAAACATTGTATTTTTAATTTCCTTCCTTTGAGTGGCTTAATGCTGCTGGCTTTGAATATTAACTTTTATTATAGCATAATTATGTTGAATTTTCAATATTTATATAATAAATAAATATAAAGAATAACAAAACGCCGGCGCAATATTAAGCCCGGCGTTATATTTCTTGGTATAGGGGTTTCCGATGCTACAGAAACCACGCCTGATCATTTTTCTTGTTTTTCTTAATGCTTTTTGATTCCTGCTTGACGGGAGCCTTTTGATCTGCGCTTTTATTTGCGGCAGTATCATCAGAGCTGAGTGTTTTCTTTTTATTATTTGTTTTGGCAGCTGTTTTTGTTTTTTCCGTGTCAGATTCTTTTTTCACAGGGCTCGCTGTTGCCTTTGAAGAGGCTTTTTCCGTGTCGGAGGGATCAGGGGAAATAATGTTTATCTCGGTGTCGGAAATAACCACGGGCTCAGAGACTTCCGGTACTTCCTTTACGTCATTTGGTATTTCATAGACTTCGTTTTTAGGAGCTACAGTTCCGTAGTCCTCTCGGTGAAGACGATAATCTCTCGGCGACGCCCCTGTCATGTCTTTGAATACTCGGTTGAAGGTGCGTTGATTGTCGAACCCCGCGGCTGAAAATATTTCTGATATCGGTACGTCGGTAGAGCGGAGAAGACCCTTTGCGTGCTCTACCCTCAGATTGTTTAAATATTCCTTGAAACCTATTCCAAGCTTATAGGAAAAAAGATGCGACAGATGAAAGCGGCTTACCCCCATTTCGTCAGCTAAGGTCTCTAAGCTGATCTGATCCTTGAAATGAGTGCTGAGATATGTAATGACTTTGTTTGACAGATTTGATGTTACCCCGTCATGTATTTCCGCAAATCTGAGCTTGGAGGTTATAATGGAGCATATTACATTTGCCCAGCTGAAAGCGATATACTTGTCCCTTTCTGAGGTGAGCGCGGAAAGGGCGTAAAACAGTGTATCCGGAGCGTCTATCGAGCGAAGGACGGGAGACGCGGGGCGAAGCCCGCCGAATCTTCTGTTTATATCAGGAATAACCTCGTCCTTACAGTCTATTGTGAATACGGAAGTATTATCCGATACAGGTGTAATACTGTGCAGAATACTAGGCATAATAAACGCGAAATCTTTCTCGGATAAAGTATATTCCAGAGAGCCCAGCGTCAGCTTGATCCCGCCGTTTTCCACGAAAATTATCTCTGATGCGGTATGCAGGTGCGGAGATATACGAATACCGACTGCTTTTTGTATACGCAAGGGTTCGCTTGGATTTTCACAATATGGGATCATCTGAGTCTACCTCGTTTCGTTGCATTTTATTCTTTGCCTGAACATTATATCACAATTTTTTACGAATTGCAATAGTAAAATCAATTATTTTCTGAAATTTTATTTAAGACGACATTATTTGTTGTTGATTTTTGCGTTGACAAGACTTAAATTGTGAAATCAAAACAAGACAAAAAACAAAATCATAGGCATAATTTGACGGATTTTGTTAGAATTATTATATGATTGACAAACAATGCTTTTTGTGATATAATACAACTGCAGATATCATCCGGAGACAGTGTAAGATTGCCCGGTTTAATAACAACAGTCAATTGTAAGGTAACTGAATGTATATGAAAAAATGCAGATTTTTATTTGTTCGACATGGAGAAAGCGAGGGGAATCTGAATAACATATTTCTCGGTCATACAGATCTTGAGCTTACCCCGCTCGGTCACAGGCAGGCGTCTCTTACGGCAAGGTATCTTGACAGTATGCCTATAGACGCTATATATTCCAGTGATTTGAAGAGAGCATGGCAGACCGCGGAGCAAATAGCGGACAGGAGGGGGCTTTCAATAATTGCCGATACCGCCTTCAGGGAGATATACGCCGGAAAGTGGGAGGGAATGAAATACGACGAGATTTCTGAAATGTATCCCGAGGATTTCCGTAAATGGCGTAACGAGCTCGGTTTTGCGGTATGCACCGGGGGAGAAAGCGTTAAGGAGGTTCTTGAAAGAGTTGAAGCCGAGGTTGTCAGACTGGCGGATATGTACGATGGAATGACGGTCTGTATAGCGACTCACGCTACTCCCATAAGAGTTATGCGTGCCGTTTCGCTCGGTCTTGGTTTAGCCGGAGTAAGCTCAAAGGGACCGGCGAACGCTTCTGTAACTGTAATTGATATGTGCGGCGGAAAACCGGAAATGGTGACGGACGGCTATAGCGGGCATTTAAGCGGAATGATCACTATACCCAAAAATGTATGAAAAATTGCTTGACAAAAATAAAAGCAATGTGTATAATAATATAAAGGTGAGCGGACGGCGCAATTGCGTGATATCAAGCCGAAAGGTATTATCATGAGGAAAGTCCGGGCTTCACAGGGCAGGATAACTGATAACGTCAGCCGAGGGCGACCTCCGGGAAAGTGCAACAGAGATATACCGCCCGCTTACGCGGGTAAGGATGGAAAGGCGAGGTAAGAGCTCACCCGTATCCCGGGTAACCGGGGTATGCTGTAAACCCTATCCGAAGCAACACCGTAAGCGAAAGGGGATAGAAACCACGTTTGCCCGACGGAATTTCGCAGGTGGCAAAGAACGTTATGGCGACATGACGTCAAGATAGATAATTGCGGACGGTTTTTTGACCGTTACAGAACCCGGCTTATAAGTCCGCTCATCCGAGATAGCGACAAGCGGTCGTACAGTGAAGTTGAAAAAACTGTACGGCCTTTTGTTTATTGAAAGTCTGTTTTTGTAAAGGAGGTTATATTACTTGGAGCAAATTCTTCCGAAAAGCTTTTCGGGGGCTTCGTGTCTGATATACGGTGTGGGAAAGACCGGTATATCGCTTACGCGTTATCTGCGCGGCGAGGGCGCGAGGGTCTTGATCAGCGATAAAAGGAAGTCGCAAAAAGAAATAGAGGATACACTCGAAAAAGAAGGAATAAAAGAATACGGTTTTTTTGAATACGGCAGTCCGCCGCCCGCCGATTTTGTATTCCGCTCTCCGGGTATGAGACCGGATTCTCCTGAAATAACCGCAGCGGTGGAGCGGGGAGCTGTGCTGACCGGAGAGACGGAGCTTTTCCTTTCGGCTGCGAAAGGAAAAATTATCGGGGTCACAGGCAGCGACGGTAAGACGACTACCTCGGCGATAACCGCGGAAATACTTAAAAGAGCTTTTAAAGACAATGGGAAAAGGGTATTTCTGGGCGGAAATATCGGAGTACCTTTCACTTCGTTTTTAAAAGATATAGGCGAGGATGATATTACCGTCGCAGAAATGTCAAGCTTTCAGCTGATGACTCTTGAGGTATCCCCATACCGCGCGGCGATCACAAATATTACGGAAAATCATCTTGACTGGCACGCCGATATGAAGGAATATATCGATTCCAAATGCAGGATATTTGTCAATGAAGGCTGCCAACGGCTTGTCATCAACCGTAAAACAGCCTCAAAAATACATCTTCCGGAGAGAATTGCTCCGCCGGAGGTAATGTATACCTCGCCCGGAAGGAGCAGGACCGGAGTATACGTTAAGGACGGTTTTATAATCGTAAAGGGTGAAAAAGTGATGCGTGTGGATGATATATTGCTGCCCGGGTTACATAATCGCGAGAATTATCTTACCGCGATAGGTCTGACTGAAGGTATTGCCGACGCCGAGGCGGTTCGGGAAACAGCGTTTAACTTCAAAGGTGTGGCGCACAGGATGCAGCTCGTGTGTGAGAAAAAAGGGGTAAGATTTTACGACAGCTCTATTGACTCGACGCCTTCCCGATCCGCCGTTACGGTGGGCTGCTTCGGACACCCAATGACCGTAATATGCGGCGGATACGATAAAAACCTGGAATATGACATATTTGTCAAAGCTCTGCTTAAATACGCCGATAATGTCGTGATCACCGGTGAGAACGCTGACAAAATATTAGCCGCGTTTGAAAAACACGGCAGGGGTACTCTTGCGATATACAGAGAAAAGGATTTTTACGATGCGGTAAGACGGGCATCAGCGCTTGGATATATAAATGCGGCGCAGAGCGGTCAGGCGACTGTTTTGCTCTCTCCGGCATCCGCGAGCTTTGATATGTTTGAAAACTATGAAAAACGCGGAGAAAAATTCGTGGAGATAGTAATGGCTTGAGCGCAAGAAAAGTTTCAATTCTTTCACAGCGGATTGTACACGCATGATGCATTAACATGAAGGTTATACCTGATCGTGTCAGGCTTTCTGGATTTTCTGACGGATTTATTAATAAAATCCGCAAAGGCCGTATGTGTGATTAGCGTTAAGGTTAAGTTAAACTGAGGCAGCGTAAAAACCATTTCAAGCATAAATTTTTTTGCACAGCAAAACACGAAATTTTTCGTATCTATAAAAACCGATTAAAACGGTTTTTAGGCGCCAATGGCAGCATGGAGAATAGCGTGAAAGATCAATCTGATCGCAACAAAATGCAGATAGTTTCACGCCCAAATTTTCTAAAAAGCTAAACGCTTTTTGCTTCGCAAAGCGAAGCCCGAAAATTTTTCATGCCTGTTTTGCGCTGCCTTGGGCAGCATGGGGGATTATTATGAAACGGGAAAATCAAAAGCTAAAAATATTACGCCTGAAAGATATACTTTTAAGAGAAACAGATGAGGAGCATTCGCTGAGCGCGGGGCAGCTTGAGGAAAAGCTCGGAGCCTACGGCATCGAAGCGGAAAGAAAAAGTATTTACAGAGATATAGAAGCGCTGAAGGATTCGGGTTTGCTCGATATAGGGAATACCGAAGGACGGAACGGGGGTTTTCGCGTACTCAGCCGGGATTTTGAGCTGGCTGAGCTGAAAATATTGGTGGACGCGGTACAGTCGTCGCGATTTATATCAAACAAACAGTGCAAATCCCTTATAAAAAAGCTTTCGTCGCTTACCAGCGTTTACGGCGAAAAACAGCTTTCAAGGAGCGTTTATGTATACGACCGACCCGATGAGAGATCCAGCAATGTGCTTTATCTAACTGACGCTCTTCACGGTGCGATATCCGAAAACACCTCCGTGACCTTCAGATACACCGAAACGACCCCGTCAAAGCAGATTGTGCCCAAGCACGGCGGAGCTATTTATACCGTGAGCCCGTGGGCGCTTATATGGAGAGAGGAAAATTATTATCTTGTCGCTTATGATCACGCTACGCAGAGCATACGGCATTACCGTGTGGATCGTATGGAAAACATAAGACGTACCGGAGACCCGAGGCTGGGAAAGGAGGAATTTTCAAAGGTTTCTTTGGCAAGCTACTGCAGTACCGTTTTTGAAATGTTCAGAGGCGAGGAGTATAATGTACGCTTCAGATGTGAAAACCGACTTGCCGGAGCTATGTTTGACCGATTCGGTAAGGAGCTTGTGATCAAGGAATACGACGGTTATTTTGAGTTTTACGCTCGTGTCGAGGTAAGCGTACGCTTTTACGGATGGGTCTTTGGTTTTGACGGGGCGCTTGAAATCCTCTCACCGGAGGAAGTTGTACAGGGATATCGGGGTCAGATACTGCGCGCGCTCGGAGAAATGGAAAAGAAAAACTAAGCGTAACGCTTGATTTATTCACAAAAATAAGCTATAATATAATCAAACGGCTTACGCCGTTGCATTGTGAGCTATTTCCGATAAATGAAAGGATGGTACATAAAATGGGACTTATCAGAGCTGCGCTCTCGGCAGGCGGCAGCGTACTTGCCGATCAGTGGAAGGAATATTTCAGAGCGGATTCGATGACGTCGGATCAACTGGTTGTAAAAGGACATAAGGAGACAAAAGGCAACAACAAGGGAGGAGATGACATAATCTCCAACGGTTCCGTAGTGGCGGTAGCGGACGGTCAGGTCGCTCTGATAGTAGAGGATGGAAAGATTGTGGAATTCTGCGCCGAACCGGGACGTTTTGTCTGGGATTCTTCGACCGAGCCCTCGATGTTCTGCGGAGGATTTTTCAAAGGACTGATAGATTCGTTTAAAAAGTTCGGAGAACGCTTCACCTTCGGAGGAGACAACGCCAAAAATCAAAGAGTATATTTTGTAAATACAAAAGAGATAATGGATAATAAATTCGGCACCACAACGCCGATGATGTATGACGACCCATACTATAAGACCGCTCTTTATATCCGTTATTTCGGGCAGTTTTCCTTCCGTATAAGCGATCCCATACTGTTTTTCCGTTCGATATCCGGCGCTGTAAACGAAGTGTATACTAAGGATACACTGATGGGAATGTGTCGGGATGAGTTTATGACCGCGCTTGACAGCGCCCTCGCGAGGCTTTCTGCCGACGGGGTGAAGTTCAGTCAGATACCTATGAGGCAGCGTGAGATAGCCGGGTATATGTCGGATACTCTGGACGAGGAGTGGAGACAGCGCCGCGGAATGGATATAGTCGCGGTAGCTATCGCCAAGGTAACGCCGGACGACACCAGCCGTGAAAGAATTGAAAAATTCGATACAAATGTAATGCATTCTAATCCCAACGCTATGGCGGGAGGTCTTGCGTACGCACAGATGGAGGCGATGCAGAAGGCGGCGGAAAATTCTAACGGCGCCATGACAGGCTTTATGGGGCTTGGTATGATGCAGAACGCGATGGGAAACGCCTCACAGTCCCAGGGGACTCTGCTCGGCACGGCGGAGAGGCTTAACCAACAGGGAAAAACGGCTGAAAACAGCTGGAAATGCTCCTGCGGAGCAACGAATACCGGAAAATTCTGCGGAAACTGTGGTCAGAAGAGACCGGAGCCTGTACAGGAAGGAACCTGGAAATGTTCCTGCGGAGCAGTAAATACCGGGAAATTCTGTTCGGAGTGCGGAACCCGTAAGCCGGAGGCAGGATATACCTGCAAATGCGGTTACCATTCTGAAAAGCCTTTCAAGTTTTGTCCTCAGTGCGGGGAAAAATACGGAAACTGATTTTATTCTAAGAGAACCTGTTTTAATGCAGGTTTTCTTTTTTATTTTCCGTGCTCAGGCAAACAGAGCTGAAGTATGAAAAGCTTTTTTCAAAGTCTTTCCAAAAGCAGGAGAATTTTTTGAATAAGGATGTAATTTTTTATCCGGACTTTGCCGCCTGTTTACACCATATTAAAAAGAACCGCGGGCAAGCTGCAAATGAGCTGCCCGCGGACTGGAAGTATCGGGTTTTCGGTTTTTACAGGATCAATCTGTGCTATATCAAGCACAGGTTTTCAGCCATTTCTCCATATCATCCCGAAGTAAGACATTTTTAAGAACTCTGCGGCGGTCGAGGGATCGGCGAGGTCATGTGAGGAAAGCGAGGTTGAACCGCATTTCCAGTTTTCTGTGACGTTAAACGTAACGCTTTCAAGGTTGTGACAGTTATAGAACGCATAATCGCCAATGTAAGTAACGCTGTCAGGAATAGTAACGCTTGTAAGGCTGCTGCAGAAAGAAAACGCGGAATTGCAAATGGTAGTAACGCTGTCGGGAATAGTAAAGCCTGTATTTGTTTTACCGATGGCATACTTTACCAAAGTTTTTCCGTCTTTAGTGTATAAGCTGTCATCTATTGATTTGTACACACTGTTGTTTTCTGCTACAATAATTTTAGATAGGCTGCCGCAGCCATCGAACGCATCGCTACTAATGGAAGTGACGCTGTCGGGAATAGTAATGCTTGTAAGGCTGGTGCAGTTTTGGAACGCGCCGCTGCAAATGGTAGTAACGCCGTCGGGAACAGTAAAGTCTGTATTTGTTTTACCGATGGCATACTTTACCAAAATTTTTCCGTCCTTAGTGTATAAGCTGTCTTCTACTGTTTTGTATGCGCTATTATTTTCCGCTACAGTAATTTCAGATAGACTGTCGCAGCCATCGAACGCCCAATCGCCAATGTAAGTAACGCTGTTTGGGATAATAATGCTTGTAAGCTTTCCGCACCCTTGGAACGCCCAGATGCCAATAGAAGTAACGCTGTCAGGAATGGTGACGCTTGTGAGGCTTTCGCAGTAGGCGAACGCGGATTTGCCAACAGAAGTAACGCTGTCAGGAATAGTAACGCTTGTAAGGCTTTTGCACCACTCGAATATACTGTTTCCCATAGAAGTAACGCTGTCAGGAATAGTGATGCTTTTGAGGCTATCGCAGCTAGAGAAAGCATCATTGCCAATAGAAGTAACGCTGTCAGGAATAGTGATACTTTTGAGGCTATCGCAGCAGCTGAACGCGTCGCTGTCAATATAAGTAACGCTGTCAGGAATAGTAATGCTTGTAAGATTTGTGCACTCATAAAACATGGAATCACCAATAGAAGTAACACTGCCGGAAAGCTTAACGCTTGTAAGATTTGTGCACTCATAAAACACCCTATCGCCAATAGAAGTAACGCTGTCAGGAATAGTGATGCTTTTGAGGCTTTCGCAGCCGCTGAACGCGTTGTCGCCGATAAAAGTAATGCTGTCAGGAATAGTGATGCTTGTGAGGCTTTCGCAGCCTTGGAACGCGCTGCGGTCAATAGAAGTAACCGGCTTACCGTTATATGTTCTCGGAATGTTAATCAGGGTATCGTTGTATGTGCCTATGTCGCTTACGATATAATATGTTCCGTCATGGCTTAAAGTATACTCAAGCTCTTTGACATATTTATCAGTATTTTCGTTTTTGTCATTATTTTTACAGGCGAAAAATACACAGACAAAACAACAGAAAAGCGCAAAAAACAAGATTTTTTTCAATACTTTCATATCTATGACCATTCCTTTCTTACGCCGAATCGGCGTTTTGTGCGGCTTGCTCCTGTCAAATCGACGCCGTGCATTCGGAGTCGATTTGACAATGAGGCAAAGGTGAAACAGAAGACCGAAAACCGTACTACCTGCGTTACACAAGCTGTTATGAACGCTCTATATGTAAAAAAGTATGCGAAACAAGAGTATATTTTTTTACCAAGGTGAAAATCCGCATACCTTTATAATTAGAGCATTAATTAGCTTGCGTGGTATGGTTATAGTATACAACAATATTTTCCGTTTTGTCAACCCTTTTTCTCCACTTTTATGCGGAAGGTGAGTTAACTTGCTTTTTCTCGCTAAAATAAAAAAAGTAAATGCTGTTGCCGTGGTCAAGCTAAGAAATCGCCTTGACAAAAATATCATAATATGCTATAATAAAAACTGGTTTTGTGTTTATCAATTTATCCAGAAACGGAGCATGCTTTAATGAACTGCGATCTGACTGTCGGAAAACCGAGTACCACACTTTGGAAGTATACGCTGCCAATGTTTATAAGCGTTGTTTTCCAGCAGTTTTACAATATAGCCGACAGCGCGATAGCGGGAAAGTTCGCGGGGGAGAGCGCGCTTGCGGCGATAGGCGCGTCATATCCTATTACAATGATTTTTATGGCGGTAGCGACAGGAAGCAGTGTCGGCGTTACAGTCGTTATATCCCAGTATTTCGGCGCGAGGCGTTACGGCGGTCTGAAGACCGCGGCATATACGACTATGATATTCGGAACGGTACTGTCGCTCGTTCTTACCGCTGCCGCTTTGATATGTTCGCCTATGATGCTAAGAGCGATTCAAACCCCGGAGAGTATTTTTGCTGACGCGGAAATATACATGAATATATATCTCGGCGGTTTTCTCTTTTTATATCTGTATAATGTGGCAAACGGTGTTTTCAACGCAATGGGAGACTCAAAGACTCCGCTGTATTTGCTGATACTATCCTCACTCGGAAATGTAGTGCTCGATTATATTCTTGTCGCGATATTTCGTTGGGGAGTTGCCGGAGCCGCTTGGGCCACCTTCATTATGCAGGGTGTGGCGTGCGTGCTTTCGGTCATACTGCTTTTCCGCCGCCTGCGCAGGATAGAAACGGAGAGCGCTGAAAAAATACGCTTGTTCTCATTCGGTATGCTCGGGGTTATACTTGCAATAGCTGTCCCCAGCATACTGCAGAGCAGCTTTGTATCTGTGGGAAATCTGTTCATACAAAGCCTTATCAATTCCTGCGGAGAATCGGTAATAGCCGGTTTTTCCGCTGCGTTTAAGCTGAACACCTTCGCGATTACCTCCATGACGACTATAGCGAGCGGAGTATCTTCGTTTACCGCGCAGAATATCGGCGCGGGAAAATTCGACAGGGTCAAAAAAGGCTTTTCCGCCGGCATAATGATCGCGCTTATCATAACGATTCCGTTTACTCTTTGTTATACATTTATCGGGCAGTATCCGCTTTCCATTTTTATGGAGGATACCAGTGCGGCTGCGATGGCGACAGGAAAAGAGTTTTTGATAATCGCGGCGCCTTTCTATGCGCTGGTATGTATAAAGCTGATATGTGACGGTGTGCTGAGAGGAGCGCGCGCGATGCTTCTGTTCATGATAACGACGTTTTCCGATCTGGTGCTCCGAGTGGCGCTTTCCTATATACTGTTTCCGATTTTCGGAGAGACCGGAATATGGTATTCGTGGCCGATCGGGTGGATTATTGCCGCGATAATTTCAGCGGTGTTTTATTTCAGCGGTATATGGAAAAAGAAAATTCAGATTAATACCCATGTAAACTGAAAGCTGTCTTTTGCCTGAAGGCTCAGGAGATTGAAAATTACCTATGTCAAACCCCACGCTCATTGCGTATAATGAAGTAAACCGACAAAGGGGGAAACATAAATGGCAATTAAAATTTTCATAGATCAGGGACATAATCCGAGAAACCCGAACGCCGGAGCGGAGGGTAACGGATTAAGAGAACAGGATATAACATATGCGGTCGGGGTGGCACTGGCGGAACTACTGAGATTGGATCCGAATTTTGAGGTGCTTTTATCCAGAAATTCACCTGATGAAATACTCGGGACCTCTACGGCAACCAGTCTTTCGGCAAGAACCACGGCGGCAAATAACTGGGGCGCGGACGCGTTTATTTCAATACACGTAAACGCCTCCGATATAACATCGGCAACCGGAAGCGAGGCTTATGTTTTCAGCAGAGGCTCGGCGGCATATGATCTTGCCGAGGATATAGTTATGAATCTTTCCGAGGCGACGGGTTTTCCAAACAGAGGTGTTTTTATAAGACCTTCGCTTTATGTGCTTCGTAATACGCGGATGCCGGCGGTGCTGGTGGAGCTCGGGTTTATCACAAATCCCGAGGAGGCAAGGTTTATGGCGGATAACCCGCGGCTTTACGCAAGAGGGATATATAACGGTATAAGGGAATATTACGGACTATCCTGAAAAAACGAACGGCAGTTTCACCGAAACGGTAAGAACACAGAAAATATAAAGTTTATAAGAAAGGAAGATAAAAATGAAGATCGTCAGGATGAGACCTTATTGCACAGGAGCGATATGGGGGGGAAAAAAATTAAAGGCCCGGTACGGTAAGGAAGCGGATTTCGACGTGGCTGAAGCATGGGAGCTTTCGGGATACCCGGGAAAAGAGAGCAGGGTAAGCGGGGGAGAGCTCGACGGTATGACGCTGAGCGGGCTTATTGATACCTTCGGAAGAGGTATACTCGGCTCAAAGGCAAAGGATGGAGAAGGGTTTCCTATACTTATAAAATTTATAGATTCCGCGGCTCCTCTGTCGATACAGGTCCATCCGGACGATAAAAACGCAAAGCTTCTCGGCGCCGACGGCGGTAAAACGGAAATGTGGATAATATGCGAGGCGGAAAAGGACGCGTACATTTATTTCGGAGTAAAGGATAATATCAAGCCGGAGACCTTTGCCGAGGCTATATCGGATGGAACCATAACCGAGAAGCTTAATAAGATATACGTAAACCCGGGAGACACGTTTTTTATCAAAGCAGGCACCGTTCACGCCATAGGCGCCGGTATAACTTTGTGTGAGATACAGCAGACCTCCGACACTACATACAGACTTTATGACTATGACAGGGTGGACGCAGGAGGGAAAAAGCGAGAACTTCATATTGAAAAAGGAAAGATAGCGTCATGCCTTATTCCGCCGGATCATTTTTATGAGAAGGGGGAGCGGATTGGTAATGAAAACATTCTGGTGACGTGTGATTATTTCACGGTTTCGAGAGTTGATGTAAACGGAAAAAGCTGCGTTACTGTCGGAGACGACAGCTTTTCCTCGTTTACGGTTACGCAGGGTTCTGGTAGCATTGAGTGCTGTGAAGACAGATTGCGGCTTAAAAAAGGGGATACGGTATTTGCTTTTGCCGGAGCGGGCGAGCTTGCTCTTGACGGTAATATGACGGTTATCAGGTCTAAATTATGATATTGAAGCTTTAAGAAGGTTTCTTCAAAAAGTTAATAATTATCATTAGAGAAAAGTTTTTGGGAAGTTTCATAACCCCTTTTTCAAAAAGGGGTTATGAAGAAAAATTCTTTTCCGGGGCTGAGTAAATCATTCCTCAATGACTCAGCCCCGTTTGTAATTTCAGCGTTATTTCAAATTAAAATATATTTGTCAAAGTATTTTGACAGGGAAAATGTGTAATGTCAAAGAGATTTGATTGACAAAATTACTTCCGTTGTTTATAATCTAAATATAAACAAAGAGGAGTGAGGCTATATGGATATAGGTACAAAAATAAGAAACGCGCGAATAAAAGCCGCCATGACTCAGGAGCAGGTCGCGGAGGCTCTCGGCGTAAGCCGACAGACGGTTTCTAATTGGGAAAATGAAAAAACATATCCCGATATTGTGAGTGTCGTTAAAATGAGCGACCTATACGATATAAGTCTTGACATCCTGCTTAAGGAGGAAGATGCTGTGTCGGAATATCTGAATTTTCTTGAAGAGAGTGCAAACACTGTAAAGAGCAAAAACAAGCTGTCCAGACTGATTTTGCTTACTACCTATCTCGCGATCTGGGCGATCTCAATAATCGTATTTTGGGTTTTTGCCAGGGGGTCGGACGCTTTGGGCTATAATATTATGTTTTTGGTGGTATTGCTCCCGGTCGTGACCTTCATTATTTCATTTTTAATCGGGAAAAATAATTATTGGGAAGCGCGGAAATGGATATTTACCGTAGCTTTTGGCGTCATGTATATGCTGGCTGACTACGCTACTTTCAGGGCGGCGAATATGGTTGCGTTCCATATATTCAGATTTCCGTTATTTGTAATGCTGCCAATCGGAGCGCTCGTCTCTCTTGCGGGAATGTGGATAGGCTTATGTTTTAACAAAATAAAGAGAAAAAGTGACTGTTAGCTTCAGTACAAGCTTGTCTCCAACGTATGTCCGTTGTTTTATGAACAACAGTTTTTCGGCTTTTCCGCTCGCTGCGGCAGGATATATGAACATTTAACACATTATCGCGACGCCTGTCATACAGACAGGAAATTATAAATAAAATGTAAATTTGTGTACTTTACTTGACACATGACGGAAAATGTGGTATGATAATAGTATTATAAATCAAATGTAATATACAAGGTTTCTGCAACTGACGGATAAGTGGGTCTACCACGGGGGAGCAGAGATTATACTGCCTGAGCATATGCTCCGAACGCCGACCGTCTGGGCCACTTATTTTATAACGGAATAGGTGCGCCCTTTTTGATTTTATCGTGTGGCGGTATAAATCTGAGGGCTTAAACGGTTTTATTTTCATGCGTTTAAGAGACGATAAAGCTAAAAGCGATAAGACATACGGATACTGTATGTCAAAAGGAAAGGAATGGTCATTATTTATGAAAAAGATCGGGATAGTTATGGGAAGCGACAGCGATCTGCCCACGGTCCAGAAAACCGCGGATACGCTTGATGCTTTCGGGATACCGTACGAGGTACATGTATATTCCGCTCACAGGACTCCCGCTCAGGCGGCTGAATTTGCGCGCAATGCGCGTGAAAACGGGTTTGCCGTAATTATAGCGGCCGCGGGCATGGCAGCGCATCTTGCGGGAGCGGTAGCCGCTCAGACGACTCTGCCCGTAATAGGCATACCCTGCAGCTCCGCGAAACTTGACGGCATTGACGCTCTTCTGTCAACGGTACAGATGCCCTCCGGCATACCTGTCGCTACCGTTGCGATAGACGGTGGGGTCAATGCCGCTTTGCTTGCTGCCCAGATACTCGCGATAAGCGAACCGTCTCTTGCGGAAAAACTAAACGCAAAGCGCGTTTCCGACGCCGACAAGGTTCTGAAAAAGGACGCGGAAATAGCCGGTAGGTTCAATAAGTAAAAAACAAAAATATATTTTGGAGGAAATATAAAATGGAAAAGATATACACAGGAAAGACTAAGGACGTATTCAAGCTTGATAACGGCAATTATCTGCTAAAGTTCAAGGACGATTGTACCGGAAAGGACGGAGTTTTTGATCCGGGTGAAAACTCCGTAGGGCTTACTATCGAGGGCGTGGGAGACGTAAATCTCCGTATGTCGGTTTACTATTTTGAAAAGCTCAACGCCGCCGGAATCAGAACTCACTATGTCAGCGCGGATCTTAAAAATACGACAATGGAGGTTTTGCCTGCCAAGGTATTCGGAAAGGGTCTTGAGGTGATATGCCGTCACAAGGCGGTCGGAAGCTTTTATCGCCGTTACAGCGATTATGTCAAAGAGGGTGCCGATTTGCCGGATTATGTTGAGATGACCTTTAAAAACGATGAAAAGGGCGATCCGCTTGTTACAAAGGACGGGCTTATTGTTCTCGGAGTGATGAGCGCGCAGCAGTACGACGATATAAAGGAAATGACTCAGAAGATAACACGCATAGTTGCGGACGACCTGAAGACAAGAGGTCTTGTTCTTTATGATATAAAGTTTGAGTTCGGATATGACAAAGACGGTAAGGTAATGCTTATCGACGAGATAGCGTCAGGGAACATGCGTGTTTATAAAGACGGAAAGTATATAGAGCCGATGGCGCTTTCAGAATTATTTTTCTCTTGATCAGGAAAATATTTGTGATTTATCATTATAAAAGCTGATTTATCATTAATGTAAATGTTACGTGCCGAAAAGAGCATCGGGATCAAACTGAATGAATCCGGCACGAATTCCGAAAGAAAGGCATGGTTAATAAAATGGGTGGTTTTTTCGGAGTTGCCTTGAAACGCGACTGCATGACTGATGTTTTTTTCGGTGTGGACTACCATTCTCATCTCGGAACTCGCCGCGCGGGGATAGCGGCGTATGATACGGAGATTGGACTGCAGAGATCAATACATAATATCGAGAATTCTCCGTTCAGAACGAAATTCGAGCATGTATTTGAGGAAATGAAAGGAAACTCGGCAATAGGATGTATAAGTGACTATGATCCTCAGCCGCTGCTTATCCGTTCTAATCTCGGGACATACGCCATATGCATGATAGGAGTGATCAATAATTACGAGGCGCTGATCAATCAGTATCTTTCGTTCAGCGGCGGACATTTTGACGCGATGACCGGGGGAAGCGTTAACTCCACTGAGCTGGTGGCGGCGATGATCAACCAGAAAAGCAATTTTACCGACGGAATACGCTTTGCCCAGAGGGTGATAGAAGGAACGGCATCGATACTTATACTGAAAAATGACGGTACGATTATAGCCGCGCGCGACAGGTTCGGCAGACTGCCGGTGCTGATAGGCAAAAACGCTGACGGCTACTGCGTTACCTTCGAATCCTTTGCCTATAAGAAACTCGGCTTTGAGGATGAAAAGGAATTGGGACCGGGAGAGATAATTGAGATAAAGCCGAATGGGATAAAGCAGCTTTCCGCCCCCGGTAAGGAAATGCGCATTTGCGCGTTTTTATGGTCGTACTATGGATATCCTACCTCAAACTACGAGGGTGTCAACGTTGAGGCCATGAGGTATCGCAACGGTGAAATAATGGCGGAAAATGACGAGCGTCAGGGGCTGAACACAGGGGTTGACTATGTCGGAGGTGTTCCGGATTCAGGGACACCACACGCTATAGGATACGCGAACAAGAGCCGCATACCGTTTTCCAGGCCGTTTATAAAGTATACTCCGACCTGGCCGCGCAGCTTTATGCCCGCAAACCAGAAAGACCGTAACAAAGTCGCTAAAATGAAGCTGATACCGGTGCATGAGCTTATAAAAGATAAAAATCTTTTGTTCGTGGACGATTCGATAGTTCGCGGAACCCAGCTGAAGGAAACGGTTGAGTTTCTTTACGACAACGGAGCGAAGGCGGTGCATATGCGTTCAGCCTGTCCCCCTATAATGTACAGCTGTAAATACCTGAATTTTTCAAGGTCCACAAGCGAAATGGAGCTTATAGCTCGTAGGACTATACTTGAGCTTGAAGGAGAAGACGGCTTCAATTATCTTGAAGAATACAGCGACTCTTCAACAGAGCGCGGGAAGAAGCTAAGACAGGCCATCTGTGATAAATTCCACTTCGCGTCGCTGGAGTTTCAATCGCTTGAGGGAATAATAAAGGCTATAGGAATTGATCCGTGCAAGCTTTGCACCTATTGCTGGAACGGAAAGGAATAACCGGGTATGAATTATAAATCCAGATCAGACAGTTACGCGGCGGCGGGAGTCGATATAACCGCCGGATACAAAGCGGTAGAGCTTATGAAAAAGCATATCGCAAAGACCGTTACCGAGGGGGTATGCTCGGACGTGGGCGGCTTCGGCGGTCTGTTCGAGCTTGATGTTACCGGAATGACAAGGCCGGTGCTTGTGAGCGGAACCGACGGCGTGGGAACCAAGCTGAAGATAGCTTTTCTGATGGACAAGCATGATACGGTGGGGATAGACTGTGTGGCTATGTGCGTCAACGATATAATCTGCTGCGGCGCAAAACCGCTTTTCTTCCTTGATTACATTGCTTGCGGAAAGAATATACCGGAGCGTATCTCGGATATCGTAAAAGGGGTATGTGACGGATGCGTGCAGGCCGGCGCGGCCCTGATTGGCGGAGAGACCGCTGAGATGCCGGGCTTTTATCCGGTCGATGAATATGACCTCGCGGGATACAGCACCGGAATAGTCGATAAATCGAAAATTATTGACAACAGCAGGATGAAGGCGGGCGATACCGTAATAGCCCTTCCTTCTTCGGGTGTCCATTCAAACGGTTTTTCGCTTGTGCGCAAGGTTTTCGACGTTGAAAACAGCGATCTAAAAAAACCGGTGGCGGAGCTGGGCGGACGCTCTATCGGCGAGACCCTGCTTACTCCCACAAAAATATACGTAAAACCCGTGCTCGCACTTCTTGAAAAAGTGACCGTTAAGGGAATATCACATATAACCGGCGGTGGATTTTACGAAAATATCCCGAGAAGTATTCCGGACGGTCTGGGCGCTAAGATAGATAAAACGGCAGTGAGAGTGCTCCCGATATTTGATCTGATCGCGAAAACCGGAGGTATCAGTGAGCGGGACATGTTCAACACCTTTAACATGGGCGTAGGCATGAGTATAGTAGTTTCGCCGGAGAATGCCGATAAGGCTCTGCGCGTGCTCAGTGAAAACGGCGAGGACGCTTATATAATAGGTGAGATCGTTTCATCGGACGAAAAGATCATGTTATAGAAAGGAATGCTCGTATCATGAATAAAGCGCGCATAGCCGTTCTGGTTTCAGGCGGAGGAACAAATCTTCAGGCCTTGATCGATGCGGAAAAGGCGGAAAAGCTGGTCAGCGGTAAGGTAGAGCTTGTTATTTCGAATAAAGCGGACGCATTTGCGCTTGAAAGAGCGAAAAGCGCCGGGATAAAAACTGAAACCGTGATAAAAAAACAGCTCGGTTCAACCGAGGCTTTTGAAGCAAAGCTGATGTCTCTTATTTCGGAAAACAATATCGATGTTATAGTACTTGCCGGGTTTATGTCTATACTGAGCGAGAACTTCACAAAAGCGTATCCCAAAAGGATAATCAATGTACATCCGTCGCTCATACCGTCGTTCTGCGGAAAGGGCTTTTACGGGCTGAACGTACATAAGGCCGCGCTCGACTATGGGGTGAAGGTCACAGGAGCTACGGTGCATTTTGTAAACGAAATAACCGACGGCGGAGAGATTATAATGCAGAAGGCGGTATCTGTCAGAGACAACGATACTCCCGAGACCTTACAGAAGCGCGTCATGCGCCTTGCCGAATGGAAGATTCTTCCCGAGGCTGCGGAGCAAGTGTGCGCTCGAATACTTAAAGAAAGAGGATGACCTGTTGAATGGATGTCTATAAGATAAACAATATTGCAGAGCTGATAAAAAATAATTCTTATGTCGGCAGAGGAATCGTCATAGGAAAGACCGAGAACGGGAAAAAGGCGTGTACCGCGTATTTTATAATGGGCAGAAGCGCCAACAGCCGCAACAGGGTCTTTAAAGAGCGTAACGGCGAACTGTTTACCGAGCCGTTTGACGCTTCAAAGGTAGAGGATCCAAGTCTTATAATTTATGCCGCGCTCCGCAGCCTGGATAATAAGCTGATCGTCACAAACGGAGACCAGACAGATACCATTTATAACGGTATTAAGGAGGGAAAAACCTTCGCGCAGGCTCTTGAGAGCAGAGAATTTGAACCCGACGCTCCGAACTTTACTCCGAGGATAAGCGGGATGGTTGCTTTTGGGGAAAAAGACTTCACATATCAAATCAGTATACTTAAAAGCGCGGACGCGCAGGGCAGCGCCTGCTGCAGATACACGTTTTCTTATCCTGCGGTTGCGGGACTCGGGCATTTTATCCATACTTACGTGTGCGACGGAAATCCTATCCCGACTTTCCAGGGAGAACCGGAGCGCGTAATTATTCCCGACAGCATTGACGAGTTTTCCGACACCCTATGGACCGCGCTTGATCCTGACAATAAGATTTCTCTTTACGTAAGATATACCGATATAGCGACCGGAAAGACAGAAAGCAGGCTTATAAATAAAAACGGATAATTTGAACAATAGAAAATTTAGCCTTTGTTTTGATTTTAAGAAAGTGATGGTAAGGGATAATGAAAGAATATGAGCTGAAATACGGCTGTAATCCTAATCAGAAGCCGGCTAGGATATTTATGAGTAACGGAGGGGAGCTTCCGATAGAAATACTTTCCGGCAGACCGGGATATATAAATTTTCTGGACGCCTTTAATTCATGGCAGCTGGTGAAGGAACTCAAAGAGACTTTGCAAATGCCGGCGGCAGCATCCTTTAAACATGTGAGCCCGACTTCGGCTTCTGTCGGTATTCCGCTCCCCGCGGATCTTAAAAAAGCCTGTTTTGTCGACGATATTCCGGAGCTTGACTCGTCGCCTCTTGCATGCGCATATGCAAGAGCCAGGGGGACCGACAGAATGAGCTCTTTCGGTGACTGGATAGCCCTTTCCGATGTATGCGACGTGACAACGGCCAGGCTTATAAAGCGTGAGGTTTCCGACGGTATAATCGCTCCGGGATATGAGCCGGAGGCGCTGGAAATACTTAAGACCAAAAAGAAAGGCGCATACAATATCGTTAAGATCGACCCGGACTATGTGCCGGAGGAGAAAGAGCGTAAACAGGTTTTCGGAATAACCTTTGAGCAGGGAAGAAATAACATTAAAATAGATCGCGCGATGCTTGATAATGTCGTTTCGGACAGTAAGGCTCTTCCGGACAGCGCCGCGCGTGATCTTATAATCGCTCTTACCACTCTTAAATATACCCAGTCAAATTCCGTTTGCTATGCATTCGAAGGACAGGCGATAGGGGTTGGTGCGGGACAGCAATCGAGAATTCACTGCACCAGACTTGCGGGTAACAAGGCTGACACATGGTTTTTGCGCAGACACGAAAAGGTGCTGGCGCTTCCGTTCAAGGATATGCTTGGGCGCCCTGACAGAGATAATGTCATAGATGGATATATTAATAGAAACGAGGAGGATGTCTGCGCGGACGGAGTATGGCAAAAATATTTTACCAGACGTCCTGACCCATTGACTGACGGAGAGATCCGAGCTTATTTGGATACGATTGACGGAGTGGCTCTCGGTTCGGACGCATTTTTCCCGTTTGACGATAATATTGAGCGTGCCAGACGCAGCGGAGTAAAATATATTGCCGAGCCGGGCGGGTCGATACGCGACGACGCGGTGATTTCCTGCTGCAATAAATACGGCATCACTCTTGCGTTTACCGGAATACGTTTATTCCACCATTGATTTTTGTTATCGGATCCGTAATTTTACAATCGTCTGAAAGGTAAATATCGTAAGTATGAAATTAATGGTTGTCGGCGGTGGCGGCAGAGAGCATGCCATCATTAAAAAACTCAAAGAAAATAAAAACGTGACGGAAATTTACGCTCTGCCGGGTAACGGAGGAATTGCGCAGGACGCTGTATGCGTGCCGATAGGCGCGAAGGATATTGACGGAATAGTTAAATTCGCATCGGAGAACGGTATAGATTATGCTGTGGTGGCGCCGGACGATCCTTTGGTACTCGGCGCCGTTGACGCCCTGAATGAAAAAGACATTCCGTGCTTCGGACCGACGGCTGACGCCGCGGTTATTGAAGGAAGCAAGGCTTTTGCCAAGGAGCTTATGAAGAAGTACGGTATTCCAACCGCCGAATACGAGATATTTGACGATATGGATAAGGCGCTTGCCTATATAGACAGCTCGGAGATCCCGGTTGTGATAAAGGCTGACGGACTCGCGCTCGGTAAAGGAGTTATCATCGCACAGACTAAGGAAGAGGCAAAGGCGGCTGTCAGTTCAATGATGGCTGACAAGGTCTTCGGAAGCAGCGGCGACCGCGTTGTTATAGAAGAGTTTCTGACAGGTCCGGAAGTGTCAGTGCTCTCCTTTACGGACGGGGAAACTATAGTTCCCATGATATCTTCAATGGATCACAAAAGAGCGGGAGATAACGATACCGGTCTCAACACCGGCGGAATGGGAACGGTAGCGCCTAATCCGTATTACACTCCGGAGGTAGCAGCGGAATGTATGGAAAAAATTTTCCTGCCGACTATAAGGGCTATGAAAAAAGAGGGCAGAATCTTTAAGGGATGCTTATATTTTGGTCTGATGATCACTCCGAAGGGACCTAAAGTCATTGAATACAATTGCCGTTTCGGAGATCCGGAGACACAGGTAGTGTTACCGCTGCTAAGGAGCGATCTGCTGACGGTTATGCAGGCAGTAACTAACGGCACGCTTGCGGAAACAGAAGTAAAATTCAGCGATAAAAGCGCATGCTGCGTAATTATGGCGTCGAAGGGATATCCCGTTAAGTATGAAAAGGGGTATGAGATCACGATTCCGCGGGAAGTTGAAGACAGTGTATATATTGCCGGCGCGGAGATAAAAGACGGCGTTCTGGTAACGAACGGAGGACGTGTACTTGGAGTGACCGCGGTAGCTGACACCTTGGAGGAGGCTGTCGGCAAGGCATACGCCTCGGTCGGTAAGATTCATTTTGATAATTCCTTTTATCGTAATGACATCGGAGCAAAAGCTCTTAAAGCAAATATTTAAAGAAACAGTACAAGGCAAATCAATAAAAATACATGGCCTCCAGGGGCGGGACGGTGACTTATGGTATACAGAATTTATGTGGAAAAGAAAGAAGGACTGGCAAATGAGGCGCAGGCCCTCTTGTCCGAGCTTCGGAATCTTCTTGGGATCAAAGAGCTGACATACGTGCGGCTGCTCAATCGTTACGACGTTGAAAATATATCTCCCGAGCTGTTCAATGAAGCGGTGCGTACCGTTTTTTCCGAGCCTCAGCTTGATATTGCGTCGGAAAAGCTTGATGCGGACGGAGGATATGTTTTTGCGGTGGAGTATCTTCCGGGACAGTTTGATCAGAGGGCGGATTCCGCGGCGCAGTGCATTCAGATAATCTCACGCGGTGAAAGACCGGATATCAGGACGGCTAAGGTATATGTTCTCGGAGGCGCGCTGAGCGAGAAGGATATAGCCGACATAAAAAAATACGTCATAAACCCGGTCGAGGCGCGGGAGGCAGCGCTTGAGCTGCCGGAAACTCTTGCTTTAAAATATGAGATCCCGACTGAAGTACCCACGCTGTCCGGCTTCTGTCAGCTTGGTGAGGACGGACTCAGCGCATTTATAGCAAAATACGGGCTTGCGATGGATATTGACGATATACGCTTCTGCCGGGACTATTTCCGTACGGAAAAGCGCGATCCTACGTTGACAGAGATCAGGATGATAGACACGTACTGGTCGGATCATTGCCGCCACACCACGTTTCTGACGACGATTGACAGCGTCAGCTTTTCCGACGAGATGCTTGAAAGGGCGTATAACGATTATCTCGAGGTACGCCGCAGGCTTGGGAGGACAAAGCCGCAGAACCTTATGGATATAGCGACGGTCGCGGCAAAATATCTGAAAGATCAGGGTATGCTTGACAAGCTTGACGAGTCCGAGGAGATAAACGCCTGTACGGTAAAAATTGAGATAGAGGCGGACGGAGTAAAGGAGCCGTGGCTCCTGCTTTTCAAAAACGAAACTCATAACCATCCGACTGAGATCGAGCCTTTCGGAGGAGCCGCGACATGTATCGGCGGGGCTATCCGTGATCCCCTTTCCGGAAGGGCATACGTTTACGCTGCGATGCGCGTAACGGGAGCCTCTGATCCTACGGTTCCGGTATCGGAAACAATAAAGGGAAAGCTGCCGCAGCGGAAAATAGTACAGACCGCGGCGGCTGGATATTCCTCCTACGGTAACCAGATCGGGCTTGCCACGGGTATAGTGGATGAGATATACCACGGCGGATATGCGGCTAAGCGTATGGAGATCGGTGCGGTAATAGCCGCCGCTCCTGAAGCTAATGTGCGCCGTGAAAGACCTGAAGACGGTGATCTTGTGATACTGCTCGGCGGCAGAACGGGACGCGATGGCTGCGGAGGAGCGACAGGCTCATCAAAAAAGCACACGCTTTCATCCCTTGAGACCTGCGGCGCGGAGGTTCAGAAGGGTAACGCTCCGGAGGAACGAAAGCTCCAGCGGCTTTTCAGAAGAGAGGATGCCTGTCGTATGATAAAGCGCTGCAATGACTTCGGCGCGGGAGGAGTGTCTGTCGCGGTAGGGGAGCTTGCGGACGGTCTTGATATAGACCTGGGAGCAGTGCCGAAAAAATACGAGGGACTGGACGGCACGGAGCTTGCGATAAGCGAATCTCAGGAGAGAATGGCGGTGGTCGTCGATAAAGCGGACGCGCCTCGATTTATGGAACTGGCGCTTTCGGAAAATCTTGAGGCTACGGTTATAGCCCGTGTTACCGAGGAGCTGAGACTCCGTATGCATTGGAACGGAAAGACAATTGTTGACGTATCACGAGAATTCCTGAATTCCAACGGAGCTGAAAAGCATATAAGAATAACGCCCGAAAAACCGGGAAAGTATGTAAAAGCTATCCCGGAAAGCTTTACGGAGGGCTTGAGGACGCTTGCCTCGGACCTCAATATATGTTCAAAGCGCGGGCTTTCGGAACGCTTCGACTCAACTATAGGAGCCGGTACCGTTCTGATGCCTTTCGGAGGCAGGTACCAGCTGACTCCGATTCAGGCGATGGTACACAAGATATCCGTTGAGGAAAAGCACACGGACGACTGTTCGTTTATGTCCTGGGGATATAACCCTTATATCTCTGAAAAAAGTCCTTATCACGGCGCTTATCTCGCTGTTGTGGAGAGTGTTTCAAAGCTTATAGCCACCGGGGCCGCGTTCAAAGACATTTATCTGACCTTTCAGGAGTATTTTGAAAAACTCGGCAAGGACGGAAAGCGGTGGGGAAAACCGTTTGCTGCGCTTCTGGGAGCATTCAAGGCGCAGCTTGAGCTCGGAATAGCCTCCATCGGCGGAAAGGATTCAATGAGCGGCTCCTTTGAAGACCTTGATGTTCCTCCGACACTTGTTTCCTTTGCGGTGACTACAGGAAAATGCTCGGACGTCATTTCAAATGATTTTAAAAAAGCCGGTCATAAAGTCATATTTATTTGTCCGGAGTACGATGAGACAGGGATTCCGGTTTCATCCTCTCTTAAAAAATGTTTTGAGTACGTAAATTCTCTTATGCGCGGCGGAAAGGTCTTCGCGGCGTATACTCCGGTTTATGGAGGGATTGCGGAAGCCGTTATGAAAATGTGCATGGGAAACGGTTTCGGGTTTAAATACGACGACTCGGTTAAAAACGAAGACGTTTTCGGATACCGTTACGGTTCCTTCCTGCTTGAGGTCGAAGCTGAAACTGACGGTAAGACTTTAGGGTTTATTACCGACGACGGCATGATAACACGCGGCGGAGAAAGTATTTCGTTAAAAGAGCTTTCCGGAATTTACGAAGGACGGCTTGAGAGCGTTTTCCCCTGTCTTGAGAAAGACGACGTTAAAAAGCTTGAGACCTTTTCGTACACGGAAGGAGAAATTATAGCTCCGGCGGTAAAGCACGCAAGACCTAAAGTCCTTATACCGGTATTCCCGGGGACCAATTGCGAATACGATTCCGCTAAAGTCCTGCGGGACGCCGGCGCCGAGGTATCGACGTTTGTTATAAACAACCTGACGTCGGACGGAATAGCCTTAAGTGTTGAGAGATTTGCAAAAGAACTTAAGGATTCTCAGATAGTGTTTATTCCGGGAGGTTTTTCAGGCGGCGACGAACCGGACGGCTCAGGTAAATTCATTATGGCTTTTTTCCGCAACGCGGAGATCAAGGAACGCGTACATGAACTTCTTGATAGGCGCGATGGTCTTATGTGCGGTATCTGTAACGGCTTCCAGGCTCTTATTAAGCTAGGGCTCGTTCCATACGGCAGGATCACGGACGGCGCAGAGGACAGCCCGACGCTGACCTTCAACACGATCGCGCGCCATCAGTCCAAATTAGTACGTATACGTGTGGCCTCCAATAAATCTCCATGGCTCAGGGGAACAGCGGTAGGAGATATTTACACTGTGCCGATATCGCATGGTGAGGGAAGATTCCTTGCCTCCGACGAGACGATAAAGAGGCTTGCCGAAAACGGTCAGATAGCGACTCAATATGTTGATTTTGAAGGCAGCGCCACTGACGATATACGTTTTAATCCCAATAACTCCGCATACGCGATAGAAGGTATCACATCTCCGGACGGAAGAGTATTCGGGAAAATGGGGCACAGTGAACGTATCGGTTCCGGGCTTTACAAAAACGTTGAAGGTATATACGATATGAAGATGTTTGAATCGGCTGTCAAATATTTTCTGTAATTGATAAAGCTTAAGCAATAACGCAACGCGGTTTATATCGAGATAAAATTATCGGCTAATATGACCGCGTTGCGAAAAAATTATTAAAATTTGACTTTATGCTTGACAAATCTTTCTGAATGTGGTATAATACTCTATTAGAAAAGCGACAATGGATTATTGAAAATATTATATGAGCGCGTATAGGCTTAATGGTATTTTATTTATTACGCTTTTTGGCTATATCCGTTACGAAGGGAGTAAAGCAATGTCAGTATTTAAATCAGAAGTATTTATTTCCGATATAAAAAAACAGACATTTATAAAAGGCTTTTTGTCCGATAACGGGCTTGTTTCTTTATTGAATGATAAATATACGATTTTTCCCGGCTTTTGCGATGTGCATGTGCATTTTCGTGAGCCGGGTTTTTCTTATAAGGAAACAATCCTCAGCGGCACGACCGCCGCGGCAAGAGGCGGTTACACGGCGGTTTGTACTATGCCGAATCTTTCGCCGGTTCCGGACAGTGTTGAACATCTTACGGTACAGACTGAGCTCATAAAAAAGGACGCTGTTATCGCCGTGTATCCATACGGGTCCATTACGGCGGCTCAGATGGGGGAGCGGCTCTCGGATATGGAAGCTATTTCCGAAAATGTGGTGGCATTTTCGGATGACGGTAGAGGCGTGCAGGACGAAGAGCTTATGAGGCAGGCGATGCTCACCGCCAAAAGACTTGGAAAGATGATCGTCGCTCACTGCGAGGTAAACAGCCTGCTCAAAGGCGGATATATCCACGACGGTGAATATGCGAGAGCACACGGACACAGAGGTATATGCTCGGAAAGCGAATACGCGCAGATAGAAAGAGACCTAAGACTTGCGAAGGAGACAGGATGCGCGTATCATGTATGCCATATCTCAGCAATGGAAAGCGTAGAGCTGATAAGAAAGGCCAAGCGCGAGGGCGTTGATGTGACCTGCGAAACCGCGCCGCATTACCTTATACTTGATGAAAACGACCTGAGAGAGGACGGAAAATATAAAATGAATCCGCCTCTGCGCTCAGCTTGCGACAGGGAAGCCCTTATAGAGGGAATTGAAGACGGAACTATAGACATGATCGCGACCGATCATGCTCCTCATTCCGAAGAGGAAAAATCAAAAGGTCTGGAAAAAAGCGCGTTTGGAATAGTCGGTATAGAGACGGCGCTGCCGGTGCTTTATACAAATCTTGTGAAAAGAGGAGTAATATCGCTTAAGACCCTTGTAAAACTGCTTTCGGATAACCCGCGAAAAAGATTCGGAATACCGGACGACAACAGCTTTTCGGTATGGAATCTCGACGAAGAATTTACGGTTGATCCGAGCGAATTTATTTCCAAGGGAAGGTCTACGCCGTTTGAGGGTATGCGGCTGTCGGGAGTCAATATGCTGACTGTTTATAACGGTAAGACGGTATTCAGGGACAAAAAAGTTTAAGCTCAAATCTGTGTGGCGGGGTCATAAGGCACACATAAAAAATCATGTGAAAGAAAGGAATAATCATAAAGATGGCAAAGAGAACGGATATCAAAAAAATACTTATAATAGGCTCAGGACCTATTGTGATAGGACAGGCGGCGGAGTTTGACTATGCGGGTACGCAGGCGTGTCTGGCGCTGAAGGAGGAGGGCTACGAGGTTGTGCTCGTAAATTCCAATCCCGCGACTATAATGACTGATACGACTATAGCGGATAAGGTATATATGGAGCCGCTCACGCTTGAATATATCGCGAAGATTCTGCGTTACGAAAGACCTGACGCGATAGTTCCGGGAATCGGAGGTCAGACAGGACTTAACCTTGCCATGCAGCTCGAGAAAAAAGGCATCCTCAGGGAATGTAGAGTTGAGCTTTTGGGGACGAGCAGCGAAAGTATAGAGAGAGCTGAGGACAGAGAGCTCTTCAAGGAGCTGTGTCAATCCATCGGAGAGCCTACCATACCGTCTGAGATCACCTATAGCCTTGAGGAGGCGGTGGCGGCGGCAAAGCACATCGGATATCCGGTGGTACTCCGCCCCGCGTTTACGCTTGGAGGAACGGGCGGAGGATTTGCCAACAATGAGGAAGAACTGAAAGAGATAGCGGCGAACGGCTTTAAGCTCTCTCCGGTTCACCAGGTGCTCGTCGAAAAGAGTGTCAAGGGATATAAGGAGATAGAATTTGAGGTAATGCGCGATTCATACGACCACGCGATAACTATATGCGGTATGGAAAACGTTGATCCCGTGGGAGTACATACCGGTGACTCTATAGTCGTCGCTCCGATAATGACGCTGAGCGACAGCGAGCTTAAAATGCTCAATGACAGCGCCATTAAGATAATACGCGAGCTTAAAATAGCAGGAGGCTGCAACATTCAGTTCGCTCTTGATCCGGAATCCGGAAAATATTATCTTATAGAGGTAAACCCGAGAGTTTCCCGCTCTTCCGCGCTGGCCTCAAAGGCAAGCGGATATCCTATAGCGAGAGTAACCGCGAAAATCGCAGTCGGAATGGCGCTTGAGGAGATAAAAATAGCAAACGATACCGCGGCAAGAGAACCGAGCCTTGATTATGTCGTGGCGAAGTTTCCTCGTTTTCCGTTTGATAAATTTACTTCTGCGTCAAATGTTCTCGGAACGCAGATGAAGGCTACCGGAGAGGTTATGGGAATAGGCTCAAACCTTGAGGAATGTATGCTTAAATCGGTACGCTCGCTCGAGATCGGAGTCTGTCATCTTCATCACCCTAAATTCGATACCATGACGGTAAGTGAGATGCAGGAATACCTTAGCGATTTCAGATCAGACGGTATATTCGCGGTAGCACAGCTGATCCGCCTCGGCGTTTCGCTGGACGAGGTACACAAGCTTACCGGTATTACAAGCTATTTCCTTGAAGCCATAAAGCGTATTACGGATGAGGAAACGCTGCTCAGAAATAATGTAAAAGACCTTGAAACGCTGAAACAGGCTAAGAAAATGGGATTTTCCGATAAGTTCATAGCTTCGCTCTGGAACGTCGGGGAAGCGGAGGTCTGCGCGATGAGAAAGTCGAACGGTATAGTTCCGGTATTCCGTATGGTGGATACCCTGCACACCGGCGCTTATATACCGTATTTCTATTCCTCATATACCGGGGAAAACGCGTCAGTGCTGACGAATAAAAAGAAGGCTGTGGTCCTGGGTGCTGGACCGATCAGAATAGGTCAGGGAGTTGAGTTTGATTATTCCACCGTACATGCGGTAACGACGATTAAAAAATCCGGATACGAGGCGATAATCATAAACAATAATCCGGAAACGGTCTCGACGGATTATACTACCAGCGATAAGCTTTATTTTGAGCCTCTTACGCCTGAGGATGTAATGAACATAGTGGATTTTGAAAATCCGGAGGGAGTTATCGCGTCGCTCGGAGGTCAGACCGCAATAAATCTCGCCGACCCTCTTATGAGACGCGGTGTCAAGATAATAGGTACGGACTGCGACGCGATAGACCGCGCGGAAAACAGGGATCTTTTCGAAAAAGTTCTGGAAAGCCTCGGCATTCCTCAGCCTGAGGGCAGAGCGGTAACAAAGATCGAGGACGGCGTCAAAGCCGCGGAAAAGATCGGATATCCGGTTTTGGTTCGTCCGAGCTTTGTTCTCGGAGGCAGAGCCATGCAGATAGTGGCAAACGAGACACAGCTCAGGCAGTATCTTAAGACCGCGGTCGAAATAGACGAGGATAAGCCTGTCCTTGTGGATAAATATATTATAGGCAAAGAGGTCGAGGTCGACGCTATATGCGACGGAAGAGACGTATTTGTCCCGGGGATAATGGAGCTTGTCGAGCGTACCGGTATACATTCCGGCGACTCCATCAGCGTATATCCCACTTTCAGTATTTCGGATAAAGTAAAAGGCACCATTCTTCAGTACGCCAAGATGCTCGGTCTGGGTATTGGAATAGTAGGTCTTTACAATATCCAGTTTATAGTCGATAAAAATGAAAATGTGTTCATCATAGAGGTAAATCCGCGTTCTTCAAGAACCGTTCCGTTCCTATCAAAAGCCACCGGCTACAGCCTGGCTGATATCGCGACCGAGGTGATACTGGGAAGATCCCTGAAGGAACAGGGAATATTCGATATCTATCCGAAGGAAAAGAACAGATGGTATGTAAAGGTTCCGGTATTTTCCTTCAATAAAATCAGAGGACTTGACGCTTATCTTTCGCCGGAGATGAAATCCACGGGCGAGGCAATCGGATATGACGATAAGCTCAATCGCGCACTTTATAAGGCTCTCCAGGCGTCCGGTATGCACCTGCAGAATTACGGAACGGTTCTTGCTACCATAGCGGACAGCGATAAGGAGGAGGCGCTTCCGCTGATACGCCGCTTCTATGATCTGGGCTTCAATATCGAAGCCACGGAGGGAACGGCTAAGTTCCTTAAGGAAAACGGTATCCGTACGCACGTGCTTAAAAAGATCAGCGACGGCAGCGAGGAAATACCTGACTCCATACAGCAGGGGCATATCGCTTACGTTATAAATACAAGCGATGTCGGCTCCTCAGATCAGATGAGCGACGGTTACAGAATACGCAAATGCGCAACCGAGAGCAACGTTACAATGTTCACATCGCTTGACACTGTTAAGGTGCTGCTCGACGTACTCGACGAGACAACTCTTCGCATATCGACAATAGATGCTTAAATCCTTTGACCTTTGCGCGGCAGACACAGCAAAACGCGATTTGTCTAAAGAAGGGAGCATTCATTTCTATGAAACAGGGATTATTTGAGATTATTGAGAATGTAGAGCTTGCGGAAAACGTCTACCGTATGCGTCTCAAAGGAGATACCTCCGCGGTAGCGGCGCCGGGACAGTTTGTCAATATCAGGCTTGATGGCTTCTTCCTTCGCAGACCGATATCGGTCTGCGATTGCGAGGGCGAGGTTCTGACTTTAATTTATAAGGTAGTCGGGCATGGCACAGAGGCGATGAGCCATATGGAAAAAGGCAGCCTTGATTTACTGACGGGACTGGGTAACGGCTATGACCTTTCTCTTTCCGGCCAAACGCCTGTTTTAATAGGCGGCGGAGTTGGAGTACCTCCGCTGTATATGCTGGCAAAGCGCTTGACGGAGGAGGGAAAGCAAGTTAAAGTCGTACTTGGTTTTAATACCGCAAAAGAGATTTTTTACGAAAATGAGTTTAGGTCGCTCGGCACGGAAGTATATGTTGCAACTGCGGACGGCTCATACGGTATAAAGGGTTTTGTAACGAAAGCGCTTGAGGGAATGAAGTATTCATATTTTTATACCTGCGGACCGGAGCCGATGCTGAAGGCTGTATATAAAAATACCACATCACAGGGACAATTCAGCTTTGAGGAAAGAATGGGCTGCGGTTTCGGTGCCTGTATGGGCTGCTCCTGTAAAACGCTGACCGGAAACAAGCGCATCTGCAAGGAAGGTCCGGTGATGAAAAAGGAGGAGATACTGTGGGAAGGCTGAATGTAGAACTTTGCGGAATACCTCTTGATAATCCGATAATCCCGGCAAGCGGTACATTCGGATACGGTTATGAATTTGCGGAGCTGTACGATATAAATATCCTCGGTACGTTTTCCTTTAAAGGTACGACGAAAGACCCGCGTTTCGGTAATCCGACACCGCGTATTGCGGAATGTCCTCAGGGTATGATAAACGCGGTAGGACTTCAGAATCCCGGAGTGGAGAAGGTTATAAGCGAGGAGCTTCCAAAGCTCAGTAAATGCTTTGCAAAAAAGGTCATGGCAAACGTCAGCGGATTTTCAGTGGAGGATTATGCATATACCTGTCAAAGACTGAACGGGTGCGAACAGATCGGCTGGTTTGAAGTCAATATAAGCTGTCCCAACGTTCACGGCGGAGGCATGAGCTTCGGCACTTCTCCAGAGGCGGCGGCCGAGGTCACGCGCGCGGTGAAGAATGTAACGGAAAAACCGGTGATAATCAAGCTTTCTCCGAATGTAACGGACATAACGGAAATTGCTAAAGCCTGCGCTGACGCGGGCGCGGACGGTATAAGCCTGATTAACACGCTTCTCGGTATGCGGATAGATCTGAGGACTAAAAAACCGATAATAGCCAATAAAATGGGCGGTTTTTCAGGAAGCGCGGTATTCCCGGTAGCGCTCAGGATGGTATATCAGGTGTCGAAGGCGGTCAGTATACCGGTTATAGGTATGGGCGGCGTTTCAAGCGCTGAGGACGTAGTTGAAATGATGCTCGCGGGAGCAACCGCGGTTGGAATAGGCGCGGCTAATCTGGTAGATCCGTTTATCTGCCGGGATATAATAAATGATCTTCCCGGAGTAATGGAGAAGTACGGTATAGAGAACCTTCGCGATATAATAGGCAGGGCATGACCCTGTCCGCATAAACCGAATATTAAAAAATACAGATAGAAAGGGTCATGGTCAGAGTTATGGGAAAGGATGTTATAATCGCATGCGATTTTGACAGCGCGGAGAAAACTTTCGATTTTCTTTCGCTGTTCAAAGGCAGAAAACCGTTTGTAAAGATCGGGATGGAGCTTTACTACGCGGAGGGGCCTCAGATAGTAAAAAAAATAAAGGAGCTGGGACACAGGATATTTCTTGACCTTAAGCTCCATGATATACCGAATACCGTAAAAAAATCAATGGCGGTGCTGTCAAAGCTGGACGTGGATATGTGTAATCTTCACGCCGCCGGAACGATTTCCATGATGGAGGCGGCGCTTGAAGGGCTTACGAGAGAGGACGGTACGAGACCTCTTCTTATCGCCGTCACACAGCTTACCTCTACCGATGAAGAAAGAATGAAACGTGAGCTGCTTATTGATAAACCGCTGACGGAAGTGGTAATGCATTACGCACATAACGCGAAAATAGCGGGACTTGACGGCGTGGTATGCTCTCCGCTTGAAGCGGCTGAGGTGCATAAGGTATGCGGAAGTAAGTTTTTAACGGTCACGCCGGGCGTACGTTTCGCGGACGGAGAGTTAGGCGACCAGAAACGGGTCATGACTCCCAAGCAGGCAAAAAATATAGGTTCGGACTATATTGTAGTGGGCAGACCTATAACCGCTTCTCAGGACCCTGTAAAGGCATATGAGAGATGCGTCGCTGAATTTGTCGACTGATACTCGGATAAATGAAAGGAAACGAATTTTATGAAAAAGAAAATAGCAAAGGATCTGCTGTCCATCAAAGCGGTGTTTTTCCGCCCGGAGGAACCGTTTATCTGGGCGAGCGGAATTAAAAGCCCGGTGTACTGCGATAACCGTCTCACACTGACTGCGCCGGAGGTAAGAAACGATATTGAAAACGGCCTTGCGGAGCTTATAAAAGCGAATTATCCTGACGCGGAGGTGCTGATGGGGACTTCCACGGCAGGTATCGCGCACGCGGCTATTACCGCGCATATACTCGGAATGCCGATGGGATACGTGCGTTCCGGAGCTAAGGACCACGGAAGGCAGAACCGTATCGAGGGCAAGCTTGAGCCCGGCCAGAAGGTCGTCGTGGTTGAGGACCTTATTTCCACCGGAGGAAGCGTTATTGAGGTGGTGGAAGCGCTCAGAGAGGCTGGCGCAGAGGTACTCGGAATTGTCAGTATTTTTACTTACGGTATGAAAAAGGGACTTGACAGACTCGCCGAAGCGGGTGTGAAAAATATATCTCTTACCGATTTCGACGTTATAGCGCAGCTTGCAGCCGAGGAAGGTTATATAAAGCCGGAGGACGTTAAGCGTCTTTTGGCGTTCAGAGATAATCCGTCAGACGAAAGCTGGATATCAAAATAATAAATAACAGATTAAAATTAAGCAACGCCGTAATAAAGAAGAGGAGCGTCCTAAATGAAAAGTGTAATAGATATTCTGGATCTGTCAAAGTCCGAGATAGATTCTCTGATAAAAACCGCGTGTGATATCGCGGCGAATCCCGCTATGTACGCGGACAGGTGCAGAGGTAAAAAAATAGCCACGCTGTTTTTTGAGCCGTCAACAAGGACCCGTCTCAGCTTCGAGGCGGCTATGCTGGAGCTGGGGGGAAACGCGATAGGCTTTTCGGAGGCGAGCTCCTCGTCTGCTTCAAAAGGAGAAAGCGTTTCGGATACTGCAAAGGTAATTACGGCTTATGCCGATATTATCGCGATGCGGCACCCAAAAGAAGGCGCGCCTCTTGTGGCTTCGCGAAGCGCGGGAATACCGGTGATCAACGCAGGCGACGGGGGGCATTGCCATCCCACACAGACTCTGGCGGATATATTGACGATCTACCGTGAAAAAGGCAGGCTATCGGAGCTTACCGTCGGATTTTGCGGCGATCTTAAATACGGAAGGACGGTACATTCTCTTATCGCTGCTCTCTCGAGGTACAGCGGCATAAAGCTTGTGCTTATTTCGCCGGATGAGCTTAAGCTTCCCGGCTATGTGAAAAATGAGATAATAGAGAAGAACGGTATGAGCTATAGACAGACCCTGTCGCTTGACGAGGCTATGCCGGAACTTGATATTCTTTACATGACCAGAGTACAAAGAGAGCGTTTTACGGATTTACGGCAGTATGAGAGGCTTAAGGACAGCTACATACTTACCCTGGACAAGCTGAAAAACGCTAAGCCGGATATGTCGATACTTCATCCGCTTCCGCGGGTTAACGAGATTAGCGTAAAGGTTGACGAAGACCCGAGAGCATGTTATTTCAAGCAGGTTTATAACGGTAAACTGATGCGGATGGCACTCATACTGTATCTTCTTGAAACAGCAAAGGATAAAAAGCGGGAAATTCCTGATTACAGCGGAGACGGATTTATCGTCAACAAGCTTAAATGCTCAAATCCGAGATGTATCTGCTCAGAAGAGCGGGAGCTTGATCAGATATTCAGAGCGACCGAAAACGGAATATACAGATGTATCTACTGTGAGGGAAAAGCGACGCTTTGATTTCTCTAACCGGCTTATTTGCGTAAACTGCAGCAAAGCCGGTTTAATTTTTGGAGTAAATGATAATAATTTGTAAACTATATGGATTTTTATTGACTTTAGCGATTTAGCGTGTTAAAATGTTAGCTGGGTAACGTGTAAAAGTATTTACGCGGAGGATTGATTATAAAAAATTCCTGAAGAAAGGTAGCGTCTTTTGCTTATGCAACAGATATGGTCTTGAAATGGAAAAAATTCATTCAAAAGCCCTTGAACGGCTGTACCGAATGGTGCTTTATCTTGAAAACGAAAAGGAATGCGAAGCTTTTTTTGAAGATATATGTACAATAAAGGAAATACAGGATATGGCTCAGAGACTCTCGGTCGCGGAAATGCTGGATAGCGGGAAAAACTATCAGGAAATTTCAAGGGAGACCGGAGCAAGCACTGCGACGATATCAAGGGTCAACAAGTGCCTTGTGTACGGAAGCGGAGGTTACAGAAACGTTCTTTCCAAGGCAAAAAAGAACGACGGAAAATTATGATATTTTGCCTCATTATCCGACGGCGGACAGATATACCTAAATAAAAGGAATGGAATTATCTATATGTTTATAGGTGACAATGTACTGAAAAACGACGAGAAGGCTGTGTTCAGTCTCCGCTCGCTCTATCAGAGCTATGGTTATACTCATTTTAAAATGAGCAAATTCGAAGAATATGAGCTATATGCAAAAAACAAGAATTTCCTTGTATCGGAAAATATAATTACTTTCACCAATGCCATGGGTAAGCTTATGGCGTTAAAGCCGGACGTTACCCTTTCTATAGTTAAAAACAGCAGAGATACCGCCGGTGATTTACTTAAGGTATACTATAACGAAAATGTATACAGAATGTCGAAGGATAATTATGACTATAAGGAGATCATGCAGGTCGGTCTTGAATGTATCGGAGAAATAGACAAATACAGGATATGCGAGGTTATAATTCTTGCTCTCGAAAGCCTGTCGCTGATAGCGGAGGATTACGTGCTTGATATTTCGCACTTAGGATTGGTTTCCGCGCTGATTGACAGACTTGAGCTTTCGGAAGCTTCAAGGTCGGAGCTTCTTGTTTGTATCGGAGAAAAAAATCAGCACGGTATAAACGATATCTGCCTGCGTGAAAAAGCCGATAAACAAAACACGGAGCTTTTAAAGCTGCTTGTCAATACCTATGGGAAACCATCGGAGGTAATAAAAAAGCTTAATGATATACTTCCGGACGATAACGTTAAAAAATATTTGTACGAGCTGTCGGATATAGTATCATCTATTGACGGAACGGTTCCTGTGGATAAAATCAGGATAGACTTTTCCGTTATAAACGATATGAATTACTATAACGGTATAGTATTCAAGGGCTTCGCAAGCGGAATACCTGCAAGCGTACTTTCCGGAGGTCAGTATGATAATCTCATGCACAGAATGGGGAAAAAATCGGGCGCGATAGGTTTTGCGGTGTATCTTGATCTCCTGGATGAGTTATCGGTCAGACAAGGGGAGTTTGATGTCGACGCGGTGCTTCTTTATGATGAGAAAACCGACGTTGCCGCTTTGAATAGGACAGTGCGCGCGTTTACGGAAAAGGGTATCAGTGTCAGCGCGCAGAGAACGGTGCCGCAAAAACTAAGATACAGGCGCCTTATGCGTATGAACGGAACGGAGGCGGAAATTGCTGATGACAATGCTTAATGTGGCGCTTCCTAAAGGAAGGCTCGGGGAAAAGGTTTACTCAATGTTTGAAAAGGCGGGCTATGAATGTCATGCGGTAATGGAAAACAGCCGTAAGCTTATATTTGAAAATCCGGAGCGCGGAGTGCGTTATTTTTGGGTAAAGCCATCGGACGTGGCGATATACGTTGAGCGCGGCGCGGCGGATATCGGTGTTGCCGGTAAGGATATACTGCTTGAATATAACCCTGACATATATGAGCTTCTCGACCTTAATACCGGTAAATGCCTCATGGCGGTGGCGGCGAAATCCGGCTTTCGCGACGATCCGGCAAGAACGCTGAAGGTTGCGACCAAATTCACAAATATAGCAAGGAATTATTACGCCTCTCTTGGACGCGATATAGATATCATACATCTTAACGGTTCAATCGAGCTTGCGCCGATACTCGGATTGTCGGATGTTATAGTTGATATTGTTGAAACCGGTACTACACTTAAAGAAAACGATCTTGAGGTTATAGAAACGATAGTGCCGATAAGCGCAAGACTTATTGCCAACAAGGCAAGCTTCAAATTCAAAGGACAGATCATTGAACGGATAAAAGAAAGCATCGCGGAGCAAATAAGCGAAAAGCCTTGAATTAATACCCTGAAAGGATTTAAACGGCATGATAAAGATACTCAGATACGGTGAAGTGGATAACAGCGAGATATTCGCGCGTTCGGTTCCCGCGGTAAACGTTGAAGCTACAGTTTCCGAAATAATAAAAAACGTCAGAGAAAACGGAGACAGGGCACTTATAGAATACACGGAAAAATTTGACCGGGTAAGGCTTGCCGGTCTGCTTGTCTCGGAAACAGAAATAGAAGAAGCGGTAAATTCAGTCGAACCGCAGTTTATAGATGTACTTAAAAAAGCGGCGTCAAATATTAAGGCTTTCCATGAAAAACAGGTGAGAAACAGCTTTATTATCAATAACAGCGACGGCATAGTGATAGGGCAGAAAATAATCCCGGTAGACAGAGCCGGGCTGTACGTCCCCGGCGGAACCGCGGCGTATCCTTCCACTGTGCTTATGGACGCTATTCCGGCAAAGATAGCGGGCTGCCGCGAGGTGGTTATGGTCACTCCTCCCGGTAAGGACGGCAAGGTAAGCCCGGTGATACTTGCGGCGGCAAAAACAGCCGGTATCGACAGGATATTCAAAGTTGGCGGAGCTCAGGCTGTCGCAGCGCTTGCGTACGGTACCGAAAGCGTTCCTAAGGTGGATAAGATAGTAGGTCCGGGGAATGCATTTGTGGCGGAAGCAAAAAAGCAGGTTTTCGGTGTGGTTTCAATAGATATGATAGCCGGACCGAGCGAGATACTTATAATTGCGGACGGAAAGAGCGATCCGGCGGTCGCGGCGGCCGATTTGCTTTCACAGGCAGAGCATGACAAAATGGCGAGCGCGGTGCTGGTTACCGATTCCGAAGAGCTTGCATACGCGGTAAGAGACGAGCTTGAAAAACAGATACCGCTGCTTCTGCGCGCCGAAATAGCCAGAGCGTCTATTGACAATAACGGCAAAATAATCGTATCTCCGGATATACTTACGGCGGTAGAAATTTCAAACGATATAGCGCCGGAGCATCTGGAGCTTTGCCTTGACAACCCGTTTGATTATCTTGATAAGATACGTCATGCAGGTTCGGTATTTATGGGAAGAAACTGTCCGGAAGCACTCGGCGACTATTTTGCCGGACCGAACCATACACTTCCTACGGGCGGAAGCGCGAGATTTTCGAGCCCGCTGTCGGTAGACGATTTTATAAAAAAGACACAGTATACCTATTATACAGCGCAGGCACTGGAAAAGGCAGCCAAAGACGTAGCTTTCTTTGCGGAAAAAGAGGGACTTACTGCTCACGCGAAAAGCGCGATGATAAGAACCGAGCGAAAGGATGCTGAGCGGAAATGAGCGGATTTTTCAGCGAAAAATATAAAGCTCTCGTGCCGTACACTCCGGGTGAGCAGCCGAGAGATATGAAGTATATCAAGCTAAATACAAATGAGTCCCCGTTCCCGCCGTCTGAAAAGGCGGTCAGAGCCGCGTCGACGGCGGCAAAAAAGCTGATGCTGTATTCCGATCCGGAATGCACCGCGCTTAAAGAAGCCCTTGCGGCGCGTTACGGTATTGACCGTGACGAAGTACTTCCGACCAACGGATCCGATGAGATACTCAATTTTGCTTTCATGGCGTTCTGCGACGATAAGCACCCGGCGGCTTTTGCCGATATAACCTACGGTTTTTATAAAGTATTTGCGAAGCTGAACGGAATACCGTATACGGAAATACCTTTAAAAGATGATTTCACAATTGACACAGGAGATTACATCGGAATAAACAAAACGGTGTTCATTGCAAATCCCAATGCTCCTACGGCAATAGCGCTGAACAGGGAACAGATAGAAGAAATAATCAGATCCAATCCGGAAAACGTGGTTGTAGTGGACGAGGCTTATGTGGATTTCGGAGGAGAGAGCTGCGTACCGCTTATACATAAGTATGATAACCTGCTGGTCACTCAGACTTTTTCAAAGTCAAGGTCTATGGCGGGAGCGCGCCTTGGCTACGGTATCGGATGCAGGTCTCTGATAAATGATCTGAATACCATAAAGTACTCAACAAATCCGTATAATGTAAACTCGATGACTATGGCTGCCGGTATAGGAATGCTTGAAGATGAAGAATATACCGCGTCAAACTGCAGGGCAATTCAGACGAACAGAGATTATATAAGCGCAGAGCTTCGCGGACTCGGTTTTATTTTGACGGATTCAAAAACCAACTTTGTTTTTGCGAAGCATCCGAAAATATCCGGAAAAGAGCTTTATCTGGCCTTGAGACAGCGCGGTATACTTGTGCGTCATTTTGAGACCGAGCGGATAGCGGAATACAACCGTATAACGATAGGAACATTTGAAGAAATGCGGATACTCAGGGACGCGCTGGCGGATATAATCGGCGGCAGAGAGGAGTTATAATTTATGAGAACGGCAAAAATTGAACGCAGTACTGCCGAGACGGATATAAAGCTCGGACTTAATATAGACGGAAAAGGTATATCTGAAATAAACAGCGGATGCGGTTTTCTTGACCATATGCTCACGCTGCTTGCCAAACACGGCAGGTTCGATCTTGATATTTCCTGTAAAGGTGATACCGCGGTTGATTATCATCACACAACTGAGGATATCGGAATTTGTCTCGGTCAGGCGTTTGCAAAGGCGCTGGCTGATAAAAAGGGGATAAACCGGTACGGCAGCGTTGTTTTACCGATGGACGAAGCGCTGGTGCTTGCCTCGGTCGATATCTCAGGAAGAGGATATCTCGGGTATAAATTCGATATTCCGACGGAAAAGGTAGGGGACTTCGATACTGAGCTGGCAAAAGAATTCTGGCTTGCGTTTACCCGCACCTCTGGCTGTACACTGCATCTGAGGCAGCTTGACGGGGAAAATTCACATCATATAATAGAGTGCGGCTTTAAAGCCGCGGCGAGAGCCTTGCGTCAGGCCGCGGCGATAGATGCCGGGTTTTCCGAGGATGTTCCGTCAACGAAAGGAGTACTCTGAGTGATAGCTATAGTTGATTATGGGGTGGGCAACCTGTTTTCGCTTAAAAGCTCTTTTGAGATGGTGGGCGCGGACGCAGAGGTGACCTCTGATACATCAAAGCTGAAAACCGCGGATAAGATAGTACTGCCGGGAGTCGGCGCTTTCGGCGACGCGGCGGAAAAGCTGAAGCGCGGAGGTCTTGCGGAAACAGTCAGATCCGAAGCGGAGGGCGGCAAGCCGCTGCTTGGCATATGTCTTGGAATGCAGCTTCTGCTTGAGAGAAGCTATGAGTACGGAGTTCATGAGGGATTGGGACTTATTCCCGGAGAGATCCGCCCGATATCTGACGTAATCCCAAGCGGGTACAAAATTCCGCATATAGGCTGGAACGCGCTTGAGTTCAGGGGAGATAAAAGCCCGCTGTTTAAATATATCAGCGACGGGGATTTTGTATATTTCGTTCATTCGTATTACGCCGCGGACTGTGACGCTTCTGTCATAGCAACGACAGAGTACGGCGCGCATCTTACCGCGGCGGTAGCGCGCGGAAATGTTTACGGCTGTCAGTTCCATCCTGAGAAAAGCGGAAACGTTGGGCTGAATATCCTTAAGGCTTTTTGTGAAATAGGTTAATAAAAAAATACTATCAAAAAGCGGAGGTTTTTTATGGAGCATTTGCTTGAATATCTTAAAAATACGATAACAGACGATATGACATTAGAGGAAATAGTTGATATATTTGAAAAAATGTGTCAGACGCCTGTCGACGAGGATATGATTTTATTTGAAACCGGAACGTATAATTTTACCGGTGAAGAGCTGTTTTACTTTTCTTTGGTCAGACAGTGTCCGTCGGAGGACGACGAATTTTACCAGTTGCACGTGGATGTTTTATATAAACCCTCATCCGAAAACGCGTCTTTCAATACGACGGTCTGGAATGAGGATATAGACGAAAATATTTTTGATTTTATCAGAAATTCACCTGATTATCAATATGCTGTAAATAATAAGTATTATCAGGTAGATATTTACTTAGGTGAAACCTGATTGCGGCAGTATAATATTCGGACTGAACTATGAAGATAGAAAAAGTATCAGAGCAAACTGCGTCTGCGGCAAGCCGTATTTACGCTTTATCGTGGAAAGTCGGCTATAAAGGAATTATTCCGCAAAAATACCTTGACGGACTCACAACCGGGAGCTGGACGCCCAGATTTAAGGAAGCTGTTTATAAAGATTATATACTTGAAGATAACGGCAGATATGTTGCGGCATCTTCGGTTTCTCCGGCAAGAGATGGGAATATGAAGGGCTGGGGAGAAATTGTCTCTTTGTATGTGCTTCCCGAATATTTCAGAAACGGGTATGGAAAGCTTTTGTTTGAGCATGATGTAGAGCAGCTTAAAAATGACGGCTTTGAGAAAATCTATTTATGGGTACTTGAGGAAAATCACAGAGCGAGAGCTTTTTATAAGGCTATGGGTTTCTTTTTTAACGGAGATACGTCGGTAATAAATATAGGCGGGGAGGAACTTACTGAGCTGCGCTATGTAAATCAACTCTGAGTTTATAATATTGAAGAAAGGAAGCTTTTGTAAAATAAAAGCCACGGTTAAAAAATGCTGATTTATCCGGCAATAGATCTGTACGGCGGAAAAGCCGTCAGACTGTATAAGGGAAATTATGATGAGATGACGGTTTACAGCGACGATCCGGCGGAAATAGTAAGCGATTTTGAGTCTCAGGGTGCAAAGTGTATGCATATTGTTGACCTTGAGGGGGCGAAAAGCGGAGAAACTCCGAATCTTGATACCGTTAAAAGACTGGTTTTCGCCAGTAAGCTTTTTACGGAGGTGGGCGGAGGTATACGCGAGCTGAAAACCATTGAAGCGTACATAAACGCCGGCTGCGGGCGAGTGATACTCGGAACCGCGGCAATAACCAAAGATGGCTTTGCCGAAGAAGCGGCAAAGGAGTTTCCGGGGAAAGTCGCTGTAGGCGTGGATATCAAGGACGGACGCATAGCTATAAAGGGCTGGACGGAGACCGCCGACGAGGACGCGATTGATTTTTGCAAAAGAATGAGCAGCATCGGCATAGATACAGTTATATGTACCGATATATCCAAGGACGGAGCGATGCAGGGAACCAACAGAGAACTCTACAAAACGCTTTCGGAAAGTCTTGATATGAATATCATCGCTTCCGGCGGCGTTTCCACGCTGGACGATGTAAAATATCTTGCCTCGCTCGGACTTCACGGAGCTATAATCGGAAAGGCTTATTATACAAAGGCGATCTCGCTTAAGGAAGCGATAGGTGTGTCAAAATGATAACAAAACGTATAATACCGTGTCTCGACGTTAAAAACGGAAGAGTAGTAAAAGGTGTTAATTTCAAAGGACTGAGCGACGTTTCCTCACCGGTGGAGCTGGGCAGGTATTACAGTGAAAACGGTGCGGATGAGCTGGTGTTTTACGATATCACGGCGTCGGCTGAGGACCGCTCGCTGTTTACCGACATTTTAAAGGAAGTTGCGAGCAGCATATTCATTCCGCTGACGGTGGGCGGGGGCATCAATACCGTCGCGGACTTTGATCGTGTGCTTAAATGCGGAGCGGATAAGGTAAGCGTAAATTCCGGCGCTGTCAGGAATCCTTCACTGATAAGCGAAGCCGCAAGGCTGTACGGCAATCAGTGCGTCGTTATTTCTGCGGACGTCAAACGGGTGGACGGAGTTTTCCGCGTATTTTCAAAGGGCGGCAGAGAAAACACAGGTATGGAAGCGATAGAATGGATACGCAGATGCGTTGATATGGGCGCGGGTGAAGTAGTGCTTAACTCTATAGATACAGACGGCGTAAAGAAGGGCTTTGACCTTGAAATGCTTGACGCGGTCTGCAATGCCGTTTCCGTTCCGGTGATCGCGTCAGGAGGAGCCGGGTGCATAGAGGATTTTACGGAGCTTTTTACAAAGCTGCCTAAAGTGGACGCCGGACTTGCCGCGTCGGTTTTCCATTTCGGAGAGGTGGATATAATGGCACTTAAAAAAGAGCTTTCGTCTCACGGTATACCGGTAAGACTTTGAAGCATAAATAAAGATCTGTAAAGGAAATAACAAAAATGATAGATATAAACGAGCTTAAATTTGATGAAAAGGGACTTATTCCCGCTGTGGTTATAGATGCAAAAACAAAGAAGCTGCTTACGCTTGCTTATATGAGCAGGGAAAGCCTTCAGATATCCATGGAAAAGGGGCTTACCTGCTTTTACAGCCGTTCCCGTCAGAAGCTCTGGCTCAAAGGCGAGACCAGCGGAAACTATCAGCATATAGTTTCCATAACCGCGGACTGCGATAAAGACGCTCTCGAAGTGTTGGTAGAGCCGGACGGTCCGGCATGTCATCTGGGAACCGTAAGCTGCTTTGAAAATCCGGTTTGGCAGAGCGAGGAGCTGCATGAATTTTCGCTTGAGTCGCTGATGAAGCTTATCGAAGGCAGAAAGACAGAGAAAAAAGAGGGATCTTATACTACTTACCTGTTTGAAAAGGGGCTCGATAAGATACTGAAAAAGGTCGGAGAGGAATGCACCGAGGTCATAATAGCCGGAAAAGCCGAGGATAAAAAAGAAACGATATATGAGATATCGGATCTTGCTTATCATGTAATGGTGCTCATGATACAGCTCGGAATATCGCTTGAGGATATTTATAACGAGCTTGCGTCACGCCATGTTATCGACCATAAGGTAAAACAGGAGAAGATGACGAAATGACGCTTTCCGATCTGCATGTCCATACAACCTTTTGCGACGGGGAAAATACGCCGGAGGAAATGGTGCTTGCCGCGATAGAGCGGAAAATGCAAAGAATAGGCTTTTCCGGACATTCATATACCTCGTTTGACAGCAGCTGTTGTATGACTATAGAAGGTACTGAGGAATATAAAAAGGAAATACGGCGCCTGAAAGAGAAATATTCGGATAGGATAGAAATTCTGTGCGGAATAGAGCAGGAGCTGTTTTCCGATTTTCCCGCCGAAGGGTACGACTATATAATAGGCTCGTCCCATTATCTCAAAAAGGATGACGGTAATTACATTGCGATTGACTACAGCCCGGAAGTTTTTGAAGAAGCGGCAAGGAAGTATTACGGCGGCGATTATTACCGGATGGCGGAGGAGTATTTTGAAAATATAAGCTCCGTTGCGGATATGGGCGCGGATATCGTTGGGCATTTTGACCTTATTGCCGTTTTTAACAAGGGCAACAGATTTTTTGACGAGAATAACAGCAGATACCTCGCCGCGGGGAAAGCGGCTGCCGATAAGCTGCTGAAAAAGGGTCTGAGCTTTGAAGTAAATACCGGAGCGATATCTCGCGGCAGACGGGATATACCATACCCGGTTCCGGAGTTTCTGCGCTATATTATCAAAAACGGAGGAAGCGTAGTGCTGTCAAGCGATTCTCACAGAACCGATACTCTATGCTTTGAGTTCGACAAATGGCGTGAATATATCGATTCACTGCTTTGAATTTTCGTAAATAACGCGTTATTTTACCTTTTCTTTACGTGATACTTATTCAGAATTGATGTAAAAAAGCATATTTTAATACAAAATAGCATTGACATTTGCAACAGTTTATGATATAATATTAAACCGTAATGTATATTTTAGATAATACGGTATTTTTTTCATCATGGTGTTAAAATACCGTTAAAATTACAATGTCGCCATCGGGCGACGGGAAAGGGATATCATGAGTGTTCTTTATGAAAATCTACTTAGTATAACGTGGCAGCAGGTCGTTATGTGGCTGATCGGCGGTGTACTTATTTTTCTGGCTATCAAAAAACAGATGGAGCCGTCTCTACTGCTTCCGATGGGCTTCGGCGCTATACTTATAAATCTTCCTAATTCCGGCGCCAAGCATGTAATTGACCACCTGTTCAATATCGGAATAAATGACAATGAGCTGATGCCGCTGATATTGTTTATAGGAATAGGCGCAATGATAGATTTTGCTCCTCTGCTTACAAACCCTAAACTGATGATATTTGGCGCGGCGGCGCAGTTCGGCATATTTTTTACGCTTTGCCTTGCCTCTTTCCTGGGCTTTGAGCTTAAGGACGCGGCGTCTATCGCGATAATAGGGGCGGCGGACGGTCCTACCTCTATCTTCGTAGCGATACAGCTTGCTTCCAATTATACGGCGGCTATCATGGTCGCAGCGTACTCTTATATGGCGCTTGTGCCGATAGTACAGCCCCCGATAATCAAGCTATGCACTACGAAAAAAGAACGTATGATCCGTATGCCCTACGTAGGGAAACCGGTGTCAAAGCTTACCAAGATTCTTTTCCCGATAGTGGTTACGGTTATAGTAGGTCTTGTGGCGCCGGACGCGGTGGCGCTTATCGGCTTTCTGATGTTCGGTAACCTGATTCGTGAGTGCGGGGTTCTGGATTCCCTCTCCGAGACCGCTCAGAAGGTGCTTGCCAATCTTATAACGATATTCCTTGGAATTACTATCGCGTCCAAAATGACTGCGGCTGAATTTCTAAGAATTGAAACGCTCTTAATAATGGGACTCGGACTTTTCGCTTTTGTATTTGATACATTCGGCGGTGTTATGATAGCAAAGCTCATGAACCTGTTTACAAAGAATAAGATCAATCCGATGATAGGAGCCGCCGGGATCTCGGCGTTTCCGATGTCGGCAAGAGTGGTAAACAAGCTTGGGCTTGAAGAGGATAACCAGAATTTCCTTCTTATGCATTCTATCGGAGTTAACGTTTCCGGACAGATAGCCTCAGTTATCGCCGGCGGACTCTTACTTTCCTTTGTTCAGAATATAATCGGAGGATAAAGGATTCCTGTCGCTACTTAAAAAAGTTTCCCGCGGAGTAATTAAAAAACTAAGCGTTACTCCGAAAATCAAGAAAGGCTGGTTTAAAAATGGATTTAAGCATAAGCGTTGATAATTTGCTTCAGGCTCTGCCTATTATGGGTATGGGTATGCTCGGTATTTTCATAGTTACCGGCGTGATCATACTAATTGTTACACTACTTAACAAACTTACCTCAGGTTCGGATAAATCCGATAAAGAATAGGATATTTAAAGTTTCAAGCGAACAATAACCGGATCCATGTAAGGGTCCGGCTTTTCTTTGGAATTATTTAACGAAAATACGGAAGTTACTAAAAAGGAGAATGACGCAAATGATTTTGAATACCGGGGCGAGAACCGATACGGTTCAGTATTTTTCCGATTGGCTGCTGAAACGTTTTGAAGAAGGCTTTGTTTATGTGCGCAATCCGCTTTTTCCTAACAATGTAACGAGATACGAGCTGTCTCCGGATAAAATCGACGCGGTGCTGTTCTGCTCGAAAAATTATGCGCCGATACTTCCGAGAATACGGGAGATAACCGATAAATACCGCACATACTTTTACTATACCGTCACGGCATACGGAAAGGATATCGAACCGGGGGTTCCGGAGACAGAGGAAAGTATACAGACACTTATAAAGCTTTCATCAATTGTCGGAAGAGAAAGAATAGCCTGGAGGTACGATCCGGTACTGCTGACCGACAAATATACGATGGAAATACATTTTAATACCTTTGAGAAAATGGCAAAAAAACTCGCACCGTATATAGACCGCTGTATTTTCAGTTTTGTCGAGGTATACAAAAAGCTTAAGACCAATATGCCGGAGCTGAGGGAAATTACAGACGCGGATAAAGAAACGCTGGCAAAGGGGCTTGGAGAGACAGCGAATCGGTACGGCATACATCTGCAGACCTGCGGAACAAATGGCGATTACTCAAAGTACGGCATACATTCTTCAGGATGTGCCACGCTTGATATACTCGGAAAAGCCAACGGCTGTGAATTCCGGGAATTAAAGCATAAGGGGATGCGGCAGGGCTGCCATTGTATTGAAAGCCGGGATATCGGAGAATACGATACCTGCCTCAATGGCTGCCGATACTGCTATGCCAACAGAAGCCATAAAAAGGCTCTTGAAAACTATAAATATCATGATCCGTCGTCGCCGATAATAATCGGTAATCTAAATGACGGCGACGCTATAAAGGTCGGTTCTCAGAAAAGCTTTCTTAAGAATGAATGCGTTCAAAGGTCGCTCTTTGACGACGATTAACGCTGATAGGAACGCGGTAGCCTGTAGTTGGCTTTTATGATTCCGCAGGCAATCTTTGTACCTGAGTTTCCGGACGGCTGTGTGCTGAAGTCGTCCGGTCGGTCATGAATAATTATTGTTTTTCCTATGATTTCATCAACATTAAAGCGGTCTGTAAGTACCAGGCTTACCGCGAAACCGTTGTTGCCGAATAACGGCGGAAGGTCTCCGGAATGATAAGGATGAGGGCAATTATTGGGGTTATAATGTGACATTGACGCCGAAAACGGATCGTTCATACTTCCGCCGCAGGAGGTACCCTCATGTATATGAAATCCAAATACAGGAGCGTTACAGTCGGTTTCGGCAATTGGCAGACCTCTTACTTCTGTAAAAACGATCACACCCGATCTTGTTTGATAAAAGCGCGCTGCCCCGAGAAGCTCAGGATAATTTACGGTATCTCCCTCTATGTAAGCGTATGCCTGAGGTCTGCCGCGCAAAACCGAGATCAGGGGCGGTAGTGAAGATATAAAGTTTGGGTTGTTTTGCATGATAATCCTCCATGCCGCCCGAAGGCGGCTCAAATAAATATGACAAATATTCGTGTTTTGCATATACAAAAGCGATCGGCTTTTGAGAGAATTTAAGCGTGAAGTCATCTGTATTTTGACGTGATGTAATCTTCCTTCACGCTAAAATCCTTAACGCTTCCGTGTTACGCGGAAGTTTACTTTCCTGCTGTAAATTTATATTTCCGCACATTTCTAAAGATATATTATGCGAATGGATAACATAATGTTCTTGTAATAAATTCCTTGAGATGTGCGGGGCCAAGGCTTTTCTGCCAAGCTGCTGGATTTCGCGCAGAAAAGTACTGTTTGATCGTTTTATAACTAAATTAAGATGGCGTCCGCCGCGGCGGACGCCATCTTAATTTTTTTCAGTGGGAGATACCATCTCCCACGGGGCTCAGCCCCTTATTGAATACCTGATCTTGCTGCAGCTATAAGATTCTGAAATACCGACTTAAAGTGGTCTTTATCAACATTTAACCTGTAATGCGGTGATACCGCAATTGTCACTAAATGCATATAACGTAAACTCTTCTGAATTCTTCCGTGGTTTGACCGCTACACGTATTTTACCCATATACATTTTGCGTTCTGTGCTTGTAACGCTCTTATGATCACAGTTATCGGATCCGGTGCCGATAATTACAGCGTCTGAGGATACTGAAAAGCGTACATATTCGGCGGCGTCCGGAACCATCCTGCCCTCGCCGTCCAGACACATGCAGGTAAATAAAGCGATATCCTTACCATTTGCTTTAAACTCATTATCTAAGGTAAGCCGAAGTATTTCAGGCTTTCCGGTGGTTACTCGCTCAGCTTCCGCCGCAAGCTTTCCGTCCCTGTAGCCTGAAGCCTTAAGAATCCCGCAAGCATAGGGGACATTCCATTCGCCGTGTCCATATTTTTCGATTTGTTTTCTGCCGAAACTTTTACCGTTTAAAAACAGCTCAAGCTCTTCACAGTTGGTATAAACGGTAACTGTTATATTCTGTCCCTCAAGTCCTTTGAAGTTCCAATGAGGTACAATGTATACCATTGGTTCCTCTGTCCAGTGAGATTTATTTTGATAAAAGGCTCCTTTTTTCTGTAAAAACAGGTCAAGCGCTCCTGACTTTGAGCATATCGCGGGCCACATCGCCTCGCCGCGGTGCTCAACCGCCGCCCATTGATACGCTCCGAATACGTACGGACGTTGCATAAGGAATTTCCAGGTTTTCTCACGACCTAAGAACCAGTTGTTTGTATCTGCGTCCTTGTCACACAGCCTTCCGTTACCGTCTGAGGGAAAATTCCAATTTCTTGTGGTACCGGTTGCGCAGCATTCCGAAGCAAAAACAGCCTTGTTAGGGCACATTTCGTGTACGGTATCGTAAATATCCAGATTATAATTTATACCGATAACATCACAATAATCATAAATAGTGGAATGCTCAGGCGTTTTATCCTCAGCGGCGGTTATGAATCTGGTTTTGTCAAGCTTGCGGATATGCGCCGCCAAAGCTCTGTGAAGCCGTCTTCCGACATCGGTAATATGGAAAGGCTCTTCGTTGCCGGTAGACCAAAAAATAACGCTTGGTCTGTTCCGATCACGCTTTATAAGCGATTCCAGCTGCTTTATACTCTCATTTGTGCTTTCAAACCATCTGGCCTCATTCATTACGAGAAAACCCATTTCGTCGAAAGCGTCCATATAAGCGGCAGTTTGCTGATAATGGCTCGTTCTGTAGCCGTTGGCGCCCATTTCTTTTATGAGCTTTACCTTATACCTTGCAATGTTATCGGGTACGGCAAGTCCGGTAAGACCGAAATCCTGATGAGCGCATACGCCTTTGATAATAGTTTTCCTGCCGTTAAGCAGCAACCCTTTTTCAGCGGATATTTCAACCGTTCTGAAGCCTATGCGCGTAATATTTTCATCAATTACCTTTCCGTCTTTTTTGAGTACGGTTTTTACTGTGTAAAGATTGGGATTTTCACAGTCCCATAGCAGAGGATTTTTTACAACTGCGGAATAGTTAATGATGCAATTTTCCCGCTGTGCGATAATGCCTTGTCCTATGGAAGCCGCTATGCGGTTATTATTGATATCTATAACGCTGCTTTCTGCGGTGACAAAGCTGTCCTCATAATCCGAGTTTACAACAGTTGTTTCAAAATCTATGCGCCAGGCGTTTTCATCGATTTTTTTATACGGGGCATAAACACCCCAAAGATCAATGGCTGTGAGTTCGGTAATTTCCAAATGCACATCGCGGTAAATGCCGCCGCCCTGATACCACCATCCCTCCCATTCCTCAGTGTTTACATATACGGCGATAACGTTTTCTTTATCAAAGTTAACAATATCGCTTATATCGATTTCAAAGGTATTGTAAGATGAAAAGTTATGATACATAAGACAGCCGTTGAGATAAATCGTAGACTTACCGGCAATACCGTCGAACCTTAGTAAAACGCGCATATGTTCCATTCCTTCGGGCAAGATAAAATGCTTTCTGTACCATGCGTTATCGTAATGAAGGTAGCCTAACGCGCCGTTTTCGTTTTCATCTAAATCCTGAGCTATTACATAATCATGGGGAAGGTCAATAATTTGCCATTTTTCGTGGCTCAGGATACCGGAAGGGGAATCGAATTGGTCGGGCTTATCCGGATAAGCATACGCCGCTGGACCTGTCTTTTTGCGTTCGGTTTTGCTCTGAGCATAAACCGGACCTTTATCTCCGGGAGCGATGATTTTTATATCACCTTTGTGAAATAACCAACCGTCGTTCAAGCATATTTTTCTTCTCATTTCAATCCTCAATTCTTAGCGCTTTATTCTTTATCTGAGTAAAAATGATTATCATATCCTTTTAACATTAATCTTTGTATCTTTCGGTCAAGTATTCTTTTACAAAGCTTCCGAAAGAATTTTAAATCACCAAAATATTTCACTAAAATGGGGCTTACTCTGTAATAAATTTGTATAAAAAATCTTCCAAACCATGTAGAGGATAGGTAATAATCCCGGTAACGCCGAAGGGTCCACACCTGCGGGCAATCGTAAGAACCGTACACACAAGTGGCGATATAGCAACCTTGCTTTTTTTTGCTTCTTCTTATCGGAGACTCATTGAAAGCCGGAAGTTTCTGAGTATCTTGAGGAGCAGAAGGTGGTTGAGGCGGTTGCTGACTTGAAAAATGATGTATACGGGCGACGGGGGAGCTTAACATCTCTGTAATTTTTCCTCTTATATAATCAGTGTTGACGCCATAAGTAGTCCATAATTTAATAATATGTATTCCTGCTTCTTCAAGTATGTTTTGAACCTTTTAATCGCGCTCGCGTCTGTCAGCTGAAAAATGTGATTGATCGTTGACTTCAACTGCAATTTTGGGAAAATATTGATTATCGGTAATAAGAAAATCTACATTTCTGAAAAGTTCGTTATGATAACGCGAATTATCTGTCCGATTGATAAAAGCGGCAAGGTTGATCTGCGGGAACACATAATACTCATCAGGAATACAAGCTTTGATCGCTTCAAAATAAGACTGTTCGGAGCTTGAAATTAAAGTTTTAGCGTTATACAGATATTGTTCATATGACGAGTTTTGGGGTATAGGACATTCTTCGTTTATATAATGCCACTGATTACAGACATTACATTTTATTATCATTCCTTGTTCTTTTTTTATATTGCAAATTTTGCAAAGAGGATATTTACCGCTTTCGGCACCGCATACTTTACATTTCATAAACATTCCGTCCTTTTTAACTTTTTAAATTAATGTTATCAAATCTGTACAGATCTCATCATACCATGATAACCTAAATTTTTCAATTCCGGTTTCTACTGTAAACGTTACTTTACGCCGGAATTCTAATTCAGTTACATTATTAAGGTAGCTTGGAAAAGTCGAAACACATAAAACAAGTTTCGTATATAAAAGGCAGAAGGACTGCCTTTTCAGTTTATGTACAAAATTCCATGGTACTTTTTTGTATAGAGTTGGTATTATTTCAGGCATCCGTTTTAGGGGAGGCAGTAAAACAAGCTCGTATATTTATATATACTCGCCGCTGCGTTCAGCTTTATCCGGTGCAATCATATCTAGAGAGTTAGCGTGAAAGATCAATCTGATCGCAACAAAATGCAGATAGTTTCACGCCCAAATTTTCTAAAAAGCTAAACGCTTTTTGCTTCGCAAAGCGAAGCCCGAAAATTTTTCATGCCTATTTGTGCTGCCTTGGGCAGCATGGGGGATTATTATAAATATTTACAAAATAGCCCTCATATCATTAATATGTTATCATAAAATAAGTTTTTAGTCAATAGTAAAAAAATAATTAATATATGTCGAATAATATCTTGACTTGAAGTGAAATTTGTGATATAATACAAATAATAATATTGATTTATATCATTAAATAGTGCGATATCAACAAATCCCAGTATGTCGATTTGTGAATGTAATACAAAATCTGTTTTTTGAAATAAAAATTAATATTTATGTCTTAGTTGTAAATTTTAAAAAGGTTATCCGATATATGATCCTTAACAGGAGGGAATGATCATGAGAATATGTCATAGTGAAAATAAACAGTGGGTACCAATAAGAACGGAAAAAGATATTAAAGAGTTTCTTGAAAATTACGATTTCAATGAATCTCATATCGTAGAAATGTATTTTACCCGCTCAATGCATATTGTCCATACGGATACATCTGTTCATATTCCGGACGCGTTGATTTTAATATTTGATAAAATTATAGATATTACCGAGTGCGCAAGAATAAAACGAATAGAAGTATTATTCAGTAATCTTGATAAACTTAATTTTTGTCCTGAAAATATATATGATATTGAATTTATAGACCAGGTAAAGATGGAGTATATTGATGGATTATTGTATTTCGGTGATTTAGGATTTGGAAAATTAAATGAACAGGGGTTTAATGATGAGGCAATGTGGTTGCGGTGCGAAAAAGCATTTTGGAGAAAAATAGACTACAGTGTAGATGTTTGAGTCCAAAAAATCAGCTTCTGTGTAACTGATAAAAAAGGGTACATGTGAGCTTTCAAAATAGATATTCCAACCAAGTAATGGGGAGATAACATTAAAATTAATTGAGCACCTGAAGCATCTGAATGAATAAAAAATTATTTAAGCTCAAAGGAGAAGATAAGCATGCCATATTGTAATATAGTAGGTAAAATAGTATTTTCCGAAAAGCTTGAGAGAGATGATGTAGTAGAAATCTCCTATTATTTGACGCAGAAGGCAATAGACAACCGTATCGGAATAAATTTATACTGTAATCTAACAAGCGAGGGAGAGTATTTTTTCCCGATAAAAAATTATATAAAGGAAGGTTTTATTCCTTACGAAATACTTGACGATCCCCTAACAAACGAATGTTCTCATTTGTTTAAGAACATATCGTATGGGAGGAGAAGAATTGCCAATGCAGCAAAGTCAGGTGTAACACGCCTTCAGCATTTTTATGAGGAAATCCTTGGGCATGAATATATTTCAAACGTAACAGTGCGGTTTTATGACAAGCATAGCAGTGATACCGACTTGAGATTAAAAACAGATGTGTATAATAAGGAAATCAAAGCAAGCCGGTTATGCACTGAAATTGAAAATACGCCGCTTGATAGAGATTACGATGAATTTCCTGATGTGCGGCTGAAAATTGTAAAATAAATTTTAGCAGCTGAGTAATTTACAAGCATACACCGGACGATGTCTTTGATGCCGGTACCGTTAACAGACATTATAATTTAAAAATAAAAAACGATGACAGTACAACTACAGAAGTAAAGGAACATTTTTGGTTTTGAATATGTATATTTATAATTATCCTGAGAAGAAATCAGACTTTATCAGATTTTCCGCTCTCAGATTGCTATCAAGCAGTGATACCGAAAACTCTTTTCATCGTCCTGGTACACCGAAATGTTGGGACGAATTATTAGAAAAGACTATTGACTTTTCTGAGTACAATAGGTATTTTATATGTCACCGAACGGTACATATAAATGACTGTACCCGTATAACTGATTACAAAAAGGTTTGGGGCATGATGCATATAGAGCCGGGAGAGTATGATAACGCCTATATTGTAGGCGAAGAAAAAATATATTTCGGGGTTAAGTCTGCTGAAAATAGTAAAGACGAAGTATCTAATGTAATACTTTGTGTGCACGCGATACTTGGTAACGCGGAATATGGGCAGATCTATCAGTCGCTTAGTAAAAATAAAGCTGATTTTGAGCGCGGGAAGTATTCTGAGGGATTTATGAATGTCGCGAAATCCTTCAGTGACGCGTATCTTTTGCATTATTCAGTAAGAAATTCTACGGTATACTTAGACGTATACGGAAAAGTTTCCGAAAGATTAGTTGATAAGTCTATAATGTATTCTTTCGATGATAATTCTGAACCGGTATATCGTAGGAGCTTGGCTATTTGGGATTAGCAAAAAGGAGAGAATGTAAAAATGAAAAAAACAAAACTTACATCACTATTATTGGTACTGATAACGCTGCTCAGCGCGCTGTTTATACCTGTAAACAATCATCGGGTACATATACAACACACCTGTTTAAATTAGACGGTACAAGATATTAAGCAATAGGAGATTGTAAATATGAACACAGATTTAATAATAGAAAAAATTGAGAAGTTAATGATTATGCACGGTATGAAATGCGTAATTATAAATGGGTATAAGAACTATATAATAGGTAAAGACTTATTTAAATCACCGCATTATTTACGATTATGCCGTTGGGATAATGGTATACAAATCGAATGTGCCCTTAGTTATAATGAAGCATTACTCGGAGTTTATGAGGATACTGAGGGAGTGGCAATTCCTGTATCAATGCTTCAGCCTGAGGAAGTAGAAAAACTTGGTTTTGATTATATTTCAAAGTATAATTATTCTGAATACGACTTTTACAGCATATTTCAAATGTATATTATTGAATTTTATAAAAATAACTGCCTGATAGATAAATTAGAGAGTTTGGGTTTTAAACGTGTGGTTAAAGAAGGACGGGTAATTAATGTAAAGGATGATGTAATTTGCGATATTAGTTATGATTTTAATATATCTGCAATCGTATGCAAAATAGCATCAAAAAGGAGAAGTTTAATAAGAGAATATGATTATGAACAAGGATTTTATCTATGTGAAAGTGTAATATCCGACTTGGAGGGATTTATGAAAGAATAAGTTAGTAGAATAAAGAGATTTAGAAATAATCGGGACAAATAAAACAAAACTTACATCACTATTATTGGTACTGATAACGCTGCTCAGCGCGCTGTTTATACCTGTAGGCGCGGTAAATATTTCTGAGACGGATACAAATTTCGGCAGCGAAGAAATAATGCCGATGGCGGCGAATAATTGTTGTGGAAATAATTATAATTTGCCAGATGATTTTCTTAATGGAGGTAGATGGTCAGATGATTTTGATTATATTTCTAATCATCTATATAAATACCATGGTATATCAAAAGACAATGCCTCAGAAAGACTTCATAATATAAAATATAGCTATGGTTTACCTGCGAATTATAACTGCATATTTGATTTTACAGGAGGTGTATATAATCAATATGGGGAATACTTAGGTAATTTGATAACAGGGTAGTGCATTGAAGTATTAACTTGAATATATTATAATATATTCAAGTTAATACTATCATTAAGAAATTGGAGAGAAATATAATGGTTGCTACAATAAGAATTTTTAACATTGATGATAGTATAAAAGAAACACTTCGTAATAGCGTAATATTCAAAGAAGGTAAAGTTGAGAATTTTTATACAAATAGTATAGCTTCATATAATGATGGAAAATCAGTTATTAAATGTATAATGGATGTATTGAAAATTGTTAAGAATAATAAATCGTTGTTTGATTTAATTAATATGTCAGGAGGAAAAATTGAGCTATATATTACTTACATGCTTTCTAATGGTGATGGGACAATATATTTCCCACCATATATAATTAATGAGTTATCAGATTTTGGGATCAGCTTGGGGGTAGATTAATGTTTGATTTACAAATATATCTGGAACTAAGAATTCCATTTGATTTTTATAAAAATAATATGATTAAGGAATATACGAAGAATATTAAGATAGTGGGGAATCAATGCATATGTAAATTATTTTGTTATAACTACTCAAGTCAAAGTGATCTTGAAGTAATAATTAATAAAATAGTAAATTCATATACCAATAATAAAGAAATAAAGGTTATTACAAAAAAAGAGATTGATATAGTAATTGTACAACATTCCAGCACGACGGGTGGAATACAAATAAATTTACCTACTTTACAAAAACTTGCAAAAGAACAAATAGGCTTAGTGTATACAAAATATTTCGATAGAAAGGAAAATGTCGCCGCGCTTTTAAACTGATAAACGCAGCTGAACCGGATACTTCTGAGAATGTCGGCTTTGAGGAAATAATGCCGATGGCGGCATATTCGTGTTATGTAAGCGGTAAACCATATGTCCCTGAAGGAGCAAATCTAATTAGGTCAGAGGAAGGACCAAATAAAAGTGATGCATTTGCTAATTATGTATATAATTTAGGGTATGTAAATGGCACTTGGCGTTATAGAATGGAGACTTATGGAGTCGGAGCTTATGATATATATGAGTGTCATTATTGGTATAACAATTCATATCCTGAAGTGTATTTTTATCATTTGTAATTGCGAAGAATAGGAATAACATAATATTATGAATCCCAAAGCTATAATTAAAATTATTAATCAGTATTTGAAAGGTGACATCAGCCGGAATGAATTAAAGCTGAAAGCAAATGAAATAAAACCTAAGGTTATGGTTTATACTGATTACTGTTCATATGATTTTCTTGTTTTAGATGATATTGTGCGAGTTTTGGCGGAAATACCGGAGTTATCGTATAGTGATGACCAGCTTATGGAGATACTTGAAATCTTGGAAAACAAACGAAATATCAGGGTTACTTATTTATTTAAGATGCCTGACATCGTTTTGGAAGAAAAAGATTTTAGACTTATCGAGATAGTTGAAGACTTTATTAAAAATTACGAATGTATTGAGATATCGGAAGATAAACTTTGTACCGATATTTTGTCAAACATAAGTAAAGGTGACTTAGAGTTTCTCAGTCAGATGAACATAGATTTGTCAAAAAACAAAAATGGAACTGTTATAAGGACTTTAGAAATGAATATTTTCGCAGTATTGAATCGTTTTGGCGGTTTATGGGAATCTATTAAATCTTGTTTTATATCAGGAGATGATGTAAGCACAAGTGATTTAATTGATATACTAAAACGGCAATCAGAAATGCTTCTTGGTAAGCGACCGATATTTGTAAGTCTTTCAGGAAAACTTGAAAATTTAAATGTCTCGTTGTTTTAGAAAAAATATAAACAGCTCAGAAGTTACAAATATCTGTTTTAGAGAACTTCTGAATTTAAATCCACCTCTGTGTATCTGATAAAGAAAAGAATGATACACAGAAGCTGTTGAAGAAAAATAATTATAGTAAGGAGGCGATAAGAAAACAAAAAATACATAAGCCAGTAAACAACCGCATAATCACAAAAATCAAAAAAGAAAAGGAGATAAAGAAATGAAAAAGACACAGAAAACAAAGCTAATAGCACTGTTTATGGTGCTTCTCACTCTGTTCACCGCGCTGTTTATACCGATAAACGCCGCTGAGCCGGAGACGCCGGAGGATATGGGCATTGAGGAAATTATGCCGAAGCGATCATTTGGATGCCTGGAACCATGGATAGAGGTTGAATATTTCAATGGAGAGCCATATAGTGTAACGTTTTATGATAGTTATGGGCGTGAAGAAACTCGTATTGATTATCAGGGAAAACCTCATTTTATAGACGGTGAATATCGGCTTCCACATCAACATAATTTTACATACCATATAGGACCGGAAGGGCAAATAAATAGAACAGATGCTCCAACATATAAAAATTTTAGAGAATGGCAGTGATAATTCTTCGAATGTCATGGATATGTTTGGTTGTTGAATATATAAATTGTGTTTATAAAAGAAGGAGCGTTAATTATGAGTCTAACTGCAAATGGAGTAATATATTTTAAATCATCAATAGAGGAAAAATATTTAAATGATTTTTCTTTTTCTTTAATGGAGGAAGCGACAAAAAGACGTATAGGACTTTTATTGGGAGCAAATCTTGCACCGTGGGATACAGAATTTTATAAAGATGAGTTTAAAATAAATGGCGTTGCAAACGGAAATGGTTTACTTTTTAATTTATCAGAGTCAGCTTTTTACAGCAATTGTGATAAATTATTTGAACCAATCTATATAAATAATACAAATCACAGTAATAATAGCGTAAATATAAGCAAAACGCAGATAGCAAAAATTGAGGAGTTTTTTGGTGAAATATTAAAAGAAGAGTTTGTAACATATTTATGCTTTAACGTTGGATATATAATAGATTATTACAAAAACCGAGCAGTACATACCTGCGTTTATAGCGGTGTAGGCAAAATTATTCAGGAAGAAATAGCAAAGTTTGGAGAATGGAAGCGCTTTTTACAAATTAACATTTATAAAAATTAGCTATGAATAATGGAGATTTCGATATATACTTATAAAAAGGAGGAAATAAAATATAATTTGCCATTCTTATATTCAAAAAAACAAATAACAATAAAAAAGAAAAGGAGAAAAAACAATGAAAAAGACACAGAAAACAAGAATTTCGGCACTGTTATTGGTGCTGTTAACTCTGTTCAGCGCGTTGTTTATACCGATAAACGCAGCTGAACCGGATATAGATGAAAATGTCGGCATTGAGGAAATAATGCCGATAGTTGCAAATCTGTGTATTTATAATAATTTACCAACTCTTTTTATTGAGGTCGGTCGATGGTATAATTTTGATTTTGAGGGGAATAGTCATCCATATACATTAACGAATGGATATACATATTCAATGGCTCCAGCAGGATCCCATGATTATCAATGTGTTACTATTTGGGATAAAAATGGTAATGAAGTTGATTTATTCTATTGTTGGCATGCATAATGTAAATTCAAAAAATTTTGGCTATTGCCGGATCTATCCTATATCAAAGTAATATCGTCGTGTTCGGAAAGCAACGTCTGTGATGAAAAGAGGTTGCTGCAGGTTACAAGGTATGATTTTTGGTAATTCGTAGTTATTTGAAACGAGGAAGAAGAGCAAGTATTTTACGTTAAAACTTCCATTATTTAGGTTGCTCCATTAAAGTTTTTGCTGATTACGGAAATACGTTTTGTCACCTTTACAAAAAAATTAAGCGAGAGTAAGGTATTTATGGTTGAAATTGTTTTTGATGAAATTACCAGAAATTCACTCAGGGATGAGATTGTTACTTGTGGGGTAAATAAGAATAATAAAAATAAGGAATCTATTTCTGATGATATTCTTTGTTTAGGGTATTTGCTTGATTTAGGTAGCTTGAATTGTGATCTGTATGGAGATGTACGGAAAAAAAGTTTGAGCGATTTGATTTGCGGTAACCGGGATATAGGTCAGTTATGGAATATCGATGAGAGATTTTCAGTATACAGGAATGAGGCAGAAAGAATAATTGCCGCAGCACTATCCGGGAAAAGCATACGTATCTGGAATTGTGAGATGGCATTTTCTATTTGCGGTGTTTACTTACTATGCGATATGCTGAGAGATATAGAATGTGATATTTCAATTGTTGATTTTCCGAAGGAAAAACGGGACATTACGTCATCGTTTGGGTATTCGCATTGGGGAATACTCAAACCCGGGGAATATTATACATATTTATCGGAAGCGAAAGAAATCACAAAGATGGAAAAACAAAGGAACAGCGATTTATGGCGTAGTCTTAAAAAAGAAAATTCACTACTTCGTGTTTATTCCGACGGAACGATCAGATCTGTTACGCCGGATTATTACGATAAGCTTATTTTGAACATTTTGCCCACACAAAATTTCACTTTAAAGCGTGCGATCGGAGAGGTAATGAAAAGAATGCCGGTTTATATCAATCTCGGATTAGTTGAAAAGAGGATATTTCATATGATAGAAAACGGGACTTTATGTATAAATAAAAAAGACGGAGCGGATGACTGAGCAAACGCCGCTTGATAATGATTAAATGCATTTCCGGATGTTCGGTATAATTTAGTTAGGTAATTACATGAAGCTTCAGCTACAGAGTATCTGATATAAAGGTACACGGTAGCTGCCAAAAATTATAAAGCTCTAAAATATTAATAACATTAAGGAAAGGAAGTGCAAAAAATGCAGAAACATAATACTTCTGGAAAGCTGATAACATTCTGCGGACTTGACGGATGCGGAAAAACAACATTAATAACTATGCTTAATGAATATCTGACAGAGCAGGGGTATGACGTATTGCTTACAAAACAGCCGACAGAGGAATTCCGTAGAAGCAATATATTCCGAAGCGTACAGGATACCCCTGATCACATAGGTTATGATTATCGTGCGATGTCATTGATGGCGGCAGGGGACAGGCTTCAGCATTGTTTTAATACAATATTACCTGCTCTGGAGCAAGGCAGTATAGTTATAAGCGACAGATATTTTTATTCATGTCTGGCAAATCTGAAAGCAAGGGGCTATATACAGGATAAATGGATATATGAAATATTATCCCACGCTGTAAAGCCGGACCTTGCTTTCTTTTTGAATATCGATGTTGAAACTGCCCTGAAAAGGGTTCGCTCCCGAATTGACGAGAGGGATACATATATAAATATCGAGCTGCAGTATAGATTAAAATCCGAGTATGAAATTATTGCCGGTCAGTATGACGAGATAACGATAAATACTGCACAGAGTATATCGGATTGTTTTGATGCAGTGCTGAAACATTTTCATAATATATGTTCCAGCGCGGTCGCATGAAACGAATAAATAAAGAAAACGACAGGAAAATGACTGAAAATAGGCGCAGAGCGCCGGAATGGAGAATGTTATGCTATTATATAAACTTTCGGATGAAATGTCAGATGAAAAAATCAACCTCGCTGATTATGAAATGGATTTGGATAAACTTTTTTGCGGAATAATCAAAAATAAGATAGTCGGTATCGCATACGATAAAATTATAGATACTTTTAATAATAAAGAGCTAAGAAAAGCCTTTATTTCACTATACGAAAAAAATATTCAAGATACTGAAATTTTTTGCGCTAATCTTGTTTATCTGTCTCGGTTGCTTTCCGGATGCAAATTCAAATATGCTCTGCTTAAAGGGGCTTTTCTGACAACTCAGCTGTATAAGAAAGGACACAGGACGTCAAATGATATAGATATACTTATAAATAAAGATGATATAACTGAGCTTCAGGAGCTCCTTAAAAACAACGGATTTGTTCAGGGAAAATACGACTTAATAAATAACGTTATTATTCCGGCTTCACGTAAGGAGATTATCAATTCAAGAATGAATTATGGAGAAACTATACCGTTTATAAAGCTCATTTCCGGGAATATGCTTGAAGTGGACATTAATTTTTCGGTTGATTATAAACCGTCGGAGGATAGTGGCATAGTATCTGAACTCCTTAACCATTCAATAAAAATTCCGGTGGGAGATGCATATTTTTATACGTTAGACAGTACTGAATTTCTTATTCATTTATGCTGTCATTTGTATAAGGAAGCCACTACATATAATTGGGTCAAAACTCAAAGGGATCTGATGCTGTATAAATTCAGCGATATCAACGTATTTCTGCGCAAATTCGCGTCTTCAGATTTTTTGAAAAGCTGAGCCTCAAGATAAAAGAGCTTGGTCTTGAAAAGCCATGCTATTATACTTTTGAAAACTCTTTCGTTATTTTTCCGAGGCTTAATGAAATTGTCGGTTTTGAGAATTTTAAAAATATGATACGCCCGGAGGATACAGGATTTATGAAGGAAATAGTAAATCCACAGGAAAAATGCACTCTGTATTACGATATGGATTTTCGTGATTGGTTTGCGTGTGAAAGCAGAGCTGAAAAATTACTGTTAAAATCATAGCGTTTGAGTCGCCTGAGGCGACATAGGAGATTAGCGTGAAAAATATATTACATCGCATCGGAATGCGGCTGGTTTCACGCATAAATTTTCTAAAAAGCTGGACGCTTTTTGTTTTGCTTTGCAAAACACGAAAATTTTTCACGTCTATTAAAAACTGATTAAAACGTTTTTTGTCACCTGAGGCGACATAGGAGATTAAAATGAATATAAAAGAAAAGAAGAAGATAATTGTTGTTTCCGTTTTAGTAGTAGTCATTTGTATGATATTCAGAGCTGTGATAATATTTTTAAATGAGGACAAGCTTCAACGGAATAACAAAAATTTGCTTGTGGATAATCAAAATAACTACACCTCAACTGAAGAAATAATAAAGAGTATACTGTCAAAAGATAACGATGTTCCTGAGGTTTCCACAAAGTACAGTATACTGTATAAAGACGAAAACAACAGACATTCATATATATTTGCTAATCCTGTACGTAAGTCAGTGGATAATGAATATATATACTGCGATATAAATATAGAAAAATCCGATTATGGCTATTCGGTATATAATGCAAACTACAGTTCGGATTTTTATTCAAATAGCATACGGCTTTCGCAAAACGGAGGTACTCAAATAACGTTTGATATAAGCGGCAGCCCAGGGTGTTCACTTTCGGAAGATTATATTAATGTTTATAGTGAAGCTAAAAAAGCGTGAGATATGTGCAGGGAACGGATATCTCATTGTATGTTACTCTGACGTACAGCGGACTGCTTTTTGAATATAATATAGATAATTCGGTAAAACAGTTCAAATGCAAAATAGATATAGGCGATTTGGATTATGAAAACGAAGACGCCGGTTATGTCATGCTGGAGAAGGATGAAGTTGAAAAAGCGATAGTACACCGTCCGATAATTGCTGACACAGAAGCCAAACTTCATGTGCTGAATGAGATACAGATAAAAAGGGAGGGGGATGGAATATATCTGGTTGCAGACATACCGGATAATATTGAATGCAGAAAACTCGCCTTTCACCTGGATTATTACACTGAGAAAATGTTCTTTGATACCTCGGCGTATCAGAATACTTCAGGAGTAAATTCACTTTTCAGCAATATAAGCATATTCGATACGTCCGGTAGTGACGACGGATGCTATACATATATGAAATTCAACCTCAGATCATATACTCCACCAAAATCAAGTCTGGTCGATTCAGTGGTGCTTAATATGTATGCAATGGATGTTAAGGGAGAGACGACTATTGAGGTATACAAGGTTCCGGGAGATTGGTGCAGCTGGACGTTAAGCTGGAAAAACAAGCCGGACTTTAAAAAGCAGATAGGTGAGTTTACAATTACTGAATCCGGCTGGTACAGTATAGATCTGACTGATTATGTAAAAGAGCTGATAGACGACGATTATGACAGGCTGATAGATAACTCGATAGTTTTCAAAATAAAAGATGAAACCTCCGGGTATGCCGTTTTTGCTTCTACCGACAATACGTATGCACCCCCATACTTTGATATAAAGTATAGGGTTAAATAATAAAAAAACATAGATGCGATTCTAAAAAAGTAATTTTCTTGATAATCAGAAAGGGGCGGAGCGTGAAAATGATTCATTACAAAATCAAAGGAGGATTTGAAAATGAAAAACACTATGAAAACTAAACTTTTGTCATTATTCTTAGTATTAATGACACTTGTCAGTGCCATATGCATTCCTGTCAGCGCACTTGAGACGGATATTTCTTCTGATAGCAGTTATGAAGAAATTATGCCATTAATGGCTAACGGGTGCCATGGGACCTCAGAACACCAACAAGCAATAGATAGCTTTATTGCAAGTTATCCTGAAGCTACGGATACATATCAGAACAAACAATTAAGTACTGCAGGTTTGGTTGGAACATGGCGTCCTGACGCAATAGTTATTTGTCCCGGGAATATTATTCATATTCACGAGGTTGTCAGTCCTAGTCAAACTGTAGATGAAATAGTAAATTCTGAACAAGAATACAAAGTTTGTAACGCGGGAACTTATGAAAGATTTTCGGCAACTTAGGCGGGGGCAGAAACGGCGGCAAGCGGAAGAACGGAGAAAGCGAAAGAGCGAAGCGCTCATTTACGTTTTGCCCGCCGATCTTCTGCACCCGTAACCAAACGGGCAAAGCCGCCTACGCTCATAGAGATTGCAGACGACGGAACAATGCCTTTCTAATTCCGTTTGGGCGGGATAGGGTGGGCTATAATCAATTATTAGGTGGGATAAATTATGAAAAATGCAAAGGCATTGCCGCTTGGAATAAGCGTGATTTACTTTAACGACGAAAGCAAAAATATATATGCCGATTTTCCGCCCGATAAAGAGCAAGCAAAACGGCTGTCAAAGCGGATCTATAAAGACGCAATGACAGCCGTTTGCGCGGAGCAAGCCGGCGGCAAGGCATTAGCCCCGGCTTGCGACTAATTGTTTGCCGTATAGCGGATAATCTGATAGCGGCAAATCGACTTGGCAATAGTATTCAGTTCTATTTATCTGATATAATACAGTGTGCGTTTTTGCGGCTTTCAGTTCCACCACAAAAAAGAGTTCACGAATTTTTCGCCCTGGCCGAGTGCGAAAAATTCCGTGAATTTGAGAAACCAGGTTTCTCTGGCGGCATAATTAAGGGCCCACGATTATAAAAATGCCACCATTCACTTCCGGTGAGCTCGCTCACGCGACAAATTGTGTCGCGCGTAAGCGGCGAACTAAATTCGCCTTGCGCACGTTGGTTATTTTATAATAAGTGTCATTGACGCGATTGACCTGACGGTAGCAATCGCTATTCCGTCGCTTACGCTCCTTGCGACCGAAGCGAATGTAATGAGCGCGTGGAGAAATCTCTTATATATTGATTTGTTTTTTTGAGATTTCTCCGCTTCACTCACTTCGTTCGTTTCGGTCGAAATGACAACT
>CALYAD010000011.1 GCA_944393415.1 uncultured Clostridia bacterium | reverse complement strand
GTTACTCAATCGGATGTGGATGCCATCGCTTCTCTTTTGAACAGGCGCCCACGTAAATCTCTGGGCTGGAGGTCTCCTGAAGAAGTTTTTTTCAAAAAATCTTTGCACTTGACTTGACAATTCGAGGGAAAAACTTCCGGGCGGCATCGAGGCACCGATCGCGCAAGGAGGCACGAATGTTTCCGGCGGACAGAAACAGCGCGTCTCCATCGCCAGGGCGCTTGCCAGAAATCCGGAAATCCTGGTTTTTGATGATTCCTTTTCGGCATTGGACTATCGTACCGACGCAAAACTGCGGGCAGGTCTCGAGAAGCAGCTAAAGGATACCACCCGCCTGATTGTAGCTCAGCGCATCGGCACCATACGGAACGCTGACAAAATAATCGTACTGGATGAAGGGCGCGCCGTCGGCATCGGCACACACGACGAGCTGATGCGGAGCTGCTCCGTATATCAGGAAATCGCCAGATCCCAGCTCTCCGGTAAAGAGCTGGGCGCATAAAGGAGGACCGGAGCATGAACAATTTAGGATCACGCGGGATGCGCACTATGGAAAAAAGCAAACGCGGAATAGGCGGCGTTCTGAAGGAACTGTTTTCGTATTCCGGTAAACTGAAAGTTCCAATGACGGTAGCTCTTCTGTTTGCCGTCATAGGGGCTATTCTTACCATCATAGGGCCAAATCTGCTTAGCGATATAACCGACCTGATTTCCGACTCGTTGTTTGAGGAAATCGATCTGAGCGCCATTGCCCATGTAGGAATCCTGCTGCTTGCCATTTACGGATGCAGCGCGGTTTTCACCTATGTTGAACACTATATTATGGCGACAATCACGCTGGATCTTTCCAAAGATCTGCGGCGGGATCTATCCAAAAAGATCAACTGTGTTCCCTTGGAATATTTCAACACGGTCTCGCATGGTGATATTTTGAGCCGTGTTACCAACGACGTCAGCACATTACAGCAGGCACTGTCCAACAGCCTTCCGTCCATTATCAGCTCGGCAGCCCAGTTTATCGGATGCCTGATCATGATGTTTGTTACGGAATGGCGCATGGCGCTTTCCGCTATACTGGTCACCCTGATCGGGTTTGCGGTCATGGTTGTCGTCATGCTGCGTTCCCAGAAATATTTTACAGCCCGCCAACAGAACCTCAGTACCCTCAACGGCTATATTGAGGGGATGTATTCCGGACATGATGTGGTGCGGATATCAAGAGCAAACCGAAAGATCAAACAATCATTCGGCAATATGAATACCGTCCTGTACAATGCCGACTGGAGAAGCCAGTTCCTTTCGGGCGTAATGCAGCCTCTTATGAATGTTATCGGCAATCTCGGTTATGTGGTCGTCTGTGTGCTTGGTTCGGCGCTGGCTATGGATGGACAGATTTCCTTTGGCGTCATCATTGCCTTTATCATGTACGTTCGTCTGTTCACTTCGCCGCTGAGCACCCTTGCTCAGGGGATGACCCAGATGCAGACGGCTGCCGCCGCCGGGGATCATATTTTCGACTTTTTACAGGCCGAAGAGCTTCCGGATGAAACAGGGAAACAACAGGCTCCCGCTCATGTGCGTGGCGAAGTGGAATTTGAACATGTTCGCTTCAGCTATCCGGATAATCCCGATAAGATCATTATCAAAGACTTTTCTGCCCATATCCTGCCTGGGCAGAAGGTCGCAATTGTCGGTCCCACCGGTGCGGGCAAGACCACTATGGTCAACCTATTAATGCGTTTCTTTGAAATTAACAGCGGCAGCATCAGGATTGACGGCGTTCCCACTTCCGGGATGACCCGTGAGAGCGTACACGATCTGTTCAGTATGGTGCTGCAGGATACCTGGCTGTTTGAAGGGACGGTGCGGGAAAATCTGGTTTACAATAAAACAGGGGTCAGCGATGAGGAACTGGAGAAAGCCTGCAAAGCCTGTGGTATCTACCATTTTGTGGAGACCCTTCCAAACGGCTTTGATACGGTTCTGGACGACAGCATTACCCTTTCGGCCGGTCAGAAGCAGCTCTTTACCATCGCCCGCGCTATGGTGCAGAACAATCCCATGCTGATCCTGGATGAAGCAACCTCCTCTGTAGATACTCGTACAGAGCTTATCACGCAGAAAGCGATGGATCAGCTTACCGAACATCGCACAAGTTTTGTGATTGCCCACCGATTGTCCACCATAAAAAATGCAGACTTGATTTTGGTGCTGAAAGATGGAGATATTATTGAACAGGGTACGCATGAATCTCTGTTGGCAAAAGGCGGATTCTATGCCGATCTCTACAATAGCCAGTTTGAAAAAGCGTCATAGAACACGCCCTACTTTGCATGCACATAAAAACCAACCCCTCCTCAGAACCCTTTTTAAAACTTTTCTTTAGAAAACAATTAATGAGTAAGAGCAGGCGGAGATCTTCCTTCCCGCTTCCGGAGAAGTATCAGGAAGATTTCCGCTGTTAATAGACTAAAAATGCTTCATCTCGTCAATGATTAGCCAAAATTAATCATCCGCTTGATACAACAAAGCAGGAGCGCAAGGCTAACCGCACCTTACACCAACTCGAAATATTCCGCCCGCGTCTTAAAAATTCATTTCATAAAAAATCATATTACAATTGACAATTATAAGATTCCATGCTATAATGAATAGCAGAAAGAAGACTGCAGCACGATTAAAACGGTTTTTTTAGCCCTTGGCGGCATGGGGGATTAGCGTGAAAGTTGTATTCCATCGCATCAGAATGCAGACGCTTTCACGCATAAATTTTCTAAAAAGCTGAACGCTTTTTGTTTTGCGGAGCAAAACACGAAAATTTTTCGTATCTATTCAAAACGGTTTTTTAGCCGCCTTTGGCGGCATGGGAGATTTATATGAAAAAAATACGCGGAAGCTTCAAATTCAGTTTGTTTTCATTGTTAACATTTTGTTTCCTTTTTTCTATGATTTCCTGCGGCGGGGGAATTGACAGAAACGAAGCCAAGGCTTTTATAGGAGAGTTTTTTGACGCCATAGAAGCGGAGGATTATGAAAAAGCGGAAACGTACCTTTACCCGGACCTGACCGACGATATCCGGAAATTTTTTACCGAAGTCGAAGACGCTATGAATATAGATTTCCGATCCGGTATTGTTATAGAAAGATATAAAGGATTCCGATATAGCTATTATAACAGTGAAATAGACGGATCCGCCTATTACCTGACTATGGATACCAAGGTGGGCGAGCAAAGCGTTACTATGACTGTCGGCATTGTCCAAAACGACAAAGGATATGGAATTTACAATATAAACATTGAATAAAAAATTATACCGTCAATCCCGACACTATAAATGTGTTGGGATTTTACTTTTTCACCCGGAATACACTAAGAATATTACACGGTCTGAAATATCAGCCCAATTTAAAAAACCGGGGCTGAGTCACTCAGCCCCATCGCATGATTTGGTATTTCTTTATATCTGCCCATATCAAGCATCCGGCACCTATAAAATAGCGAATATCACGTAATTCAGTATGAATAAAGCGGTCGATATCCAGATGATCGGACGGATCTCCTTCGGCTTTCGCTCGCAAAGCTTAATGATGCAGTAGAAAATAAATCCCGCGGCGATGCCGTCGGATATACTGTAGCATATCGCCATGAATACGCTGGCAAAAAAGGCAGGAATCGCTTCGTTTATGTCCTCCCAGTTAATTTCACGGAACGACGACATGATCATAACTCCGATCACGACCAGCGCGGGAGCGGTCGCCGCAGACGGGATAGCGCTTACAAAGGTCGCCAAAAACGCGCTTAAGGCAAAACATACGGATACAACCACGCTGGTAAGCCCGGTTCGTCCGCCGACACTGATCCCCGCCGCGCTTTCGACGTAGGTAGTGGTGTTTGAGGTTCCGAATATCGCTCCTATTGATGTCGCGGTGGAGTCGGCAAAAAGGGCCCTGTCCATTCTGGATTTAAAGCCGGGGGCGGATTCCATGACGTTCTCGTCCTCTTCGTCAAATATTCCCGTTCGGCGTCCGGTGCCTATAAAAGTCCCTATAGTTTCAAAAGTATCCGAAAGACTAAAGGAAAAAATTGTGACTATAACAAGCGGGATCTTCGCGCTGTCAGAAAAAAGCGAGCCTAAGCCCTCATTCGTGAAAATGACCCCGAAGGTCTGCGGCAGCTGACGGCATGCCTCCGTAAAGCTGACGGTATCAGTCGTTACCGTTACCTGCATTGGAATACCGATCAGCGTCGTGACGACGATGCCTATAAGAATCGCTCCCTTTACCTTGCAGGCAATCAGAACGACCGTTATCGCAAGACCTATAAGAAACAACCAGAAGGAAGGCTTGTTCAGAGCCGCGAGCGCGGGTACTCCGGATTCAAATTCTATAATGCCGACATTCAGAAGACCTATGTACGCTACAAATATTCCTATTCCTCCTCCGATAGCGTTCTGAAGACTGCGCGGAATAGAGGCGATTATATATTTTCTCAGCTTGGTCACGGTAATTAATATATTGATCAGTCCGCATATAAACACCATGGAAAGCGCCTGCTGCCATGTAAACTCAAGAGCGAAGCAGACAGTGTATACAAAAAAGGCGTTCAGTCCCATTCCGGGCGCCTGCGCGTACGGAACGTTCGCGAAAAGCCCCATTATCAGCGTTCCGACTATGGAAGAAATAATGGTAGCGAGAAAAACGGCTCCCCATTCCATACCCGACTCACTTAACAGCGTCGGGTTTACGACGATTATATATGCCATGGCAAAAAAGGTGGTGAGCCCGGCTATCACCTCACGCCCCGGCGTGGTTCCGTATTGCTTGAGTTTGAAGAGCTTCTCCATTATCATTATCCTCCTTATATATGTATATCCGAACGACGCATAAGTGAATTGTATCATACTTTTAAGATATTGTCAATAAGCACGCTTAACTTTACCTGTTTATAACCGGCTTTCGGAAAGTTTTTGTGAGATCCGGTACCGAATGGAATTGGAAATCAATCCCCTATTGACAATTATACGACAATATGATAAAATATTTTATAATTATATTTTTGATATATTTTCATCAAAAGAGGGAGTGAGGAATACAATGCCGGCCGAATCGGAAAAGTTTTTACTGGAAGGGATCTTTTATCTGACCTTCATCCTGGTATTATGCGCATTGGTTCAGCTTCGGTTTTCAAAAAAAATCAGCCTTATAGCTGCCGGCGGTACGATAATCGGCGTTATCCTGCTGCAATCGGTTCTGCTTACCTCCGGGCAGGCTCCGACGCTGGTGCTCACACTGCTTCCGCTGACGGCATACCTGCCGGCAATCGTCTGTCTGCACATACTGTCACGCTCCGGTTTTTTTCAGACGACGGCAATCTGGACGACCGGCTTCACCGTATATTTTGTATTGAAAACATTATGGAAAATTCTTATGCGGGAACGTAACGCTGATCTGCAGGGATGGAGCTATAGCCTGCTCTTACTTTCATGCCTGACAGCGGCGGCAGCAATTATGACATTCCTTGTTTTTCGTTTTCTTCGCAAGCCGTTCCAAACCTATGTATTGCAGAACAACACAAGCTGGCTGCTGCTCTGCTTTCCGGTTCTGATGGTATTTTTATTGTTTTCCTATGTCAGGAACAGCACTACGGACGGCATCCTGTTAGTGCTTCTGCTGCTTACCGCCTTTTCGATCTTTCTGATACTGATCCGTGTACTTACCTCCGCCGCCTCCATCACACGCCTTAGGGTGTCCGAAAGAGCAGTATCTCTTCAGATGCGGATTCAGCGCCGGGAATACGAAGACATCTGCAAAAAAATGGAGCTTGGCCGTAACTATAGGCACGATATGCGCCACCATCTTACGGTATTGGACGCTCTTGCAAAGCAAGGCGATACGGAAAGCATTATCAAATACATAGGAAATCTTAACGACAGGCTAAATGATATAACAAAGAAATCCTACTGCGAAAATCCCCCAGTAAACGCCGTGCTCTCCTCCTGTATCGGTCAGGCTGAAAAATCGGGCTGCTACGTTACGGCAATGATCTGCTTGCCCGGCGAAATCCCCTTTGATGAAATGGATATATGCGTGGTGCTCGCAAACGCGCTGGAAAACGCCAATAACGCCTGTATGGATATTCCCGAAAAAGAAAAACGCCGCATTACTCTAAACGCAGAGCTGAAAGATAACCGAAAGCTTATTATCTCCGTTGAAAATCCGTGTGGGACAGCGCTTACCTTTAACGGAGACGGATTTCCCATCGTACCCGAAAGAAAGGGACACGGCATAGGTCTGAAAAGCATTGACGCCGTTACCAGAAAGTATAACGGTATGTTCCGCTGCGAATGCGAAAACGGGAAATTCCGGTTAAACGCGGTGCTTTTCAGCTGTCAGGACCCGATAATGACTGCCGAAAGCTCGGAGGTAAAAAGCACCTGCACGGTCAAAAGAGCGGTTTCCGGGGCGCTGCTCTCAGCGCTGACGCTCTTCTTGCTTATCAACTGCTTGCCAACGATGTCCAACGCGCTGGAGGAGATACCGATCTTAGGACCGATAGTACGGCTCGCCGATCTGCGCTCCTATCGTTTTGACTGGGGAGACAGCTCTTTTGACGCGCAGCTTCCGGTACTGGATAACGTTCAGCCCCCTTTAAGCGGCGAAGATGAACAGGATGCAGACTTACCGGGCGCCGCGGCGGAGCCCTCTCAGCCGGGCAATACGTCGGAAGAACCCTCTTCCCCGAATATTTCCGACGACGGCGTGGAGGAAATGAACCAACAAATGGGAAAATACATAGAAATGATCAGGCAGAAATTTTTATGGTATTTTGCCAGAAAATACGAGGGCTATGTGGCGTCCGATACGACCTATAGGATACTGCGAAATGACGACAGGCTGCTTTCCGTTCGCTTTGAAACGACGCTGAACGCAGGCGGTTCCGCTCAATACAGCCGCAGCTTCACACTGGATAAGCAATCGGGTAAGGTTCTGGGACTTGCCGAGCTGTTTCTTCCGGACAGCAATTACGCGGACGTTATCAGCAAAGAAATTCTGAGACAGATGACCGCGCAGGTTGAGTCCGGCGAAGGAGATTACTTTATCCCCGGAGGCATCTGGTCGGATGACGAATGCTTTAAGGAAATTGACGCCGACCAGAATTTCTATATAGACGGACTTGATAGACTTGTGATCGTGTTTGATGAATACGAAGTGGCGCCGGGAAGCATGGGAATGCCGGAATTCGCGATAGCCCCGGAGCTGCTTGAGGAAATATTGCTTCAGCCGTCCGTTATCGGCTGAAACGCTGCAAAGAGCGAGGTGAATCATTTGATCCGAATCGGTATTTGTGACGACAAAAGCGAAGATATCCGTTTGCTTGAGCAATACGCGGAATGGTTTCGCTCAAAGCATCCGGAAATCCCCATAAAAACAGAGTCATTTACCTCTCCGTTTGACCTCCTTGACATTATCGCCGGCCGAGGCGGATATGACATATATATACTGGATATTATTATGCCCCGTTTCAGCGGCATCGACCTTGCCCATAAGATACGGGAGCGCGGCGAAACAGCGGAAATCCTGTTTCTGACCGTTTCAAGGGAATACGCGGTGGAAGCCTTTGGGGTAAAAGCGTCCGGATACCTGATCAAGCCGGTGGAAAAAGCGGATTTTGAGCGGGAACTACTGGACTGCATCCGCAGTCTGGCGCCCAAGGATAACCCCTCCATACTTCTGAAAACAAGAGAGGGCGTTTTAAAGTTACGCATTCAGGATATCATCACGGTGGAAAGCTTCAATCACAACCGTGTCTTTACCCTCTCGGACGGAACGACCGTGGAGACCAAAGCCACCCTTTCATCTCTGGTTGAGCTGCTGCGAAAATATTCCTGCTTCTTCCATCCTCATAGGGCATATATAGTCAATCTGGATCATGTGAACGGTCTGACCGCCACAAATCTGCTTATGACAGACGGAAGGCGTATCCCGATCTCGCGCAATATATATCCAAAGCTGAAAAAAGCATATATGGACTATGCCTTTAAGACTTTATAAGCGCCTTAAAGGCATTTCACATATAAACGCCGATAAAATTGGTTATTATAATAATTTCCAAACTTCCTAAAACTTCTCCGGAAAGGATCATAAGGGGGAACTTTTTGAAAAAGTTCCCCCTTAAAGCTATGGCGTAAGACCGCTTTGTCGACTCATTATTTTTCAGACACAACCGTCAGTAAAACGAGCTCCTCGTTTCCGGTATTGATAATACTGTGCGACGAGCCTTTTCTGCATATATGGCAAACTCCCTCCGTCAGTTCTTCCTCCTCACCGTCACATATAGCCTTACCGTTTCCGGAAATGACAAAGCTTATATCATCGCTCGTTTCGTGTCTGTGCGTTCCTGTTGAAGCGCCGACATGAATACGGCAAGAAATTATTTTTCCGCTATTATCCATGAACATCTTGGAGGATATTTTACTTTTTCCGTTATTCATTGCCGGGACCGTTATTTCCCGTAAGCTGTTAAAATCGATAATCATATATACCTTCTGATTTGCCTGTTTGTTATATTATTCTGATTAACGCGACTGAATATGGTAATAATAGGTATGGATACTCATTCCGTTCCCACGGTCTGCGTGCTTACAGCTTCACCAATAAACGTCAATACCTTATCAAGCTGCACGCTTTTACGCACAAACGCGATACCAAAACGTCGCTCAAGCGCCGCGACCGAACGCATATCGTATTCCTCGACATATATCTCCGCTCCGTCGGAATACTCCGCGTCCGAAAGCTCAAGTCCGTATGCGCGGACAAATGAGTAAAGCAGCAGCTCCTCCTTTACATTTTCCTGAGCATATTCGACCGCCTCGGCCTGAAACGCGGAAAGCTCCATAAAAAACTTGCGCCTTATATACTCCTCCAGCGTCTGTCCCGCTTCGCTCGCAAGACCGGTATAGTAATTTATAAAATTATGCTCGTAAGTATTGTATTCTTTCTGAGGATATCCCTTAACCTCGCAGGAAGCAAGAATTTTTTCCCAGATAATTTCCTCTCTGACACGGCCCCTGAGCATCTCCTCGTATTCCGCGACGGTCTCACACGAGGACACCGAGCTCACAAAGGCGTCGTTGTAAAGCGGAAGCTGAAGCTCCGTTAAGGTGTTAAGCGTTATCTCGTAAACCACGGTCTGATAGGCAAGCTCGGTAAGCCCGAAATCTCCGGGAAGGGTCAAACGAACCGCAAAGCTTTCTGTCGCCCGATGCCCTATTACAGCGTTTTCCAATTCCGCAGGATACTTATTTATACCTATTATAAAAGTGCAGTCAGGGTCGCTCAGCTCGCTTATCGGGGACGCGTCCGCGTTTCCGTACTCAGCCGAACGATAGCAAACCATGCTGATATTCACCATGTCCCCCGCGAGCGCCGCGCGCTCGGTTATCTCGGTCGCTATACTTGCGTTGCTTCTTACACGAAGTATTTCCTCCGCCAGTCTCTCCTCGATCTCGGACTCGGTTACCTGTGTATTCTGCCAGCCGTCCGGTATGGTGATATATTCACTCAGCTCATAGTCATACGGGGTACTCGAGCAGGAAGACAAGGCTCCGATAAGCAACACGCAAAGCAGCAAAAGCGACGCTGACTTTTTCAAATTATTTTTTACGTTATGCGACATGTATCTCTCCTATTTTCATCCAAAACCCATTAAAAATATTTTTGCGGCGAAACCAATCAACATAAATAAAATAAAGAGTTATTACAGAAAGGTTTTGCCAAGCTTTTTCAAAAGCGTAAGAGTTTTTCATCAACTGAATCTGAAAAAACGCTGAGCTTAAAATTATGACATTACTATATTATCATAAAATCCCTGCGATTTAAATAGCCACGGGGCTATGTTTACAAAATATTTATAAAAAATATTCTATACACAAAATCTGTACAAAAATTTACTTTTTTTATGTTGACAAATCACATAAGACTGTGGTATTATAATATAAAATATGATAAGCGGAAAGGAAACGGAAAGAATGGAAATAGCAATTATTGCAGACGATACCAAAAAAGAACTTACATCACAGTTTTGCATAGCTTACTGCGGTATACTCAGCAAGCATAACCTGTGCGCTACCGGTGTCACCGGTAAGTATATATCTGACGCAACGGGTCTGAGAATAGAAAAGCTGCTTTCCGGTCCTTCCGGCGGTTCCGATCAGATCGCCGCGCGGGTCGCTTTCGATGAAATAGACATGCTCCTGTTTTTCAGAGACGCCGCGTCCGCGGTAACTGAAAGCGCGCACGATTATGATCTTCTGCGGCTTTGCGATCTCCATAACGTTCCCACCGCGACAAATATAGCTACCGCTGAGATCCTTGTCCGCGCCCTTGACAGAGGAGACCTCGACTGGAGGGAATTGATAAACCCACGCTCCGACTATAACCGACGCAAAAAAAGCGGAATGTCATTTTAATAACCGTCCCGCTTTTGTCTGCCCGAATTGATTTGAAAATTTAAAATATCCGCTTGACTTCCCGGTTCCTAACATGGGAGTTAACTCGGATTTCAAGATGCAGTACACAACGAGTCAATACCCTTCTTCGTTTACCTCCGGCTTTGCCGCTCACAATTGTTTATCACTGAAACCGTAATGCTCCTTTGCCGTCATACCGGGAGCATTTCAACGGTTTTTTTTCATACAGCGCGCTGTTTATATGGCACGACAGTAAGATCAGGCTTTCGATATCGGCATAGCATACCAAAACTCGGAGCCGACCCCTACGGTGCTTTTAACCCCATACGCGCCTCCTGAGCATTCCATTATAGCCTTGACTATCGACAGCCCAAGACCCGATCCGCCGGACGGACGTTCACCGTTTCGGCTGAGCTTCGTGTATCTCTCCCATATACCGGAAAGCTCTGAGGCAGGTATACCGGGGCCCTTATCCGAAATACTTATCCTGACCCAACCATCCTCTATAACCTGTTTTACGTTTATCTCGCGGCTTTCACCGCCATGGGCGGCGGCATTCGAGATAAAATTAACCAGTACTCTGCCGAGCTGCTGACGGTCGCCAATTACGTTTACATCGCTTCCGTACTCAAGATTTAAAGTAAAGCCATCCTTTTTCAACATCTCTCTGTAGCTTGATACAATCTCCCTGAGCTGTTCCGTTATGCAGTACTCCTTCCGTTCAAAACGAACCGTCCCGGAAACAAGACGGGAGTATTCAAGCACATCCTCAAGAAGCGTTGTCAGGCGTTTAGACTCATTGATTATATTATCGAGATTTTCCGCGGTGTTTTCGTCCGGCAGATCACGCATCATCTCAGCGTATCCGTTTATTAATGTGACCGGGGTGCGAAGATCGTGCGAAATATTGGCTATCAGATCGCGCCGCAAACGCTCCGTTTTCTCAAGCTCCGAGGAAGCGTAAGCCAGCGCTCCGGACAGACGTTCCACCTCGGAATACCCATCTACCCGGAAATCAGCGTCCAGCTCACCGCGTCCGAACCTGTCAGCCGACTCCGTCAGACGCTGAATCGGACGCGTTATCTTTTCGGACAGCTGCCGCGCGAAGATAACCGAAAGAAGGAGAATCACGCCGGAAAAGCAGAACAGAAGCGTATACAGCGTTTTTACAGTCGCGGAGATCGGCGTTATCGACGAATTAAATATCATAAGTATATCGCCCTGCTCCACCGGCTCCACTATGGCGTATATCAGGCTGAATTCCTCGCTTCCCTTATACTGCTCACTGTCAACCCCGTAGTATAATCCGTGCTCGGGGTCAAAAGCAAAGTATTCAAGATAGACCCCTCCGTTCTCTTTTGCGATGTTATATATAGTAAACTTACTGCGCTCGTCCGTATTATGGATCGCGCAGTGACCGAGAACGTCCGCGCTCATAAGCGAAAGCGCGCGGTTATCGTTCATCAGATAAACGTCTATACAGACGTCGTACCGCTCGCCTATCAGCTCCGCCTCGTCTGTACTGAAGTTACCCGCGTTCACCAGCAGCGTTATGCTCTTTGCCGCCGCCTTGATCTCTCTCTTTTTTGTCGCCTCGTAAAAATCGTCGAGAAAAACTATCTGAACAAGCCACAGAACAGCCAGCATAACGCCGATAAAGAGCGCGATCCCACGAACCAGTATAGCTTTTAACCCGCGCTCATGTTTCATTTTAATCCCCCATGCCGCCAAAGGCGGCTGAAACTTCCCAAAAACTTTTCTAAATAATTTTAACGACGGTTAGTCTCCGCCTTCCTTTTTTCAGAGAAGTTTTTGAAGGTTTCAGGGAACTTTTTTCAAAAAGTTCCCTGAACAACATTTATTATCAATCAAATCTGTACCCCAGTCCGCGTAAGGTTACGATTTTATCGCTGTGACGCCCAAGACTTTTCCTGAGGAGCTTGATATGCGTGTCCAGGGTTCGTTCGTCGCCGTAATAATCGTACCCCCATACAGCGGTGATTATACGGTCGCGCGACAGTGCCACGCCTCTGTTTTCCACCAGATAGAACAGCAGGTCGTACTCCTTGGGTGAAAGCTCCGCCCTTACGCCGTCCACGGTGACTATACGCGCGTTTATATCTATCACAAGTCCGTCGCTTTCGTACGCCGGAGGCTTTGCGCCTCCGGTACCGTCATATCTGCGGAAAATCGCCTCGCACTTAAGCATCAGCACCTTAGGCGAAAAAGGCTTTGTTACATAATCATCCGCGCCAAGTTCATAGCCGCTTATCTTGTCGTAATCCTCGCCGCGCGCCGACAGCATGATCACCGGGACAGACGAGGTCTTTCGTATTTCCCGCAAAGCGGAAAAGCCGTCGAGCTCCGGCATCATTATATCCATGATTATGAGATCGTATCCGGTCGCCAGGCATTTTTCCACTGCCTTCATCCCGTTCTCCGCCTCATCCGTAAGATAACCGCTGAAGGCCGCGTACTTAGCGATTATTTCCCGTATCTGCGGCTCATCGTCCACAATCAGTATTTTTTTCCGATATTTCTCAGCCATAATTTTATCCGCCGCATTACAAGTTATTATTTCTCACTCCTGAGGCTGGGTATCCGCCCAATCGCGCTCCTGGAGGACGCATACCGTCTCAAACGTCTCGTATTCAAAGGTACCGTCGCTCTGCCTTATGGGACGTTCAATAACAAGCGTCAATTTGTCCCCGACACTAAATCCGCTGATAATGCTTGTGAGCTCCTCCTTTACCGTTAGGGTCTTACCGTTACAGGAGACGATACGATCGCCGAGCTGTATATCCGTATTGTATTTTGAGGAAATTATATATACTCCGTACTTTCTGTCCCCAAGATAGCCGTTAAGCTCGTTCTGATTAAAATATTCCCACGTCGATACCGAAACCGTGACTACCGTTACGCCGAGAGCGGGACGCCCCTTAACATATCCGTACTTAAGCAGATCGTTCACGACCGTAAGCATACGATTGGTCGGGATAGCGTATCCTATTCCGTCGACGTTTTCACCGCTCGCCTTCGCCGTGATGATACCGAGCAGATTACCCTGCGCGTCATAAAGTCCGCCGCCCGAGTTTCCGGGATTGACGGAAGCGTCTACCTGAATAAAGTTTCCGCCCTGATCATGAATATCCCGGTTTGCGTGACTTACATAACCGTAAGAAACGGAAAGTCCTATGCCAAGCGGATTGCCTGCCACCGCAACCTGCTGACCGGGAACCGCTTTATCGGAGTCCGCGAGCGTCACGGGGGTAAGCGGAGTATCCGGCTCTATTTTTACCACCGCAAGGTCAGTCAGCTCATCGAGATGAAGCACCTCGGCCCGATAAGAATCGCCGTTTTTCAGCACCGCGTTAACTACCTGCGCGCCGTAGACCACATGATAATTAGTAACTATAAGCCCTTCGGAGGAAATGATGACCCCGCTTCCGTTTGAGACCTCGGTGTAGGTACGGGTCTCCTCGTCGTAGGTCATTATACGAAGCTCTACCGTGCTTTCCAGCACCTTGTCCGCCAGCTCTATCGTATCCGAAACATACGATCCGGAAATATAATCGACCTCCGCTCGATTTACCGTTATTCCGGAATTGCTCAGGATCAGGCTCTGAAGAAAATCCGAATCCTTTACGATCGCGGTCCGGCAGACCCACGCCATACCGTAGAAAGCCCCTAAAAACGCGGACACAACAAGCAGTATCACTGCCACGGCCGAGATCAGAAGCCTCTTTGTTGATCTGTCGTTCCTTTTTTCCGCCGCTGCCGCTGTGCTCAGCTCCTTACCCATCTGAGAAAAAAGCTCACGGTTGAGCCGTTCGGCTTCGTTATTTCCCGCGCCGCCGCGCTCATTCACTGTCTGGCGATCTCCCGGTCCGGGCTGACCGGTATATTTGTCGTTATCAAACTTATTCACGGATTATTTCCTTTCTTTAAGGGTATATTAATTGTGATCTTTCGGGTTTCGGCTCCGCCGTCAATGTTTTAAGCCGAAATCCGATGGGAGTATACGCGGACAGCTCGCACTTTCCGCACTCCTTATTTTGATTATTATATCTATAGTAATTATAAGCTTCATATGTGACGGTCATATGATGGTTTTACGAATATTTGTTAAAAATTCTCACAAGCGGTATCCGGAAACTTCTGCGTTCATTAAAAGTTTTTGAAGGGTTTAAAAAATCGCTTATTTAGCGGTGATCGTGCCTATTTTACTGTTAAATTGTGAAAAAATCGAAAATATATCGATTTACCTATTGCATTTTTTTAAATTTAGTATTATCATATTATTTTGAAAGGCTGTTTTCGGAATTCAAGCCAATTTATTCCGGATCCGCTTCTCAAAGCTCAGAAATATCGGACCTGACGGAACGATTTTATCATATATTAGTATGTCGTTTTTTACTTCGATATACTGTGAAAGGATGAATTCAAGATGGAGTTTAAGAAAATAGGCGTTTTGACCTCAGGCGGGGACGCTCCGGGCATGAATGCGGTAATAAGGGCCGTTACGCGGGCAGCGAACGCCGCCGGAGTGGAAACTCTCGGGATATTCGACGGTTATCAGGGACTGATGGACGGTAATGTTGTCGCCTTCACAGAAAGCGACGTATCAAATATAATCGGTAAAGGCGGTACGGTGCTCTATACCGCGCGGGCGGCGGAATTCAAAGAACCGTCAGGTATGGAAAAAGCGTTAAAAACCTGCCGGGATCACGAAATCGACGGTATAATCGCAATAGGAGGAGACGGCACCTTCAGAGGCGCCAACGACCTTACCGCACACGGCATGCCGACAATAGGTCTGACCGGTACTATCGACAACGATATAACGGCAACGGATTACACAGTAGGCTTCGATACCGCCATGAATACGGTTCTCGAGTGCGTTGACAGACTGCGAGATACCTGTGAATCCCACGCCAGATGCTCCGTTGTTGAGGTAATGGGACGGGACGCGGGTTACATCGCGCTTCAGTCAGGTATCGCCACAGGCGCGATAGGCATCGTTATAAAGGAAATACCCTTTGACGAGGACGCGATGATGCAAAGGATAATCAAAGCAAGAGCCTCCGGGAGAAGGAGCTTTGTCGTGATAGTCGCAGAGGGTGTCAAGGATGAAAACGGAAAGCCGTACGGTGAGGGGCTCACCGCGCGTATAGAAGAAAAGACGGAAGTCGAGGCAAGGTTCGTTCGTCTGGCGCACATAGTGCGCGGCGGCTCCCCCACTCTGCGGGATCGTCTCGCGGCCTCTTTAATGGGTGAGGCGGCAGTAAAGCTGCTGCTTGAGGGCAAATCAAATCTCGTCGTCTGCGAGCGCAACGCGAAAATAGTAGCCTTTGAAATCAACTTCGCGCTCACGCTTGACAAGATGTATAAAAATAAACTGAAAATCGGAGACCTTGACCGTTTCTCCGCCGCGGAGATTCACGAAATGGAGGGTCTGGCGGAGCTTCGCCGCAGAGAAATACGCGAGATGTATAACGCGGCTCTCGCGCTTATGTGACCGGTCAGATGTCTCAGTCGTTATGTTATCAGCTCGCGGGGGCGCCGCAATCAGGCGCGCCGGAGACGATATAAACAGTAAAAGAAGCGGTTTTCCGCAATTTTTCAAAGGAGTATAAAGTATGAGCAATGAATTCAGGTGCGATTACGCTATGTCGGCTGAGGTCGAGCATATGTGTAAGGTCGCAAAGGGTCCGGATCACGGTCCGGCGCCGCTTCCGGAGGAAGGAAAATGGATACAGGCAAAAGAGGTAAAGGATATTTCCGGATACACTCACGGAGTGGGCTGGTGCGCTCCTCAACAGGGTGCCTGCAAGCTTTCGCTCAACGTTAAGGACGGTGTTATACAGGAAGCGTTGGTCGAAACCATCGGATGCTCGGGAATGACGCATTCGGCCGCTATGGCGGCGGAAATACTTCCCGGAAAAACCATACTCGAGGCGCTTAATACCGACCTTGTCTGCGACGCGATAAACACCGCTATGAGAGAGCTCTTCCTTCAGATCGCGTACGGCAGAACGCAGTCGGCGTTTTCCGAGGGCGGACTTGTCATAGGCGCGGGAATGGAGGACCTCGGCAAAGGAGCGCGTTCTATGGTGGGAACTATGTACGGCACAGTCGCAAAGGGAGTAAGATATCTTGAGATGACCGAGGGCTACTGCACAAGGATGGCGCTGGACGAAAACGACGAGGTTATAGGCTACGAATTCGTTTCACTCGGCAAAATGACCGACTTTATCAAAAAGGGCATGGAGCCGAACGAGGCCTACGAGAAATCCAAGGGTACATACGGACGCTTTGCCGAGGCGGTAAAGTACATAGACCCGCGTAAAGAGTAATGGAAGTGAGGAATAACGCATATGGCACAGTTTGAAGGATATGAGAGACGCGAGGCGAAGATCCTCGGCGTTCTTAAGGAATACGGTATTTCCTCCATCGACGAATGTAAGGAAATCACGGCGGCTAAGGGAATAGACGTCGATCAGATAGTCCGCTCCACACAGCCTATCTGCTTTGAAAACGCGGTCTGGGCATACACGGTCGGAGCGGCGATAGCCATAAAGAAGGGCTGCGTCAAGGCCGCCGACGCTGCCGCGGCAATAGGAATCGGACTGCAGAGCTTCTGCATTCCCGGCTCGGTCGCGGAAAACAGAAAGGTCGGTCTCGGACACGGAAACCTCGGGGCAATGCTGCTTTCAGAGGATACCGAGTGCTTTTGCTTCCTTGCGGGACATGAGTCGTTCGCGGCAGCGGAGGGTGCTATTAAGATCGCTCTCAACGCAAATAAGGTAAGAATAAAGCCTCTGCGGGTCATTCTCAACGGTCTCGGTAAGGACGCCGCGTACATAATTTCCAGAATTAACGGCTTTACATACGTGAAAACGGAATTCGACCCCTACTCCGAGGAGGTAAAGGTAGTAAGCGAAACGGCGTTTTCCTCAGGAGACCGCGCGAAGGTCAAGTGCTACGGAGCGGACAATGTTCCGGAGGGCGTCGCGATAATGAAGCTCGAGAACGTCGGCGTTTCCATCACCGGAAACTCCACCAATCCCACAAGATTCCAGCATCCGGTTGCGGGTACATATAAGAAATGGTGCAACGAGAACGGTGTGAAATATTTTTCCGTCGCTTCCGGAGGCGGAACCGGACGCACGCTTCACCCCGACAATATGGCGGCGGGTCCCTCCTCTTACGGTATGACCGACACTATGGGACGCATGCATTCCGACGCACAGTTTGCCGGCTCGTCCTCTGTCCCCGCTCATGTTGAGATGATGGGACTTATCGGTATGGGCAACAACCCGATGGTCGGAGCCACCGTTGCGGTAGCGGTCGCTGTCGAAGAGGCTTCAAAATAATATTTTCCACAGGCTTTTATAATGAGGAGCTGGCTCAAATGCTGAATTTTGAGCCAACTCCTTTTTTGATATTGATCTCCCATGCCGCCGCAGGCGGCTGCATTGCATAACAAAAACCGTCCGCATTCTGACTCGATGTAGTATTTCTTTCACGCTGAATTCCCTCTCCTATTTATTAAAATGATAACTCAAAAATTGAACTTATATCTCGCGGCTCTACCGACCGGAGGCGTGAAAAACGGTTTTATATATCCTCTTTTTTATTTATTGTGTTGACTTTTCGTTTAATATATTGTATAGTATAGATGTACATCAAATATAAGTGCCTTACGAGGCTAAACTCTGCTTTCGCGGCGCGGATAATAAACGCTGCCGTATCGAGAAGGGATGGTCATAGCGTGAAAGATCAATCTGATCGCATCATAATGCAGATAGTTTCACGCTCAAATTACATAGTACTTTTGCTTAACAAATACTCACCTTGTGAGTATTTGTTAAGCACGAAAATTATTCATATCTATTAAAAACCGATTATAACGGTTTTTTAGTCGCCAAAGGCGACATGAGGTGATTAATATGAAAAAACGTACGGTTATAATATTGGCTGCGACGCTTTGCGTCATAGCCTGTGCGTTCGGGATCACTTTCTGCGGCAATTTCAGAGGCAGCTTAGACCCGGAGGATTATCCCGCAATGAAAAATTTTTATTATACTACAGCACAGGATTCCTGCACGATAACGGGCGTTAAGGATAGATCGGCGACAAAAATATATATTCCCGATTGCGTGACCGCCATAGGCGATACCGCATTTTCCGGCTGTGATTCTCTTAAACAAGTAACTATATCAAAAAACGTAACCAGCATCGGAAAAGGCGCGTTTTCTGTCTGCGACTCGCTTGAAAAAATATATATTGAAGGCGGTAATCGCGTTTTTCATTCAAGAGAAAATTGTATTATCAAGACCAAAACAAAGGAATTGGTCGCAGGGTGTAAAAGCAGTATCATCCCCGACGACGGCAGCGTTACAAGCATAGGAGAGTACGCGTTCTACGGTTGCAGCTTACCTGTTAGTTTAGTCATTCCGGACGATATTACTGCCATTGCCGAATCCGCGTTTGAGTACAGCTCGATTACCGGCGTAAGTTTTGGTGAAAACAGTAAATTAACGAGTATCGGCGAGAAAGCGTTTAGCAGCTGCAATTCACTTACAAGCGTAAGCTTTGGTGAATTCAGCCAATTAATAAACATCGGCGATCGCGCATTCGCGGATTGCGGGACACTTGAAAGTATAGCTATTCCCGACGGAGTGACAAGCATAAGTGATTATGCGTTTTATTATTGCGTCTCACTTTCAAGCATAGAAATACCGGAAAGTGTTACGGATATCGGAAATTACGCGTTTAGCAGCTGCGATTCTCTAAAAAATATAACGATTCCTGATAATGTTACAAGCATAGGAAATTCTGCGTTTTCAAGCTGTAATTCACTTACAAGAGTTAGCTTCGGCGAAAGCAGCCGTTTGACAAGTATCGGTGATTCTGTGTTTTCAGGCTGCCGATATCTTGATAATATAACGATACCAAAGAGTGTAACGGGAATAGGCGATAACGCTTTCGCATATTGCCACTCTCTTAAAAGCATATACATTCCTGACAGCGTTATAAACATAGGAAATTACGCGTTTTTTAACTGTGACTCTATCCAAAATATAACGATACCCGACAGCGTAGTTGACATTCGTGATTACGCCTTTGCAAATTGCCACTCTCTTATTTGTATAACACTCCCTGATAGAGTGAAAAAGATCGGAAATTACGCGTTCTCTGATTGCCGTTCACTTAAAAATGTTAGCTTCGACGAAAACAGTCAGCTGACGGTTATCGGCGAGGCTGTCTTCGCTGATTGCGATTCTCTTAACAATATAACGATACCTGCCAGCATAACCGAAATCAACCCCCGAACTTTCTCTTTTTGCGCTTCACTCGAAAATATTACCGTTGAAAACAGCAATCCTGTATATTATTCAAAAGGAAACTGTATCATCAAAACCGATACCAAGGAGTTGATCGCGGGGTGTAAAAACAGCATGATTCCATCAGATGGCAGCGTGACGAGTATCGGTCCTTATGCATTTTCAGACTGTGTATCGCTGGAAGGTATAATGATACCTGACAGCGTGACGGTCGTTGATGAGTTCGCGTTTTATAATTGTGAGAAACTAACGAGCATAAGCTTCGGTGATAACTGTCAGCTAAAGCTTATCGGTAAAAACGCGTTTGAAAACTGCGGCTTAATTGAGAAAATAAATATACCTGACAGCGTTACCGCCATAAGCGACTATGCGTTCCATAATTGCCAATCGATTATAAGCGTAGGATTCGGTGACGGTTCCTCTCTGGAATTCATCGGTAATTCCGCGTTCAAAGATTGCAATTCGCTTACAAGTGTGGAATTTAGTGAAAATTCAAGTCTTGAATACATCGGTGATTTTGCATACGCTAATTGCCAATCTCTTGAAAGTATAATAATACCGGACAATGTTATAAGCATCGGAGATTCCGCATTCTGGAATTGCAATCTACTGTTAAGCGTCAGCTTCGGCGAAAACAGTCAGCTGACAAGTTTAGGAGAGTCTGTATTTGCAGGCTGCGGCAGCCTTATGAAAATAACCATTCCTGACGGTGTGACAAGCATTCGTAATTCCGCGTTCAAAAATTGTATTTCGCTCAGCAGCATAGAAATAAACGAAAACATAACCGACATCGGCGAGTTTGCTTTTCAAAATTGCATTTCGCTCAGCAGCATAGAAATAAACGAAAACGTAACCGTCATCGGTGAGTTTGCTTTTCAAAATTGCGAGCTGCTTATACATGTTGACTTTGCCGAAAACAGCAAATTGGCAACTATCGGATCATTCGCATTCGCGGACTGCGATTCTCTGGAAAGCCTGATCATTCCCGACGAAGTCACCCGCGTAGCCATTAATACATTTGAAAATTGCATATCACTGACATATATATACATACCTGACAGCGTAACCGCTATAGAAAAATATTCATTCAGAAATTGCAAATCACTCAGAAGCATAAGATTCGGTAAAGATTCTCAGCTGACTAACATCGACTCCTACGCCTTCTTAGAATGCATATCGCTCAGGAGTATTACTATACCTGACACCGTTACGGTTATCGCTTCCTCAGTGTTCGCCGGGTGTCCTTCGATTTCAAGCGTATACTACGAGGGAAACGAAAGCGAATGGAATAATATGGCTATTGACATAAAAAATGATAAATTCACCACAGCCAAAAGGTATTATTACAGTGAAACCCCTCCCACCGGCGACGGCAACTACTGGCACTATGTGGACGGCGTCGTAACCGTGTGGGTAAGATAAACAAATGATTTTAGAGAAATCTCTGATACACATACATATCCTTATAAGAGAAGCTTTTGAGGGTGATCATAAGGGGGAACTTTTTGAAAAGTTCCCCCTTTAAGCTGTTTCCGTTATAACCCCTTTTGGGGATAAGCTTTCCCGGATTATTTTTCGGATAAGGCGCGCTCTGCCGCGGCAAGCCGGACGCAAAGGCATAAAACGTGTACCGCTTCCTTGAGCTCGGATACCGGCGGATAGGAAGGCGCGATTCTCAGATTTCTGTCAAGCGGGTCAATACCGTACGGGAAGGTCGCTCCGACAGTCGTCAGCGTAACCCCGGCGCCCCTCGCGAGCTCGTATACGCGCTTAGCGCAGCCCGGAACCACATTCAGACTTATAAAATATCCGCCCCTCGGCTCGCTCCATGACGCTACCCCAAGTGGTCCGAGCTCGTCCCTGAAAGCCCTGATGACCGCCTCGAATTTCGGACGAAGGAGGGCGGCATGCTTTTTCATATGCTCATTTACGCCCGCGGCGTTCTTGAAATATTTTACATGACGGAGTTGATTGAGCTTATCATAGCCTATTGTCTGAATGGCGAGTGATTTTTTTGTTTTATCTATATTAGCCTTTGACGCCGCCATAGCCGCCAGTCCCGCTCCGGCATAAGATATTTTGGAGGTTGACGTAAAAATGATCGGCAGGTCGTCGTTTCCGTACTCGTGGGCAAGCGTGAAAAGGTTCGCAAGCTTTATTTCTCCGTAAAGATCGTGAACGGCGTAGGCGTTATCCCAGAAAATGCGAAAATCGTCGGCTTTGGGCTTAAGCGCGGCGAACCTGCGGACGGTCTCGTCCGAATATACCGTTCCTTCGGGGTTGGAGTATTTTGGAACACACCAGATTCCTTTGACGCTTTCGTCCTCCGAAACATACCTTTCGATCATGTCCATATCCGGGCCGTCCTGGCCCATGGGAATGTTTATCATCTCGATGCCCATGTGCTCGCATATGGCAAAATGTCTGTCATACCCCGGAACAGGGCAGAGAAATTTTATTTTTCCCTGAGCGCTCCACGGGAGCTTTCCTCCAGCGACCCCGAACAGCATCGCGCGGACTACCTCGTCATACATGAGACTGAGACTTGAGCATCCGCCGACCAAAATATTTTCAGGGGGTATATCGAGTATATCGGAAAAAAGCTTTTTAGCTTCCGGCAGTCCGTCCAGAACACCGTAATTCCGGCAGTCGGTACCGTTTTCGCTGATGCAGTCTCCGCCCGATCTGAGCGTTTCCAGAATACCGTCGGACAGGCTCACCTGCTCGGTATCCGGTTTTCCTCTTGACATATCAAGCTTAAGCTCTTTTTTTACCAATTCATCATATTGCGCCCTGAGCGCCCGACATTCGTCATTCAACTGTTCCTTGCTGATCTGTGAGTAGTACATCTTTTTTCCCCCGTGAAAGTTATAGTTAGTGGTTTATGATTTATGGGATCTCCCGCTTTTCGGCCGACGCGTACGCTAAAACGGCGCGTCCTCATCCCAAACAAGACGTCATTTAGTCTTTTTGCCTTATAATGCTTTAATTTCGGGATATCGTAAAGTCGTTTATACGCGCCGTGCGACTCCGGTCTTTTCAGCGCACCCGGCAACCGCCTCGGCAACCGCTCTGTGTACCCGTCTGTCGAAGGCGGCGGGTATAACATATTCCGGAGTAAGCTCGTCGGCGCTTACCGTTGCGGCTATCGCGTCGGAGGCGCTGAGAAGCATCTCACGGTTTATCTCAGAGGCCCCGGCGTCAAGCGCTCCTCGGAATATTCCCGGAAACGCTAAAACATTATTTATCTGGTTGGCAAAATCGCTTCTGCCGCTTCCGACTATGTACGCCCCCGCCGCTTTCGCCTCATCCGGCATTATTTCGGGTACGGGGTTTGCCATAGCGAAAACTACGGACTTGTCGGCCATCGAGCTTATCATGTCCCGGCTTACCGCATTGGGAGCGGAGACCCCTATAAACACATCCGCGCCCTTCATGACCAAGTCAAGCCTGCCGGTTATCCTGCGCGGATTGGTTCTTTCACTCATTATCTTCTGTTCGGGGTTAAGACAATCCATACACTCGCATATAGCGCCGAAGCGGTCGCAAAGTATCAGATCCTTCACCCCCGCGTCGAGCAAAAGCTTGCCGATCGCTATTCCGGCTGAGCCGGCTCCGTTTATAACGACCTTGATGCCGCCCATGTCTTTTCCGGCCAGCCGCAGAGAATTCTTTATTGCCGCGAGCACCACCACCGCGGTACCGTGCTGGTCGTCATGAAAAACGGGAATATCGCATATCTCCCTCAGGCGCCTTTCGATCTCAAAGCATCTTGGGGCTGATATATCCTCAAGGTTTATTCCCCCGAAGCTTCCGGCAAGCAGCGAAACGGTCCTGACTATCTCGTCCGTGTCCTTGGACCTTATACAGAGCGGTATGGCATCCACGTCCCCGAACTCCTTGAATAGCACGCATTTGCCTTCCATCACGGGCATTCCCGCCTCGGGACCTATGTCGCCGAGACCCAGTACCGCGGTACCGTCCGTAATTACCGCTACCGTGTTCCATCTGCGCGTAAGCTCAAAGGAAAGAGAAGGTGTCTTTTGAATTTCAAGGCAAGGCTGAGCTACCCCCGGCGTATACGCCAGCGAAAGCGATTCGCGGTCGTTAACGGCGACGCGGGGCTTTATCTCCAGCTTTCCCCTGAGTTTTTTATGGAGCTTCAGAGCTTCTTCCTGATAATTCATGGCTGTGACCATTCCTTTCTAACGCCTGATTTGCTTTTTGCGCTGCCTTTGGCATATCACTCCGGTATTTACGTCGCGGAAGTCGAAAAGGCGGCTGAATTTTACGGTTTTGCTTTCGGATGTCATATCAGGATTTTTTATCCCCGGACGCGGCTTTTTTCAGCTTTTCGGATTTTGCCTCTCTGCGGTAATTACGCGGAAGCTCACCGGCATATTTTTTGAAGGTTTTTGAAAAATGCTTAGCGTCCGTAAAGGACAGCGCCTCCGCTATCTCTGATATATGCATATCGCTGTCCGCGAGCATATGTTTAGCGAGATCTATCTTCCTTTGCAGAAAATACTGCATTGGGGCTATTCCGTAGGTTTCCTTAAACATGCGGAAGATCTGGGTTTTGCTGACAAAAAACATTTTAGACAGCTCTTCCAGCGTAAGCTTCCCCTCGAGGTGACCGTCTATGTGGCTTCGTATCATCGCGACTGTGCTTTGGACGTTTCTTCCTCCGAGCATGGACGCGCGATGCATTTTGGTTATCAGCCGGAGAAAATGCGGCATACATTCAAGCTGTTTATCCTTATGGCTCAGCTCGGTGCTGGCAGAGTAACGATGTATCTCGGTTATCGCCTCTGATATTTCGGGAGCCTTCACGCTCATAAAATCCGAAATTCCATAAAGGATCATAAGGTCATATACAAGTCTGCCGTTTACCACCGCGTACAGCGCTTTGCAGCTTTCATCGCTTACCTGAATGAATCGGTAGCCTTTTGTAAGATCCGCCGCCAGGCATTCTCCCTCGGTAAGAAATTTTTCCATCGAATTTCCGTACACCCTGAGCTTTCCCGAAATCATGCAGAGAAAGATCACGCCGTTTTCCGCTATTGAGGAACGGACGGCGGGACGGGAACCCACCTCTACAATTTCAAATACAGTTTCGCTTGCGCTAACAAGTCCGGTATCTCCATACTCCTGTCCGTTCATTGCCGTCCTCCTTTTTATCTGAAATGATTATACACTTTTTATGATATCATATTTTTCCGAAAAAGTCAATCATATATTTCGATTTTAATCCCGATATACATATTTTTTTATTTTATAGCAATAATAACGAATAATAATAACTTGATCGGAGTGATCATTTTGATGGATAACAATAAATTATCCGGGGATTTTGACAGTGATGTCGCGCTTATAGACAGCATAATGCGGACATCGGAGAGCTTTGACCTGGTCAAACGGATACTTACCCCCAAAAACGGTCAGAGATGCGCGTTTTTTTATGTTGCCGGCTTTGCAAACGGGCAGGTCGTACAGGATTTCATGCGTTATTGCCTGAATGCCGACGATATCAGGCTTGAGGAATCCACGGTACCGTTCGTCGAGGCGTCCGCCTCGGGTGAAATTGAAAAAATAATAAAGGCCATACTGGCGGGTATGACCTGTTTTATAGCGGAGGGTTCCGCCGAGGCGATAATGATGGACATGAGAAACATGCCCGTCAGAGGAGTGGAGGAGCCGGAAAACGACAAGGTCCTGAGAGGCGCGAGAGATGGCTTCGGAGAGACCTTGCAGCCGAACGCCGCGCTTATACGCCGACGTATACGTGACCCCAGACTAACATTTTCGGTATGCATAGTGGGTGAAAGCACAAAAACCGATGTGTGCGTGTGCTATATTGACGGTTTGGCGGATCAAAAGCTTGTGGAAAATCTGAAGAAGCAGTTAAAGGATCTGAAGCTCGGATCGGTGAACTTCCAGTGCGAAACTCTTTGTGAAGCGCTCATCAAAAAGAGATGGTATAATCCTTTCCCAAAGGTACGCTATACCGAAAGACCCGACGCCGCGGCGGCTTCGCTGCTCGAAGGAAGCGTGCTGATAATGTGCGACAACTCGCCTGCGGTCATGATACTGCCGACATCTATATTTGATTTTTTTCAGGAGACGGACGACTTCAGCTTTCCGCCTCTTACCGGAAGCTATCTAAGGATAGTGAGGTTTTCGGTATATATTTTCTCCATATATCTGACTCCGGTTTGGCTTTGGTTACTTGATCACATGGACTCTCTCCCGAATTGGCTGCATTTTCTTGCTCTTTCACAGGAATCGGGGATACCGGTTTTCTGGCAGCTGCTTATAATCGAGTTCGCCATCGACGGCATGAGGCTCGCGTCACTCAATACGCCTGACGTACTCGGGAGCGCTTTGAGTATTGTGGGCGGACTGATCCTCGGTGATTTCGCGGTAAGCTCGGGATGGTTTTCGCCGGACGTAATACTCTACACCGCCTTTGTTACCATAGCCAACTTTACGCAGACCAGCTACGAGCTTGGCTACGCGATAAAATTCATGCGTATGCTGATGCTCGTGCTTGCCTATCTGTTAGGCGGTTGGGGGATCATCATAGGAACGGCGGTTATGCTGCTCCTTATTGTGAGCAATAAAAGCATAGAGGGCTGCAGAAGCTATCTTTACCCCCTTATCCCATTCAACGGCCGCGCGTTGATCGGGCTCATTTTCCGCGTAAGGCGGCAGGATAAAACCTACAAATAAAAAACAGTCTGTATTCTGAAAATTTTTTTCGGAGTATTGATTATATCATCAAAAGGTTGGTAAAGGTCGGCTGTATGGACCGTTATCAGCCTTTTTGCTTTTAGGCTAAAAAAGCTTTCAGACAGCTCGTTCCGAGCTTTCTCTCGTAAAAATTAATCTACGGAAAATTTTATATATATTTAGAAGTTTTTTGGTTCTATTACATCAATTTTATAACATTATGAAAAAAATTTTAAAGAAATGGCAAAAATATATTGACAAATGAAGGAACGCAGTGTATAATATATACAGATATATCCATATAGTTGCCCATAAAACAGTAATTCCCATTTTATAAAAAGCGTTAATAAGGATGGTACTCAGCCGGAAAATTAATCCGGCGAAAGAAAGGAAGGACCATTGATATGAAACGGACATTGATTTTCACGGTAACAAAAACAGGATATTCAGGGTACGGATACCGCTTTTATCCTACCTCTTTTACCTGTGCCTTATACGCTTTGCGTTCCGGATACACAAATAAATATTTGTCTCCGTACATGACCGCGCTGTGACGCGGTCATGTACGGAGCTTTTTTACGCCTAAACGCCTTCCGTACGGCTCTTGTACGGCTTTGTCAAACAACGAAAGAAAACTTCAGCGGATGTGTCAGAAAAGAGGGATGCTTCAACAAAAAAGTCCTACCGGAGTGAAAGCGGTTTTTTTGCGGGCTTTCAAACGAGAGAGGACCATTCCGGCAAAATAAACGGGAAAGGGTGTTTTCGGAAAAGAAAACAAGGTAAAAACTATGACGTAAAGAAAAATTCAATCAATAAAAAACGTATTTGTACATACCCTCCGACTTACACAGTTATCAGAAGCGGAAAAGGACAAATGTTCCTTGCCTTCGATGTTTTCTGTTTATAACGCTGCCCGAAAACACCGAAGGAAACCAACGCGTAACGCCGGTCCGGCGTTAGAAAGGAATTATCAAAAGCATGAAGAAAAAACTGAAATCACTTTTGGCGTTTCTTCTGATCCTGACGATGACTTCAATGGGATTTGTAGGAGTATTCGCCTCAAACACGCAAACTCAGGGATGGGTAAACGAAAACGGAACCTTCCGTTACTATGAGGACGGAGAAGCCGTTACCGGATCCAAGCAAATCGGCGCCCATACATATATATTCGACTCTACCGGAGCTTATGTGGGCGTTCAGGACGGACACTCTTCGATCGGTACAGCCGATACGATGCAGACCTCCGCCTTCGACAGCGCCCTGTCCTCAAGGAATGTATATGCCTCCTTTACGATGAATGTGGGAGAGTGCACCATAGACGGAGCGGCGATCCCCTCCGCCGGGACAAGCTTTACATCCTCAAAAAGCTTCCGCGCCGCGGGAACCTCAGGCTCCCCATACCTTATGGCGGTATTAAAATCGTCGTCGGGCTCGCTCGAAGCGCGTGGCGAAGGCGACTTCGCGCTGTGCTTCAAGGACTCGACCGCCGCAACAAACTCGGATTGCTATATAAACCTTTTCATGAATAACAGCACGTCGGTAAATCCAAACGGACTGGAAATGGTATATGATGCCGAGTACCGTCTGGGTGAGGATTACTGTTCTGAGTATACAGTCAATTTCCTGCAGACGATCTACAGAGGGACGAGCCCCACGGTATTCAACGGTATGCTGACGATGACCAATAACGGCTACGTTTACGCTCCGAACTATTCCACGACTGAGTATCTCTTCAAGCTTTCTTCGGAGGAGTTTACCCGCGTCAGCGCCGCTATCCACCCGGAAGAGAATACGTTTGACGTATATGTAAACGGTATACTCGTAAAAAGCGATATAACGTATTGCTCAAATACCTCCGTTGATCTTGGCGATAACCAGCTTCAGGAGTTCCGTACCCTTCAGTTCTCCTCAAGGGAGGGATATGAAGGCAGCGTAATGGTAGACAACGTTCACGTATACAGCGGCAGCGCCCCGGTCTGCGTTGACACGACGACTCCCGCCCGCAACGGCGTTTACGTTGAAGGCTCATATCTCCGCTGCTACAGAGACAACATTATCCTTACCGGAATACAGAATGTGACGGGAACATATTTCGGTCAGACGCTAAGCAATGAGGCGGTGGATTTTTCCGGAGGTCAGGCGTTTATAGGAAGCCGGGTCACCGTGAAAAACGGGGACGCTGTTATCTCGTCGGGATTTGCAGACGAAAATCAGCTTACCATCCCGAATGCCGTGGATATTGAAGGAAAGCTGTTTACCGCTTGGAAGGTGACCTCTGAAAGCGGCAGCGCTTTCCTCGCTTATCCCGGTGAAGTAATAATGCTGGAAAACGACGTTACCGTGGATGCTCTGGGGATCGAGCTGGATATGCTCGACGGCGCCTCGATGTCCACATCCGGCGACACCTCGCTTCAGTTTGTGGCGAAGATCTCAAAATCCGATTATAACTCCATTACAGGCCTCGGAGCGTCAATAAGCGCGCATTTGCTCATAGTTCCTACGGAATATTATGAACAGACTTACGGTTATCATACTCTTGAAGCTCTGGAGGAGGCCGGATATGACTTGGACGACATAATCGACGTTACCGCGTCGTCATGGTATTCGGAAACCGACGGATATTATTATTTCAGCGGAAGCACTGATGGCATAGCCGCGTCGGATTACACGGAAAAGTATTCCGCGGTAGCTTATCTCGTGATCACCGACAGCAGCGGCAAAAGCGTCAAGCTGTATTCGGACTACAGCGAAGAAGGAAACAGCCGCTGTGTATACGAGGTGGCTCACAGCGCCTACAACGACCGAGTGACCGCAAGCGCTACATCCGGCTACGATAATCTGATAATATATAACGGCAGCAATACCTACAGCCCGTACACAAGCGCGGAGCTTAGCTTTATCAAGTCTGCCGCGGATAAGGTGATATCGCTTGAGGCCGACGGGGACGGAGTGCGCGCCGCGGGCGAGTATTACAGCGCCCCGTATACCTGCAGCGCCGTCCTGAACTCAGATGTATACAGCATTACGCTCACGGGAGACATGTCCGGCATTGTGGGAATAGACGTTAACGGCAGGCTTCTCGACGCCTCTGAGTACACTGTCTCCTCCGGGACCGTAACCCTTGAATTCGATACCGGGTATCAGAGTCTTTATGTTCCCGACGATATAAGCAGGGCAAATACGTGGTATCTTGCGGTAGCCGGTGTTGACAACTGCTTTTCCTCGAATAACGTTACACTGCCGGTGCAGGCCCCGAACGGAGATACCAAGGGCTTTCAGTGGAACTACACTACCTCTGAATATTCGCTCAGTAAGGCCAACCAGTTCGGACGCAACGCGGACAAGAGCACGTACCGCTATACCGGCAGCTACTATTCTCCGGCGGATGCCACGGCCTGGGACATGACCGACTGGGAGACCCTTGAATTTTACGCTTATCTCCCGGACACATACGGCACCGCCACCTTCCAGCTTAACTTCTACAGTGAAAATCCCGCAACCGACGGCATAGATTATTACGGAAGAACGTACAAGCTTTTTGCGGGCTGGAATCATGTCATAATCAAAAAAACGGAGTTTTCAACCGCGAGGAGTCCCTTCGGCTGGGATAAGATCACAAACGTAAGCATGACAAGCACCGGCTGGAGCCAGAATAACAGCACCGCTATAAAAGTATATTTCACATCTTTGAAGATGTACGACGTAGAGCTGATCCCGGAATGGTATCTCGCGGCGGTGGGCGTTGACAGCTGTTTTTCGGCAAGCAACGTTACCCTGCCCGAGCAGGCGCCGAACGGAGACACTAAGGGCTTCCAGTGGAATTACTCGACTTCGACCTACACTCTCAGCAAGGTAAATCAGTTCGGGCGCAATCTGAACAGAAGCACCTATCATTATACCGGAAGCTATTTCTCGGACGCGAACGCCACTGTCTGGGACATGACCGATTGGAAAACGCTTGAGTTTTACGCGTATCTTCCCCAGACGTACGGCACCGCCACCTTCCAGATCAATTTCTACAGTGAGAATCCCGCAACCGACGGCATAGACTATTACGGAAACAGGTATACCCTGTCCGCGGGCTGGAATCATGTAATAATCGAAAAATCAGACCTTTATGTTACAAGAAGTCCGTTTGGCTGGGATAAGATCACCAGCGTAAGTATGACAAGCGCCGGCTGGGATCAGACGAACAGCTCCGATATAAAGGTGTACTTTACGTCTATGATAATGCACCACACGGATTCTGTCTCAGAGTGGTATCTCGCGGTGGCGGAAGCGGACAGCCGCTTCTCGGCAAGCAACGTTACCCTGCCCGAGCAGGCGCCGAACGGAGACACTAAGGGCTTCCGGTGGAACTACACCGCCGAAAACTATTCGCTAAGCGTCGGAAACCAGTTCGGACGCGAGGGAAACAAGAGTACCTACCGTTATACCGGAAGATACGATTCGGCGGCGGGAAGAACGGTTTGGGACATGAGCGATTGGAAAACCCTTGAGTTCTATGCCTACCTCCCGCAGACATACGGTTCCGCTACCTTCCAGCTCAACTTTTACAGTGAGAACCCCACGAACGACGGGATAGATTACTACGGGGTAAAGTGTAATCTTACCGCCGGCTGGAACCACATCATCATCAAGAAACAGGACTTAAGCGCGACCAGAAGCCCCTTCGGATGGAATAAGATAACCAGCATCAGTCTGACAAACACCGGCTGGAGTCAGAACAACAGCACGGACACAAAGGTATACTTCACTTCGTTTAAGATGTACGACATAGAGCTGGCGATCACTGCCGTACAGGCGCTTCCGCAGCTGTCCTCCGCCGCCGCGTTCTCGGTAGGCGGATATGCGGGTATAGTCAACGGAAAGCTGTACGCTTCCAATCCGTATGACACCGATACCAGAGCCTTTGAAAAGGACGGCGTGTATTATCTTCCGGCAAACGTGCTGGCTATAGCAAACGACGAGGATGCCGCGTTTTACTCGGGATATAAAACACTCAAGTTTACTTATGGCGGCAGCAGCTATGAGCTTACCGAGGGTAACAAAAGTACCGTAAACGGGCAGTCGCTGGCTCTCAGCTACCCGGCGATAGTCAACGGCGGCGCGGTTTATCTCGCGGCGCAGGATCTGATGAGCATATTCGGTTACACACAGTGCTACACAGACATAATGGGACTTGTGGTGCTCTCTAACACAGCTGATCTTTTTGATCACGACAGTGATTACGACAATATTTACGAGATCATAAAGGAGTGCGTCTATGTCCGTCCCACAGGCGAGCAGATAGCGGAGGATCTGATGGATTTCTCCGACGCTTTGCACCCGTACCTCATGATGAATCAGGACGATTTTGACGCTTTGAATTTCTACAAAAAGATGGATCCCACTCTCCAAGGCTACATTGAAAATCTTGAGAGCGGCTACGGTATAGGCTCCTCGAGGTATAACGCCGACCCCGTAAACTATGAAATAACCGACGGAGTGCGTCTGCTCAGCATCTCGCGTGAGGCAATGACAAGACTGATCTCCTGGAGTACGCTTTACAAGCTCTATGAGTTTGACGAACCGACAAACGCCGGACTTATCGCACAGCGTATCTGGACGGAGCTTGAGGCGATTTCACACTTCCAGGACTGGCACCCCTCCCACTATCTTGACACGGCTGAGCTTGCCTATCCGGTTGCCTTAGCCTATGACTGGCTTTACGATTATTGGTCCGCTTCTCAGAGGGCTACGATAGAGGGCATGCTCTATGGTTTTGCGCTCAAAACCACCACCGCTCTCGGAGGCTCATATTCGCTTTCGTCCGCCACCAACAACTGGAACGGAGTATGTAACGGCGGTATAATGGCGGCGGCACTTGCCCTTGTTAACGTCAACAACTCCATCACATGGAAGTCAAACTCCACCGCCGTGGCAAATCACGGCGAACAGGCTTTCACGGCAACAGAGCTTCAGGACGGCGCGGGTGCGGCGGTAAGCGCCACCGTAACCAAATACACTACTTCTGCCGAAAACGTTCACGCCGATGTGCTGACCGTTCTTTCTGACAGCATGAAAGCCATAGAAAAAGGAATGTGGGTATACGCTCCGGACGGAGGCTATGAGGAGGGTCCGGGATACTGGAGCTACGGTACGACCTATACCCACGCGTTCATATCCTCGCTCGACAAAGCTTGCGGAACAAGCTATGGAATATATCAGTCTCCCGGCTTTGAGTATTCCGTTTACTTTACCACTTACCTTGGAAGCATGAACACAACATGGGGCTTCCATGACGGCGGAAGCGGTTCTGCCGATACCAATATAGCCGCGTGGTTTGCCGTAAAATCCGGCGACGGCAACGTCAATACCATACGCCGCCAGGCGATAGAGGAGGGCTGGAAGGGAGTAAGCTTTTACGACGTTATTTACTTCAATCCGCATATTGTCAGCAATACCGTTACGCTGTCAAAGGACGCTTACTACTCTCTCGACACTATAATGACCTTCCGCGATTCATGGGATGTTGACCGCAGCGTATTTACCGGACTTCACGGCGGCGACAACGCCGCGTCGCACGGCGATCTTGACATCGGAAACTTTGTCATCTGCGTTGACGGCACTTACATGATCGGCGAGCTCGGCTCCGAGAACTACAATGTCGAAGGCTACTTCGGCTCCTATCGCTGGTCATACTACCGCAAGCGCGCGGAAGGGCAGAACACTTTGGTTATGAGACCCGCCGGTACATCGTGGAACAACACCACGGGAGATCCGAACAACCAGGTAGTGGGAACTCCCGACCAGATATCCTCCGCTGTCTCAAAGGCGCTTCGTTTTGAAAGCGGAGAGGACTCCGCGTTAGGAGTTGTGGACATGTCTCCGGCATATGAGTATATGACATCCGGAATCAGAGGATTGTACTACACTGACAACCGTTCAACCATTGTCATACAGGACGAGGCAATCTTTGACCGCTCAATGGATGTCTGGTGGTTCGCGCACACTCAGGGCGATATTACCGTCTCGGACGACGGAAAGAGCGCAATTATCAGGCGCAACGGTATTTATCTCTACGCCGAGCTTGTCACCGACATGAACGCGACCTTCACTGTGATGTCCGCCGAGTCGCTGGATGAAAATTACAAGGGAGATACCGTTTCAAATCCCAGCTATCCCTCCGGCGGCTACGCCGAGTCCAGCCGTTCAGGCTACGGAAAGCTGTGCGTAAAAGCGTCGGGCGTAACACAGCTTAAGATGGCGGTGGTCTTTAAGGTAGTTACCGGTGAATCCGCTTGTCCCACTCTCGGAACGACATACACATGGAAGGATATTTCACAGTGGACTGTCGATTAAGCGGACGACCTACATTCTGAGCTTCAGCGTCAAAGACAATTTTAAGGGGGGGAACTTTTAAAAAGTTCCCCCTTCGGGGCTGTCGCAAAAGCATTATAAGATGCGAGAGCGGCAGCTCTCTCATTCCTGTTTGCACAGGGATCGGCATTCAAAACAAAAAAAGCCTCTGTTGGAGGCAATATTAAGGACGACAAAAGAGCGG
>CALYAD010000010.1 GCA_944393415.1 uncultured Clostridia bacterium | reverse complement strand
TATCCTTGCTTTCTTGTATTTTGTTTTTGGTAATTCAATTATACAACAAAGCAAGCGGTTGTTCAATACCTTTCGGTAAAGATCAACCGCTTTTTTGCTCTTTGGGGGCTCTTATTGCGACAGCCCCTTACGGAAAAGACAAAATAGGGAACTTTTTTCGAGTTCCCTATTTTTTATTTCAGGATATTTTCACGTTTTTTTACAAACTCATTCATATCGTCAAGCGTAAAGCGATATTCAGAGTTTTCGGCTTCATAAGGGAAAAATATTTCAATAAGTGAGTAAAGCTCATCGTCGGAAATATTGAGCTTAATACTGCTTCTTACATAAGCGATCTGCAGATTTTTCGCATATTCAATTGCTTTTTTATGAAGCTCGTTGTTTTTCAGCTCCGGGAAGCGCAATAATCCTCTTAAATAATTTCTTGCTTCATGCCTCTCGAGTTTTTCTGTATTAATTTCCATGTGTGCTCCTCCATGCCGACGCAGTCGGCTAAAAAATCGTTTTAAACGGTTTTAATTTTAATTTTATTCAATAAGGGTCGAAGCCCCGTCATTCAACGTGTGTACTGCTCCGCAAAAACATTTAAGCGAGAAACCGTCCGCATTCTGACATTGAAATATAGCTTTATACTTTTAATTTTTACCATAATATAAAAGATATTTTATGTATATAATGAAAATTTATATTAAATATTTCCGCAAATAAACCAAAATCACGGAATTCCACGAGATAAAAAAGAAAAAATCATTATAATTGTATTTGAATCCTAAAATAGTGAGGTATATAAACATGGATATGAAACCAATAAGAGAAAACATAAGACGAATACGCAAGGAAAAAAAATTAACGCAAGCCATGCTCGCAAAAAAGTGCGGTTTAAGCGAAATCTTTATAGGTTCAATTGAGCGCGGGAGCAGAAATTTCACTTTAATAACATTAGTAAAAATCGCAAACGCCCTTGAAGTTCCCGCAAGCGAGATTATTCCAACCAATAAAGACATGCTGATAACGAGTATAACAGAAAAATTCAATATGCTGCCCAAAGAGGAACAAAAGCTGATTATAGACTACATAGAACGACTAATAAAAAACAGTTAATTTCAGGAAAAGTATCCCTTGCTTCACAAAGCTGATAAAAAACTTTTCTCAGGAACCCTTTTTGAAAAAAAGGGTTCCTGAAACCTCCCAAAAATTTCTCCGGAAGAAAAATACAGGAGAAGTTCGATGCGGCATCGTAAAGCCGCTTAATTATTTCCCTTCAGAAAAGTTCTTGAGGGTTGTTAAGGGAACTTCTTTCAAGAAGTTCCCTTAAAGCAGAGCATCCGTATTTATTGTCTGCGCAAAGAAGCGCCCGAAACAGCTAAAGCTTATTCAGGCGCGCTTTGTGCCATTTCATAAACACCCGCGCTTATGAAAGCGCGGGTTTCGTCCGGAGTATTTACCCAAATAACCGTTTAAGTTTATGTGGATGATCTCTATATGCCGTGTTTTTCAGTTTATTTTAGACGCCGCAAAGCACTCGCTGCAAAGCACCGGTCTGTCGCTTGTGGGCTGGAAAGGTACTCTTGCGTCTTTTCCGCAGTTGGCGCACGGTACCGTGAAGTACTGCTTGCTTTTTCTCTTATCACGGCACGCCTTGCATCTCTGCGGCTCGTTCTGGAAGCCCTTTTCGGCATAGAATTCCTGCTCGCCTGCCGTAAAAACGAACTCCTGACCACAGTCCTTGCATATTAAAGTCTTGTCCTCGTACATGGTTGTTACCTCGCTTTGAATATAAAATGTGTGTTCCCTCAGACGGACTGACACCGTCATCCTGCAATGCGTGGACAAGCATGTACAGTGCTTTGTTTTAAGCTATTCGGGCATATATGTAATGCCGGTTCTATTCCGGCATATACAGCTTTTTTATTTTTCGTTTGACACGATACACCGCGTTGCCTACGGACTTGGCGTCACGTCCGAGCGCCTCGCCTATCTCCGTATAGCTTTTTTTCTGAATATAAAGCCTGAAAACCGATCTTTCGTAATCTGTAAGGTCATTATCTACTATTCTTCTCAGCTTTTCACTGCTTTCGAGCGCAAGCAGGTATTCCTCTGCCTCGTCGCGCGGAGCTTCGAGAGCGTGTTCCGTATTCTTGTTTTTACGTTTCTGGGCAGTCACCTGTTTTCTGATATAAGAAATCATCCTGTTTCTTATACATATTTTGGCATATAATCCCAAAGTAACTTTATCGCTGGGCACATAGCTTATTGCGGCTCTGTACAGCGCAAGCATTGCTTCGGAACGCATATCGTCAGCATCTATTTCAAGATTGCCGGCGCTTTTTACAGCAAGGGAGACCTCGCTGCTTATAAGAGGCTCAAATTTCTGAAGAAGCTCCTTGAAAGCGACCTCGTCCCCGATATTTATTTGATCATATTCTTTTTTACTCATATTTATCGTTCCTTTGCTTGCTTAAACACATTATATACTTTATTTACCAAATTGTCAATAGTTTATTACAAAAAAATTTATAATGATTTTATCACCTATGACAATTTAAACAAAAACGCGTGTAAAAATTTGTAAAAAAACACTGTTTAAATTTGTCGTATTAAAAAAAATCAATGATTATCATCAGCAAAACACACAAATTTAAGCGCTCAAAAAGGTCAATATTCACAAATCAATTTATCAGATAATTTATATCTCCGGAAAGAACCGAAAGGATTCCCCGATAAATGATCTCCGGTTTATTTTCAAAGTTATATATTATTCTGTCAAGCAGCTTCTTATTATCAACCATGAAAGTCAGATTCATGATTTCGGAATTTGCCTCTATTATTATACATTGAAAATCGTAGCCCCCGTCAGGGCGTTCTTTGTAATCGTATTTTATACGGGAGCCGCGTTTTTTGAACGATAACAGCCTGAGTGCGCTTCTGAGGCTTTTTTCGCGTATCATCATCATCAGATCGCTTTGCAGACTGTCCGCCACCTGCCTGCCCTGTTCGGTTACTCTGTAGAGCGATTCACCGTTGCTTTTTATTTCCTCTATATTGCCTGTTTCAAGCAGCTCCGCAAAGCATTCCGCGAAATCAAAATAATTAACCAGACCGTCCTGAACCACTATGTCGTTAATATTCGGAAAATCCAAAGGATATCCGACGTTTCTCATCAAATACAAAATAAATATCTTTATATCGTTTTTTTCCCTGAGAGGAGCCTGCATGTTTAGATCACACTCCTTACCGTCTTCCTGATGTATAATTAAGCTGTATTAAAAGAAAAAGGGGCAGTCCCGGAAGCTTCTATTTCGGAGCGTTGGCTTCACGGAAACTGCCCTTTATATTACTTTTTCGGTCTTGTCTATCTGATCTGTCCCGGCGATAGCTATAATCGCGCCGATCCGCTGAAACGATGCCTTTTAATTAAGCGGCATAGTTCGTCGGACATAGGGCGGTTATCACGCGGTTTCGTCGCTATTGGGGAGATGATCCCTCCAGTTCTTGAGGTTTACCTTATCGAATATCGGAGCTCCCCATCCGGTTTCTTCGTACCTTGAAAGACTGCTGCTTACCAGCCTTACGTTCTGATATACAAAGATGGGCATAACAGGGCATTCCTCAAGGAGTAACGCCTCAGCCTCATGAAGCTTTGCCGAAAGAATTTCCGTATCTCCGGCGATACGAGCGGCGTCCGCCTCGGCTATCAGCGTATTGTATGCCTCGTTATTATATCCTGTTATATGACCGTATGTCTGGAAATTCTCATCGAGCGTCGCGCCGGAATAGTCGGCGGCGAAAACCGAGAGCACTGAAAAAGCGGTAGTGTCAAGAAGCTGATAGTCAAGCGCTATAACGTCGAAGGACGCTCTCTCGACATTGAAGGTGGCATAATTAATTGTTCCATCCTCCTCTGTGCTTTCCACGTATGTGACATCTCCGTGTGTTCCGTATACTGATTCCACCATAGTATCTCTGAACTGCTGAAGGCTTGAGGTTCTTTCGTTATAGCGCGCGGTATTGACGGCTTTAATGCTGCAGTCAAATCCCAGCTCTCTCCATTTTTCAATGACCATCTGAGCGACAACGTAGTCGACGGTGTTATAAATATTGTCTCCGCCCATTGAGGGATCATAAATATCAAGAGAACCGGTGGATTCGTTCAGCGTGGAATATGTGTTGACTCTCACCGTAAGCTCGAACGGCTCGCAGTCCGCGGGGTTGACGCCCGCCTGACTCAGTAAGTTTCTTGCCTCTTCGATAGACATTGCGTCGGCAGATATCTTATTGGCGTTATTTTCGGCGAAATCATCTCTTGAAGTCAGGTCGTTGATGTTCGGCGGTACAAATCCCGTAGACGCCGTGGCGTATACTACCTCGCTCACTATTTCCGAGCGGCTTATAACGCTGCTCAGAACCTTACGTACCGTCGGATTGTCAAAGGGGGCCTTGGTCGTGTTGAAATAATATACATGCGAGCATAGCGAATCGCTTAGCTTGACTCTGTCCATGTACTGCTCTCTTATCTCTTTGGAGGCCGGGAGCTCGCTTATATAAAACAGCTCGCCGTTTTCAAACTGCTGCATCATCTCCTCCGCGTTAAGAGTAAAATCGATCAGTATTCTGTACGGTTTTACATACTTCAGCGGATTCGGCTCCTTGTCCTCGTCGGAGACGTCATGCCTGTAATATGTGTTGCGTCCGAGCTCCATGCTTTGACCCGGATAGTATGATACGAGCGAGAATGGACCGTTCGTAACTATTGTAGTGCTCGCGCTGGACCAATCATGATAATAATCAACTTTATCCTGACGGAGCGGTACGAGCGCGATACTTGTAAGCTTTCTGAGGAAGTCGTCCGGATCGATGGAATGCTTGAACTCTATCGTAAGCACCTTCTGGTCCGCGTAAAGTCCGATATCGTCCGGACTGAGACCCATGTTCTTTCTTTCCCACGCTCCCTTTATGTCGTAAAGCAATTCCGCTCCCTCGCCGTCAAAGTCCGGCTCGAGCAGACGCTTCCATGCGTAGACAAACTGATCCGCGTGCACCGCGCGTCCGTCCGTCCAGCCGGAGTCCTTAAGGGTTATGGTCATGGTATAAGTATTATCTTCGTCCGATTCCTCGTCGATGCCCTCGTCCTCTACATATTCCCACGTATCGCAAAGAGCCTTTTTAACTTTTCCGTTATCGTCAAGCTTCATGATACCCTCATACATAAGGCTGAGAAGCTTGACTGCGCTGCTGTCAAGATGCGCGTACGCCGGATCGAAATTATATACCTCAGACGTAAGATACATATTTATCTGCGCACCTGAAGACAGATCCACCTCGCCGCATGCCACAATGCTCGGCAAAAGCATTATGAGACAAAGCGCAAGACAGAGTATTCTTGTAAGCTTTTTCATTTAGTTTCCTCCTATTTTTCTATCGCGATAGCAAACTTATAAAGTATTATATCACTATTTTTTTAATTTAGCAATGGTTTTTTCTTTTGTTTTTTATAAAAATCAAAATTTCATTTTCTTGCACAATAATCGCGATGGATTTTTGGTGATTTTTACAAACAAAGATTTACAAAATATTCACACACACTTACGCGGGAGCGCATGTTCGGATTTAAAGATTGAATACATAATCAACGGTATAACGGAGAAAATAACGATAGTTAACAGAGCGGAAATCTCATTAACGCAAAAAAGCGCCCAAAAGGCACTTGTGCGGCGGTAACAGGCGCGGTCATCATAAACATTAAACCAAAAGAGGAAGCATTGAAGTGTATGATAGAAGGATTCGTAAGAACAGACCTGGCAATGGAAAAAGGAGACAAGAAGGGAAACGGCATAAAGATCCGCGAGTTTACGGAGAACGGGTTCGGGATACACGAAATGGAAGTTTCCGAAAACAATTCTCCCGGCATAACCCCGGGGCACTATGTTACGATACATGTGGGACAGGCTTGGCTTCTTGATAAAATAAGCCTTGACGGCGCGGTGAAGACCATATCCGGATATATAAGGAAAATGGCATCGGCCCTCGGCGCAGGAAAGAGCGGACCGGTACTGACGGTATGCCTCGGTAACCGAAAGATAACCTCCGACGCGATAGGACCGCTTTGTGCCGACAGGCTTATCGTGACCCGGCATCTTCGTACAGAAAGACGGGAGCTCTTCGATTCGCTTGGCGGAACGTCGGTGGCTGTTATAACACCCGGAGTTACGGGCGAGACCGGAATTGAGTCGTATGAGTCCATCATGGCCGCGGTACGGACCGTTAAACCGTCATACGTGATATGCGTAGACGCGCTCGCCGCGAAAAACGTAGACCGTCTCACGACAGCGGTACAGCTTTCCGACGCCGGCATTTCACCGGGCTCGGGAGTAGGAAACAGCAGAAAGGAGATCAGCTTTGCCACGCTGGGGGTCCCGGTCATATCAGTAGGAGTACCCACGGTGGTGCAGTCCTCGACGCTGGTATGCGACGCTCTTGAAAAGGCGGGGATCAGTGAAATACCCGAAGCTCTTTCTCAGCTTCTTAAGAACGAGACCGATTTTTTCGTCACTCCTAAAGAGACCGATATCGCCGTCAGCGCACTCGCCGGGCTTGTGGCAAAAGCCATAAACACCTCTTTGCTCGGATTCGCTGAACTGTAATACAATCGGTGTAAGCGCTCCGCGTTACAGCAAACCTGATCAGTAAAAAAATTAAATGGGATTTGAACCGCTAAAGGGATTTTAAGACCCAAAGGGGATTTTGAGCCGTTGATCGCGGTATTGGAGATCATGATGTCAAAAATAATAAAAAAAGCGCTGAAGCTGCTTTTGACAGTCGCCGTAGTAGTATACGGATATTGTATAATTAAAGGTATAGACCCGATAGACTGTCGGGTCTCAGAGGAAGGCGGGATAGTCAGCGTGGCGGGAAATGAAATAAATCTCCCCGGCGAGGAATTCAGGGAAGCCGCCGAGGCTTACGGTGAGGTCGAACGGCGGGCGGATGAGCTTATCCCGGACGCTATACGTAATTTTTTCAACAAGATACGTGATTTTTTCGGCGGCGGGTCGGATAGTGAAGCCTCTGACGACGCCTGAAGTCCGTAAGTTATATTTTATGTCTGGGCTTTTTTCGGCGCTTTGCGCTTTTTGCTCCTTTCCTCCACCTCACGCCGGTATTCACGGTACAGCTTCCGCACCTTCAAAGCGTCTTCCTCGCGAACGCAGATACTGCTGACCGTTACCCATCTGAATATTACCCCCGGCAGTCTGTCGTCCGGAGGCGCCTCGCATATCGCCTGGTCAAGGCGTCTCACGGTCTCATCAAGCAGGAAATCCGTGTCCAAAACCGGCTCTCCCGCATCGATAAACAGCTTCACGAGCACCCCCGACGCGTATTTTCGGAACGCGGAGGTTATCCGGGAAACTATCTCAGTCATATCCATCACTCTTTTGTTGCCGCTGAAATATTGAAAGAAGGCCGCGGGGTCGGTCATTTCCGCGAGAAATGTCCCGTTAGCCCCGACCTTCAGAGTCATTTCACGCCCCAGAATGTTGTAAACGAGCGGAAGATTTCCTATTCCCCACGTCATCTCGGTAAGCGGTCGGTTCTTAACATACAGCACGCCAAGCTCTCTCCCAAGGCTCTCGCGTCCGAGAAAGCTTTTCACTTTTTTACGAACACAGGGTCTTATCCTACGGCGGAACTCTCCCTCAAGATACAGATCCGCGTAATAATTGTCAGGTACGCTGATGTACAATCCGGTGTTTATGTTGAAGGGACCGGCTTTTTCCATTGCGTGCGCCGCGTTTACGTCGTTTATATCTATTTCTATAACACTGTTCTGTAAAGCCATAGTCCTGACCATTCCTTTTTCGTTTATTGCGTCCGGAGCAACGCCGTCCGCAATTTTCGTCAATGATTTTTGAGTATATCAAGCGTCAGCTTCAATAACTCCTCGGGGGAGTGAAAGCGCACCGCTCCGGTATCGTTCGCGAGAGAGTCGTCAAAGGCGAATCTGTATGCCGATCGCAGCAGCATGGCTCCGTCCGACGCTTCGTTACCGGCGGAAGCCGTGTCGGAGGCGTATATGCCCGTCCGCGCCTGAAGCTCCGAGAGAGCCGTTCCTTTATCGGCGAAGCGGTTGATGTATTCCTTCCATCCGCTCCTTTCATTGAAAACACGCAGGTCAAAAGGAGTTTCATTTAACCCCCGAACGAAGTTTTTGCTATAAAATGATATTTTACATACCGGTTCCTTTATATCCGGCAGAGTGTTTATCCTCTTCGCCATGCCGCCGGAGCTTTCGCTCACATAATCGAAAAGCTCCGCCCCTCCGTTTACATACAGCGCTTTTTCGGTACAGAAGACAGCGCCTTCCCCGCTTTCACGGGATTGCTTCAGCGCGCGCCTCACGCTTTCCGCCGATACCGGGCGGGAAAACAGCGTATGCCCCGCTCTGACGCAAATCGCGCCCCCGCAGGCGGCAAAAAATATCTTTTCCCGAGCGAAGTTAAAAATCCTTCTCAGACTGAAGATATCACGCCCGGAAACCGCGGCAAAGCTTACCCCCGCCGAAAGCAAAGCCGATATCAGACCTTGCGCGTTTTCTCCGAGAGCCGTTTCCCCGTTCATAAGCAGCGTACCGTCGACGTCCGAGGCAAAAAGCTTAAGCATGTCAAATTTCCTTTCCGAAAGATCAGATATATCTCCGCCGCGCATCCCGCGTAAGCGGGGCAGATCGTTTTTTAGACGAATTGTCAAATGAAGCGCAACAAAAAATGATAAATTTTCAGTTCGTTCCGGTCGAACCGAAGCCGCCCGCGCCCCTGACCGTATCGGAAAGCTCATCGCTTTCCTCAAGCTCAGCCCTTACGCAGGGAGAAATAACCATCTGCGCGATCCGTTCTCCGTTTCCTATCGTCTGCGGCAGCGCTCCGTGATTGTGAAGCGCCACCATTATCTCTCCTCTGTAGTCCGCGTCTATAACGCCTACCTTGTTAGCCGGAGCCAACCCCTTTTTGGACGCCAGACCGCTTCTGGCATACACAAGCCCGGCGTATCCGTCCGGGATCTCCGTCGCCACTCCGGTATGAATCAGGACGGTCTGCCCGGGGGCTATCGAAACCTCCCCGTCAGTCAGCGCGTACAGATCCATTCCCGCAGCGTATTCTGAGCCGTATGAGGGCAGGATCGCACCCGCGTTCAGCTTTTTTATTCTTACGGTTACCTTATCCATTGAATTTTCACCTTCCGTTATTCCTATGCAAAAAACGAAGCTCTGAGCCGCGTCGGTAATACATTGTACAGTATGATCTGACGATTATCTAAATTTCGTCTATATCCCCGCTGCCCATCCTGCGGCGCCATACACCCTCGGCCCATACCGGTTTTCCGGACTCAAGTGTTTTTTTTACGTCGATTATCCGCTGATTTGATGAGCCGCGGAAAAGAAGCGACGCGTCCTTCAGCTCCTCGGAAAATCTTCCGTCAACAAGTACATCGATAAATGACAGAAGCTCCGAGGCGCTCTCAGTGTCGCCTCGCGCCCCCTCCAGTATCTCCTCAAGCGTAAAGCCTGAGTAGCACCACAGGGTTTTGTTCGGGTATGTTTTACGAAAGCAGCGCGCAAGACCGATAAGCGCCTCCCTGTTTTCCGGTTCGAACGGCTCGCCGCCTAGAAATGACAGACCCGAAATATGGTCCGGACTCAGCGCGTCCATTATCTCCGCCTCGGTCTGAGCGGTATACGGTCTTCCGTAACCGAAATCCCACGCCTCGCTGTTGAAGCAGCCCTTGCACCGATGCCGGCATCCGCACACGAACAGCGAGACCCGAACCCCGGGACCGTTGGCTATGTCGTTTTTCTTTATAACTGCGTAATTCATCGCGCACTGTGCCTTTCTTCAGAAACCCTTTTTGAAAAAAGGGTTTCTGAAACTTCCCAAAAACTTTTCTTAAAGGAGAACAAGCAGGGTTTCAAAGGGGATTTCCCTTTTGATTTTTACTTACAGATGCAGCACTCTTTCCTTTATTTCCTGAGTCCGCCCCTGGTTCCAGAACTGTGTGCCGATATATCCGCAGGTACGCCTTGCAACGTTCATACGGCTCTGATCGGTATTTCCGCAGTTCGGGCATTTCCAGATAAGCTTACCGTCCTTATCCTCCTCGATACCGATCTCTCCGTCAAAGCCGCACGCCTGGCAGTAATCGCTCTTGGTATTAAGCTCGGCGTACATGATATTGTCGTATATAAATTTCATGACGGATAGTACCGCATCGATATTGTTCTGCATATTGGGCACCTCCACGTAGGATATGGCTCCTCCCGGTGAAAGCGCCTGGAACTTCGCCTCCAGCGCAAGCTTGTCGAAAGCGTCTATTTCCTCGGTAACATGAACGTGATAGCTGTTGGTTATATAGTTTTTGTCAGTTACGCCCTTTATTATACCGAAACGCTTCTGCAGACACTTGGCGAATTTATAGGTGGTGCTTTCAAGCGGAGTGCCGTAAAGCGAATAATCGATATTTTCCGCTTTTTTCCACTTAGCCGTGTACTCGTTGAGCTTCCGCATTATCTCAAGTCCGAGCGCCTCTCCCTCCGGCTCCGTAAGCTTCTTTCCGTTTAAGCTGTATACGCACTCCCAAAGACCGGCATAGCCGAGTGAAATGGTGGAATATCCGCCGTGAAGGTATTTATCTATTTTCTCGCCCTTGCCGAGGCGGAGCAGCGCGCCGTGCTGCCAGAGTATCGGCGCGGCGTCGGAAACGGTTCCGGTAAGGCGCTCATGACGGCACTGCAGCGCTCTGTGACAAAGCTCCATACGGTCGTCGAATATCTCCCAGAAACGGTTCATGTCCCCGCCGGCGGAAAGTCCTATATCCACCAGATTGACCGTGACCACGCCCTGATTGAACCTGCCGTAATATTTCGGCTGACCGTTTTCATCGACATAAGGGGTAAGGAAGCTGCGGCAGCCCATGCAGGTATAACAGTGCCCCTCTCCGTTCTTGTCTATTTTATTCTGGAGCATTATCTTTTCGGATATATAGTCCGGCACCATACGCTTGGCGGTGCATTTTGCCGCGAGCTTTGTAAGATAAAAGTACGGACTGTCCTCGTGTATATTGTCCTCCTCAAGAACATATATGAGCTTCGGGAACGCGGGGGTTATCCACACCCCGTTCTCGTTCTTTACTCCGCGGTAGCGCTGTCTCAGGGTCTCCTCTATTATCATCGCCAGGTCTTTTTTCTCGCGCTCGTTCTTTGCCTCTCCGAGATACATGAATACAGTGACGAACGGCGCCTGACCGTTTGTGGTCATAAGGGTGACGACCTGATACTGAATAGTCTGGATCCCGCTTCTTATCTCGTCGCGCAGACGCTTTTCGGTAATACGGTCTATCTGCTCCGCACCTACCGCGTCTCCAAGCTCGCGCAGCTCCTCCTCGACCTGGATACGCAGCTTGCGGCGGCTGATATCGACGAACGGAGCAAGGTGAGTAAGGCTTATGCTCTGTCCGCCGTACTGACATGACGCTACCTGCGCTATTATCTGGGTGGCGATATTGCAGGCGGTGGAAAAGCTGTGCGGCTTTTCTATCATAGTTCCGCTTATGACGGTGCCGTTCTGCAGCATGTCCTCAAGATTGACAAGATCGCAGTTGTGCATATGCTGGGCAAAATAATCGGAATCGTGAAAATGGATCAGACCGTTCTCGTGCGCCTCCACTATATCCGGGGGAAGCAGTATGCGTTTTGTGATATCCTTGCTCACCTCGCCCGCCATATAATCGCGCTGGACGCTGTTTACGGTCGGGTTTTTATTTGAGTTTTCCTGCTTGACCTCCTCGTTGTTACACTCAATGAGGCTGAGTATCTGCTCGTCTGTGGTATTTGACTTTCTGATCAGCGCGCGGTTATACCGATATGTGATATAGCTTCTCGCAACGTCAAAAGCGCGCTGGTTCATTATCTGATCCTCGACCATGTCCTGGATCTCCTCGACACCGAGCGAGCGGCTGATGTTCTGCGCGGCGCTCTCCACATCTTCGGCGATACGCTTTATCTGCACTGGCGTCATTCGTGCGCTCGGCACCACGCTTTCGTTAGCCTTTGTAACTGCTATAACTATCTTCTCCGGATCAAAAAGCACCTCTGCACCGCTTCTTTTGATGATCTTCATTTTCAACATTCCTTTCATAATATGCGTTAAATACGGCGTATCCGTTTATATATATAAGAACCGGGCTCAGCCAATATCTAAAGCCCCGTATTCAAACGCAGCGCCGTATGCTGTTTTTTACAGGCAACTAATATTATATCAACATATTGTGTCTTTGTCAAGTCATTTTCACAATATCTTGAGTGAACGGAATATTTTTGTGTAATGTCCACAAAACGGAAATAGAACTTTGTGTAAAAGGTATATATTGATAAACATTTCAAATTTTTTTCGTAAGAAACCCTTTTGAAAAAGGTTTTCTTACAATCTTCCTAAAACTTCTCTGAACCTAATTAACTTTCACGCTATCCTTTCAGAAAAATTTTTGAAGGATCCTAAGGGAACTTTTTATAAAAAGTTCTCTTGGTCTTATTCTTAAGATTCCTTAAATATATATTACTATTGACAAACAAAACAAGTAATGATATAATAAAAGCAACAGCTTGGAAGAAACAGAATATATACTTAATTAAGGAAAGGGATACAAGGCTATGAACACAAATACTCCCGAACTTCTCAAGCTCACCGGCGTAAGCAAGAATTACGGAGCCGGCGAGGTACTGGCGAACCTGAACATGACCTTCCCGAGAGGAAAGATAGTCGGACTGCTCGGCCCAAACGGCTGCGGAAAGTCCACGCTGATAAAAATGGTATGCGGTATCCTTACGCCGACCGCCGGCCAGATAAGGATAAACGGCGTACCGGTAGGCGCCGAGACCAAAGCGATGGTATCTTATCTTCCGGAGCGGACGTATCTCAGCGAATGGATGTCCGTAAAGGAGCTCGTCGGCTTCTTTGCCGATTTTTATGAGGACTTCAGCACTGAAAAAGCGCTTTCCCTGCTTGATAAAATGGGAATAAACATAAACGCCAAGATAAAAACGCTTTCCAAAGGAACAAAGGAAAAGGTACAGCTCATCATGGTGATGAGCCGTAACGCCGATCTGTACATCCTTGACGAGCCGATAGCCGGAGTGGATCCGGCTGCCAGGGATTTCATACTTGACACGATATTCAAAAACAAGCCGGCAAACGCTACCGTTGTGCTTTCCACGCATCTTATCTATGACATCGAGGGCGTGCTTGACGACGTCATTTTCCTTGGCAGAAGCGGCGTTATCCTGGGAGGTCCCGCCGAAGAGTTGCGCAGGCAGTACGGTATGAGCATAGATATGCTCTTCCGAAGCGTGTACCGCGTGTAAAGAAACACAGATTCGTGTAAGCGCGTTCCCGATTTACCGGGGATAAACCGAGCAAAACGCCGCATGGCGTCAGAAGGGAGTAGTTACGGAAATGAAGGCTGAAGCCGTTATATATACCTCTAAAACCGGGTTTACCGAACAATACGCCAAAAAGCTCGGCGAAAAGCTGGGCTTGCCGGTATGCGCGCTCGCTGATGCTTCAAAAAAATATCGTAACGGAGCGACCGTGATATATCTCGGCTGGGTATTTGCCAACACTGTAAAGGGCTATAAAAAGGCAACAAGGAGATACAAGCTTGCCGCCGTGTGCGCCGTCGGGCTCAGCGATACCGGTACGATGGAGGCGGAGATCAGAAAAGCAAACACTATCCCGCAAAAGCTGCCGCTGTTTACCTTACAGGGCGGACTGAAACGCTCGCAGCTCCGCGGAATAAATAAATTATTGATAAAAATACTTGAAAAGGGACTGACAGCGCAAAAGGCTCGCTCTGAACAGGACGAGCGTATGCTGTCGCTTATCCGAAAGGACGGCTCCTACGTCAGTGACGAAAACCTTTCTTCCGTGATCGAATGGTACGGTCAAAGCAAGTAAGCGGCGGTTAAAAAACGCGGACACTTTCACGCTTAATTTTTCTAAAAAGCTGAACGCTTTTTGTTTTGCGGAGCAAAACACGAAAATTTTTTCATGTCTATTTGCGCCGCCTTCGGGCGGCATGGAGGTATTATTATGCTCGGTAAATTGATAAAATACGAATTTCGCTGCTGCGCGCGGATATTCGCGATACTTCTGCCGGTTTTCATTTTATACACCGCAATATACCGCGGGGTTATGGAATTTACGATTTCGGGAACCGGCGGACAGACCGGCAGCGCGATCTCCGCGATGCTGTTTGTCGGCATGACGATGATATTTATATTGCTGGTCATGGGGCTTGCGGTATTCTGCTTTATTTATACGGTATACCGTTTCTATAAAAACATGGTTACCGACGAAGGTTACCTCATGCACACGCTCCCCGTTGCTCCTTGGGAGCTTGTGACCTCAAAGCTGATCGTAGCGGCGCTTGAGTATATCGCCACAATTCTGACCATCGTACTCTCTGTATTTATTATCAGCGTCGGCATGATAAGCGAGAGCGATATAGAGACGATCAAGCAGTTTATAGATATGATCGTCGGCTCCGTTTACGGCAACGCAAGTCAGGCATTGGGAATGATACTTTCAGTCGTTTCATTTGCGGTCAGTATCATATCCGGAATACTGATACCGTACGTCAGCATTGCCATAGGTCAGCTTAAAAACAACAACCGCGCGCTTTGGTCGATCGGCGTTTACCTGCTTATAAATATTTCTCTCAGCATGATCGGATCGATAATATCGGTGGTACTTACCTCCGTGATGAGCGAGACCGCCGACGCGGCGCTGATAATGAACCTCAGCACCGGTATCTCCGCGCTTATTAATGTCGCCGTCGCCGTCGCCGCATTTGTCTGCACCTGTAAAATTTTCAGAGAAAACCTTAATCTCAGATAAGATCCGGATTTTTCAAGGGTTTTATCATACCGTAATCGGATCAATTCCAAAAGGTGAACATATGCTGAAAAAACTTATAAAATACGAATTCCGCTGCACCGCGCGGTATTTAGGCATAATTTTCCCGGTGTTTATCGTATACGCACTGCTATACCGCGGCAGCATGCAGCTTATGATTATAAACGGCAGTCCGATTTTCGCTGTGATCTTCGCCGGCATGAGCATTGGATATATGTTTATGCTTTACGCGCTGATCTACGTCCCGTTTTTTTACTCCGTTTTCCGATTTTATAAAAACCTTGTGACTGACGAAGGGTACCTTATGCATACGCTTCCCGTCACTCCGAACCAGCTTGTCATGTCTAAGCTGATCGTCGCAATGACATGGACCACAGCCTCTGTTATCTGTATCGCCGGCTCGGTTTGCCTGATCTTAGCCGGAAACTCTCTGGGTGAATCGGAGCTGCCCCAAGAGCTGAATATCTCCCGGTATGTCATAATTCCGGTGATACTCGGGATACTCTTTCTTATTGTCGCGCTCGCGTCGTCGTTTCTTCAGATATACTACAGCATAGCTATCGGACAGACTAAAAACAGTAACCGCGCTCTCTGGTCCATCGTGATATATATCGGTATTAACTTTGCCGTAAGCATAATATCGACCGTCGCCGTTATAGTGCCGGTAATCCTTGCGTCAGGCTTCAACGATCCCGTTATCGTTATCAGTTTAATACTGGTAGTCATGCTGCTTGTGTTTACGGTCATATCCGTAGGTATGTATATCCTGACCTGCAATATTTTCAGAAAAAGACTGAATTTATTATGATAGGTATATGAAAACAACGCGGGCTCTTTATCCAAACAGCGCTCTTTAACATATACTATACCGATCAAAATAAAAGGCAGGTGATCGGTATGGAGCTTATCAGACTGTTCAGACGATGTCTGAACAGAACCTACACACACGTCGAAAACTCCGCGGATTTCTCGCTCGAGCGTGCCGGGTCAGAACTTTATATTTATTTTCAGTCGTCGGACGGGGCTACGGACTGGCGAAACAATCTTGATTTCCCGGCAAAGGCTTATGACCGTCCGGGAGATATTAAATGGTATGCGCACAGCGGTTTTCTGAAAGTGTGGAAAACCGTCGAGGATTACATATCCGCGGATGTAAAGGACGATTCCGTCAGAAAGATAGTTATCGTCGGATATTCTCACGGCGCGGCGCTTGCCGTGCTTTGCCACGAATACTCTTGGTATTGTCGGCCCGATCTGCGCGACAGCCTCGAGGGCTACGGCTTTGGATGTCCCCGGGTGATCTGGGGGTTAAAACCAAAATCTCTTAAACGCAGATGGGACGCCTTTACCGTCGTTCGCAATCTTGACGATATCGTCACACATTTACCGCCCGCTGTCCTTGGCTACTCGCATGTGGGTAAGCTTCTGGAGATAGGCAAGATCGGAAAATATTCACGAGTTGACGCACACCGCCCCGAAAGCTACTTGGCAGAACTGAGTACATTGTCATGAGAAGTTTAATTATAATAATTCAGGAACCCTTTTTATAAAAAGGGTTCCTGAGACCTCCCAAAAATTTCTCCGGAAAAAGTGTATATCTGATTTCAGCAGGCATGGTGTTTCATCTCCGCCTCCGGCTTTTTGAAAATTCAGAGTAACGCTGCGCACGTCGCGGCGCTTCGCTGAAGTCCTGAGAAGCCGGAGACGGAGACGTAACCTCACTTCGGGGTTTAAACAAACATGAAAAATTTTCGTAAGAAAACGACTGAGCACTGACTTGATCTAATATAACTTTCACGCTAAGCCGCCTGCTCTAATCCAATTACTTATCCCTTCCGGAAAAGTTTTTGAGGGTCTCAGGGAACTTTTTTCAAAAAGTTCCCTGAATTATTTATTTCAAGAAGAATTTTTATAAACCCTCATAGCCCACGAGCAGTCCGCCTATCTCAGCGTAAAAGCTGCACAGACCGCGCGTCTCTCCGACGGTTATATTCGCGTCCGGAAATTCGTCCTTTATACGCTTTTCAAGCTTAAACGCCGCGTCTGAGTTATCGCAGTGATGGATCCTGACCCTGCCGCCTATATAACCTCCGCGGCGCATTTCCTCAAGCACGTCCGCAAGAGCCCTCTCCGGGCCTCTCGCCTTCCCCACAACCTCAAGCTCGCCTTTTTCGCTGGCTCTTCCTATCACACGTATACCAAGAAGGCCGGCTATTTTTGCCACCGCGGGGTGAACACGGCCGTTGTTGGCGAAATTTCTCAGCGATTCAAGTGAAAAGGCAAGATGGGTATGACAGAGATATTGCCTTATTTTGCTTTCAGCTTCTTCAAAATCGCTGCCGAGAACAGCAAGCTCGGCGAGCTTTTCCGCGATAAGCGCCACCTCGGGTCCCGCCGAAAGCGTATCTATCACGCACACTTTTCTGCCCGGATATTCCTCCATATATTCCCTTGCGGCGGCGCAGGCATTATTGTAGCTGCCCGACAGCCCGCTGGTTATCGCGACGCAGAATACCTTCTCCGCGTCCCCGAACTGGGAATACCATTCCGCGGAGTTCGGACACGAAGAGCTTGAACGTCCCCTGTATTTTCTCAGATACTCCGTCATTTCCCTTACGTCAAGCTCGGGCGAATCGCAGAATTCCCTGTCGCTTGTCATTATTTTCAGCGGAACGCTGGCAAATTCGACCCCGTCAAGCCCGAGCAGGTCGGACGATGAATCTGTTATTATCTTAAAACTCATATGTTATATACTGTTTTCCTTTCCGGTCGGAGCCCGCAATAAAAAAATAAATGTAAAACAGTAATATTATATCATTTTTTCATCATATTGTCAAGTACATAACACACGACAGCATGCGACGGAATTTTGCATACCGGTCTCTTCCGGTTGAAAACAACGCCAAGAGACCTTTACAGCTCCGTGACGTCCTCAGGCTTGCGGACAAGCCATTTGCCGTTTGTAAAATCCGGTATGGACTGCGGCATACCGCCAAGCGCAATCGACCTTTCGGACAGTGCCGTAACGCACATCCATGATGCCGCGTCGTATACGTCGATAGGCATCGGCTTTCCTTCCTTAAGGGCGTCCACAAACGCGCGAAGCTCCAGGCTGTCCATGCCTCCGTGTCCGCCCTTTTTCTGTTCTTCGGTGATCTCACGCCAGATACGCGGCAGAAACTCAGCCTCGTAAGCCTTTGAATTGCCCATGTTTTCCCTCATGATCGCGACCGGATCAAATCCCTCTCGCATACCGTCCAAAAAGAACATATCCGCGCCCTGCTCATACATTCCCTTTGTACCCCTGACAGTAAATTCCCGGTTATAATAACGCGGCAGCGTGGTATCGAGTCTTAAGGTTATCGTCTCGCCGCCGGCGCAGCTTATTACCGTAGTGACAATATCGCCCTGCCTGAACCTTACCCCGGTAAGACTCGCGTCCGGATTCTTTTCTTTAATATATTCCTCCATTCCCGCCGCCTTGGACGCAACGGAAACAAGCGAGAGCATACGGTTTCCCCGGTTGATATTCAGAAGCCGCGCTATCGGACCCAGCTCATGCGTGGGATAGTTTTCACAGCTGCGGTTTATGTAATTGCGCAGACGGTAATGACGGTTAACGTTCCCGCCCGACACCTCGTCCCGCAGATCGTGAGCGTAAGCGCCCGAGCAGTGGACTATTGTACCGAGCTTTCCCGCGCGCACCATTGCCGTGACAAGAAGCTCCGATTTATCAAAGCAGCAGTTTTCAAGAAACATAAACGGGGTGCCGGTGCTTTCGTACGCCTCTACCAACCCAAAACATTCCTCAAGGCTGTACGCTCCTCCCACCTCTAAGCCTACAGCCACGCCGGCGCGCATAGCGGCGATAGAGATCTCGGCGTGATATTCCCATGAGGTTGCGTTGTACACCGCGTCGCAGCATCCTTTCTCCAGCAAACACCGATAATCGGTAGTTGAAAACGGCTCTCTGCCGGACGCCTCCCTTACGGCGCTTACCGCTCTTTCACAGCGGTCGGGATAGATATCGCAGACCGCTGTCACCTCAACGTCCGGCATACGCAAAAGCTCGCCCTTAAGCATACCGTATCCGCGGTTACCAAGCCCGATAACTCCGATTCTGACTTTTTCCATAGCTATGACCATTCCTTTCTTACTGCAAGTAACGATTCAGATTATCGTTTTATGTTATAATACCATATCTCTTTTCACATGTATATACTTTTTAAGCTATAAAATCTTTGAATTCGTACATCTTTTGTAAAAAGGGTGGGTCAAAAGCAGAAGGCTCGCAGAAAGTCCGGTAAGCGAACCCGACGGGTCATCGCGGAAGTTTTCCGTTCCATGAATACAATAACATAATTTTTTCTATGTCAGCTCCAGCCTGTCAATATGAAGAAAAGCGTTAGCGGCTATTGCGTCGGATAAGGGAATGCTTACCGAAGCGCCGCATTCGGTGCAGTATATAAGAACGGTATCAAGCTCGTTCCCGACAAACTTAAATTCATAATGTCCCCCGTCCTTGCATCTGCAGGTTATATTGTGCTCGTCCTCAAGCTCGCAAAGCATGAAATGAACTATGGACTGCATCTCCGGATCCGCCACTTTAACAGACTGCGCCTCGTCGTCCGTTTTACGCGCCTCGGTAAACTCGGGAATACCGCCGATCCCGTTCTCCTCAAGCAGACGGTGGAAATTACGTTCGGCTTCCTCCGCCGCCTTTACGACCGACTCGTTTTTACCAAGCAGGCATATCTCTATCCCGGAGTAAGGACAGGAATAGACGAAAACGTCGCGACCGAAAAAGGTGTCGGCGCTGATAGTGAAGCTGTGCGTGTTACCGCAGATAACGCACGGAACGGAAACGCTTATTTTCCTGTCGCGGGTATATGTGACGGTAAGCTCGCTCCCGCCGCACTCGCAGCGAAGCTTGAAAAGATCGCCGCTGAGGGAAAAAATCCCCACGACGCTGAATACCATTTTCCCGCACTCACAGCAGCGGTACGCTATCGTTGTTTCTTTTGAACTCAGTATCATAATAAATGGACCATGGCTTTCATGAAATTAAAATTATACGGATTCTGACCGACGGTCAGCCGTTCTGAGGATCGTATGTGAATATCTCGTACTTTCCTGCCTCCGGCTTACCGAGCTCATACGGCAGAACGGCGTAATCATACCGGTACACCTTCATGGAATGGCGCGCATCCTCGGAAAAATCCGCGTCGTTTATATAGTATACGTCAAGCGTTAAAGCGTTGACATCCTCAAAGGTCACATTCTCAAATATGAGATGCCGGTATGTATAACCGGTACGCTCGGCTCTTGTATAAGAATAGCTCGTATAAATATTATCATGGTCATCGCGAATCACGAAAACGTACTTTTCCCCTTCAAGCTCCTTCGCTCCCGGGTAGTCCTCCTCGAGATAGTTCAGTACACGGTCGTTATAGCGGACGGTCATCTGAAGCTGCTTAATGGTAGGGGAATAGGTTATCATACTGACGGAGAACATCCCCTCGTCGCTGAAGCTGTCCGAGCACATTATGTGATTTACCTCAAAACCCTCTCCGTTCTCACCGTAGGCGGCGACGGCGGCGTCATTCCAGACCATCTCCTTCATGGAGGCCGGCGGCTTGGATGAGATAAGGCGGTATACCATCAGGGCTATCAGAAAAAAGACAAAGGCGATAAACAGTATGCTGAACGCCTTGAAAATGTATCGGCGGTACTTCGGAGCTTCGGGTCTCCAGTTATCATCCTCTTTTCCGAATTCATCGAACATGCGACTTCTCCTTTCGTTTTCAAGAAGACTTTTATAGTATTGTAACATAAAACTTCAGGATATTCAAGTAAATTTTACGGTTTAGTCTTGACATAATATAAATTATTTGTTAATATTATAAGTATCACCTCCTGTCGCGCCGAGCACCGCAGCGAAACCTATCGTGCGCATACAGAGGAACGCCGTCCGGCCGCCGGTAATTTCTAACGGGTCGGCGCGGCGCAAATCCGAAAGAAAGGCAGCCTTTGTTTCGGCAAGGGCATGGTAATTTATATGGAATACCGTATTTCCGAAAAGCTGAAGAATCTGAAGCCATCCGCTATCAGGGAGATCTTCAAAAGCCTGACAGATCCGCGTATAATCGCCTTTGCGGCGGGAAATCCCGCGGCGGAGTCCTTCCCCGCCGAGTTCATCGAAAAGAAGGCGGCGGAAATACTGCATAACAGCCCGGTCGCGGCCTTGCAGTACAGTATAACCGAAGGATATCCCGCGCTGAGAACGGCGGTAAAAAAACGCCTTTCCGACGCCTTCGGTATCGGGCGGGATTTTGACGAAACCATAATCACCTCGGGCGGTCAGCAGGGACTGGAGCTTGCCTGTAAGGTCATGTGCGATGAGGGAGACGTCGTGATTTCGGAGGACCCGAGCTTTATAGGCGCGCTCAACGCCTTCCGCTCCTGCGGCGCGAGGGTCGTAGGAGTAAAAACAGAGGAAGACGGTATCGTGATCGAGGAGCTGGAGGCCGCTCTCAAGTTAAATCCCCGCGCGAAGCTGCTTTATATGATCCCTACATTTCATAATCCCATGGGCATTACGACATCCGCTGAGAAGCGCAGCGCAGTATACGCGCTTGCCAAAAAGTACGGCGTTCTGATCTTAGAGGACAACCCGTACGGAGAGCTCCGCTTTTCCGGTCGGGACGTCCCTACGATAAAAAGCATAGATGAGGAAGGGATAGTTATCTACTGCGGCTCTTATTCCAAGGTGCTGTCCTCCGGCATGAGGCTCGGTTTTTTATGCGCTCCCGCGGAGGTAATGTCCAAAATAGTGGTTGCCAAGCAGGTCGAGGACGTGCATACGAATATTCTCAGTCAGATGATCTGCGAGAGCTTTGTGACAAGCGATCAATATCTGCCTCATCTTGAAAAGATACGCGCGCTCTACCGCCGTAAATGCGCGCTTATGCTTGACGCCATGGATAAGAATTTCCCGGACGACGTAAAGTATACGCGTCCGGAGGGGGGACTGTTTTTGTGGTGTACGCTGCCAAGCGGCTTCGTCCTTGACGAATTTGTCCAAACGGCGCTGAAAAACGAGGTGGCGGTTGTACCCGGCACCGCCTTCAACTGCGACACGACAGCTGCGTCCGACTCCTTCCGACTCAATTATTCAACCCCGTCGGACGAGCAGATAACGCGCGGTATAGAGATACTCGGCAGACTTTTAAAGGACCGGAAATGAGCCGTAAAGGCTTACGGTCCGAGACATATAAGAAAACGCATCACAAGAGAGGAACGGTAAAAAAACATAATGGACAGCGTTGAAAAAAAGGAATCCGCGGAGCGGAAAAAAACGATATTTTCAGGCGTTCAGCCGAGCGGAAACCTGACTATAGGGAATTATATAGGCGCGATACGCAACTGGACTCTGCTTCAGAACGAGTATAACTGTATATATTGCGTCGTCGATATGCACGCCATCACTGTTCGCCAGATTCCGGCCGAGCTTCGCCGCCGGACATATGAAACGCTCGCGATATACATCGCAGCGGGGCTTGATCCCGAGAAGAACATTCTTTTTGTGCAGAGCCACGTACCGGCTCACGCGGTGCTTTCCTGGGATCTCGGGTGCTTTACGATGTTCGGGGAGCTTAGCCGGATGACGCAGTTCAAGGATAAGAGCCAGAAAAACGCCGACAATATAAACGCCGGGCTTTTTACTTATCCCGTGCTCATGGCCGCGGATATACTCTTATATCAGGCGGATCTCGTTCCTGTCGGACTGGATCAGAAGCAGCACCTTGAGCTCGCGCGCGATATCGCCGTTCGCTTCAATAATACCTTCGGGGATACGTTCACTGTCCCGGACGGTTACATCCCGAAGACCGGTATGAAAATAATGTCTCTTGCCGATCCGAGCAAAAAAATGAGTAAATCGGACTCCAATCCCAATGCCTCTGTGGGAATACTTGACGGCTACGACGATATCATCCGAAAGTTCCGCCGAGCGGTGACGGATTCCGATACGGTAGTGAGGTACGCCGACGGCAAGGACGGAATAAACAATCTTATGACGATCTATTCCTGCTTTACCGGAAAGAGCTTCGAGGAGATCGAAAAAGAGTTCGACGGAAAGGGATACGGTGATTTCAAATCGGCAGTCGGAGAGACCGTCGCGGATTCGCTTAAGCCCCTGCGCGAAAAATTCACGGCTCTGATGAAAGACAAGGCTTATCTTGAGGATATAATGAGGATGGGAGCGGAAAACGCGTCCCGTATAGCCGCAAGGACAGTCTCCAAGGTTCACAGGAAGCTCGGCTTCGCTCAGCTCAAATAACGCCGAGCAGAAAACCGGCGATCCGCGTAACCGCCTATAACTTGACAAAAAAGGAAGCTTTCGTTTATTACGGAGGCTAACGGTATTTTAAATGAGGCTTGAGGAAACACTGCTTGCGTGCCTTCTGGCAATGCTGGTCAGCTTCGCGCTGACCTACCCCATACGTATTCTGGCGCCGAAGCTCGGGTTCATGGATGTTCCGAGAGATGACCGCCGTATGCATACCGAGCCGCGCCCGAGGCTCGGAGGTGTGGCGATATATCTCGCCTTTATAACGGCAATGTGCTGCTGCAGACTGTTTGATCTGCTTCTGCCGTACGTCCTCGGAGGCATGACCGTCGTAATAGTCGGTCTGCTTGACGACAAATATTCGCTTAAACCCTGGATAAAGCTGCTCGGACAATCGGTCGCGGGCGTTGTGCTGTGCATATTCGGGATAACTGTCGAGCAGCTTACCTTTTTCGGACATACGTTTGAGCTTGGCCTGTTCTCTTACCCGATGACCGTTGTATGGGTGGTCGCCGTCACAAATATTTTCAATCTTATAGACGGGCTTGACGGGCTCTGCTGCGGCACGTCTATAATCTGCGCCGCCTGTATCGGAATGATTTCGTTTTTCGGAGGAGGCTCGGCGACTCCCGCGGCGGCGATCGTGTTCGCCGCCGCCTGCCTCGGCTTCCTCCCTCACAACACCTTCCCGGCCAAAATATTTGTGGGAGATACCGGGGCGATGTTCAGCGGCTTTGTGCTTGCCGCGTTATCCTGTACGACCGTTTATTCGATCGGAAGCGGTTTGCCCGCTATGATACCTATCGTGGTATTCGGACTTCCGGTATTCGACGCGGTATACGCTCTCGTGCGCCGTCTGGTCAGCGGTCAGAACGTCTTTCTCGGAGACAAAATGCATGTTCATCACCGTCTGTCCCGAAGGTATGGGCACCTTAAGGCTGTCATACTTATGTACGGCGCGACCGTCCTGCTTTCCGGAATCGCCCTGATAATGCAGTACTCGATAACCGGAGAGATCGCAGGAATCATTCTGACGGCGCTGGCGATAACGTACGGCGTGATCAGATTCGCAGTTATAAAAGAGAAAAAAGAAAATAAATTATAAGCTCCGCTATAATATGGAGAAAAAATCCGATTTTAGTTAATAAATACTTCTTGACTTAAAGAACCGGGTATGCTATAATCACAGTATGGGACGAGGCGTGACGATCGCAACGGACGCCGACCCTCAAAAATATTAGCTCAGGAGGAAAAAGACATGTTAAAATTCAGCAAGACGCTTCCGGTGGGACTTCAGCTCTATTCAGTCCGTGATTTTATGGAAAAGGATCTGCCCGGAACACTGAAAAAAGTAAAGACCATGGGATACGACTACGTGGAGCCGGCAGGACTTTGCGGTGTATCCGCAGAGGAATTCAAAAAAGCGCTTGACGAAGCGGGCCTTAAGGCAATATGCGCTCATGTGCCGCTTGCCGAGATGACGGCCGACCCTGATAAGGTCATAAATGATTACGGAAAGGTAATAGGACTTAAATACATCGCGATTCCTTACCTTGCGGAAGGAGACCGTCCCGGAGCCGAAAACTTCGAGAAGGTTCTGGATTTTATCCGCAGCTTCGGTAAAAAATGCGCGGACAACGGCATAACCCTGCTTTACCATAATCATGATTTCGAGTTTGTAAAAATGCCGGACGGCAGATACGGACTTGATTATATGTACGAGACCGTTGACAGCTCGCTGCTTCAGACTGAGCTTGACTGCTGCTGGGTAAAGGTCGGAGGAGAGGATCCCGCCGCCTATATCAGAAAGTACGCCGGGCGCTGCCCCGTGGTTCACTTAAAGGATTATTCGGGTGAAAAGAGCAGCAACATGTATAATCTCATAGGCATGAAGGAGACCGCAAAGCAGACCTCGACCTTTGAGTTCCGTCCGGTGGGATACGGCAAACAGGATATGCCTACCATACTCAAGGCGGCGACCGAGAGCGGAGCCGAGTATCTCGTGGTGGAACAGGACAGCCCGGGCGAACAGACCTCCCTCGAGGCGGTCGAGATGTCGAGAAAATATCTCGCTTCTCTCGGATTTTGATTTTAATAAAACAGGCTGTCTCATTGCATTGACAAATTGTAAACAGCTTGTGCAGTCCAAGTAAAAAACCAAGGTCAAACGATTCATTGACCTTGGTTTCTTTTTTGCACAGGATTATCCTCAAAAAAATCTATTTGAGACAGCCCCTTTTTCTCATAACCCTTTTGAAAAGGGTTTCTTACGGAAATTATATAATCATACAGAACAAGAACGCGGCAAGCGCGCTCATGCCTCCCAAAAACAGCTCGCTCTTTGTGTGTCTGGTAAGGTAAAGCGACGACCATACCACGGCGGCAAGTGCTATCGCGCAGGGAGGGAGCCACCACCAGCCCATAAAATACACGGCGTGAATCAGCGGACCGAAAACGCCGCAGGCGTGGCCGCTCGCCCTGAAATGAAGAACTTTATTGAAAATTATCAGCAAAATAACGGATACGAGATAGGTACCGTAAATAAACTTAAGCTCGTTTGTAACGTCGGTAAGCATAGCGACGATAAAACCGGCTGTATATCCGGTAATACTCATGACGAAAGCCAACTTTCTCTGTCCCTCACGTCCGGTATCCCTGAGCTTCGGAATAAGCTTCTGAAGCGGATACGCGGCAGTCGGTATAACCGCAAGAAACACTATCGCGGCAAAAAGCTCGGAGGCGCTATGATATATCTCCGGTCTTAAAAAGTAAAGCGCTACCAGCAGCGTTGAGACCAAGAGCGGCGGTATGGTGATCGTTCTGATGGTCTTCGCAAATACTCTCTTACTCATTTCTTTCCTTTCCGCAGAAAAACAGCGCGACAGTACCGGGACCGGTATGGCTTCCGATCGCGGTGCCTATACTGTAGATTTCCACTTTCCCTTTCAGATTTTTAAATTTATTTTCTATTTTATTTTTGACTGCCTCAGCGTCCTCTATGCAGTTTGAATGGCAGATATAGCATTTTCCGTCATAATCCGTACCGTCTTCGGCGTACTCCGTCATCTTCTGTACTATACGGTCGATTGCTTTCGCTTTGGTTCGTATCTTTTCCCTTGGAATCAGGCGTCCGGCTTTGTCCACATTTAAAAGCGGACAGATCTTCAGAATAGTACCTACCCATCCGGACACCTTGGAGATACGGCCGCCTCTGACGTAATATTTCAGATCGGTTGAGAAAAACCAGTGGTTCACCTTAAGCTTAATGCTTTCGGTCTTTTCGTACAGCTCGTCTATCGTCAGTCCCTCGTCACGAAGATCGGCGGCGATATCGGTAAGAAGCCCCAAACCGGAAGAGGCGCCTCTGGTATCCACGACATATATTTTACGTCCCGGATATACTTTTTCAAGCATCTCTTTTGCCATACAGGCTGAATTATATACACCGGAGATGCCGGTTGAAAGGCTGAGATGAATTATATCCTTGCCTTCTTTTAAAAATTTCTCAAAGTAATCCCGGAACTCAAAGGCATTTATTTGCGATGTACGGGTTATGACTCCGTTTTCCATGGCTTTATAAAATTCATCAAAAGGAATACTTTGCCCGAGATCGTCGGAATACTCTTTATCATCCATAAAGAAATGGAAGCTGATGTAGCTTATGTTCCTTCGGTCGAAATGCTCCTTTGATAGGTCTGCCGTAGAGCAGGTGCTTATAATGTAGTCTGACATAGTTCTGACCATTCCTTTCTTACGCCGGTTCAGCGTTTTGATTTTTGATTTTCAGGATCCGTTTGCATCGGATACCTTCTTAGGCACAATGGGCGCGGTTTGAAGATTTTCTTTTCAAAGCATATTGTCCTGTTGGTTTGCCTATGTATTTCAGAGTCGTTTATCGCTTCTGCAATTTCATTATAACCATTTTTTCGGAAAAAATCAACCTACTGTCGCACTCTCTTCCTCCACGTTACCCCAAGTCGCAGTAGAGTGCCAAAATTCGAGTTCTACGAAACGTAAAACGCGGCTCTACATATTGTAGAGCCGCGTTTGCGGGTCAAATCGAAAATCTACGAACACAAAGTTATGAGGTTACCGATAAACCGGCGCGGATTATTCGGAATTTTTATTTTTTCTCTTACGCAAAAATATCATTCTTGGCTTTTTGACGATAAAACACAGACATATAATTACTTCCGCCGGTATTCCGAGAATCAGCAGCTGCCACCAGTTATACGACAAGGCGAAAAAAATCAAATAAATCGTAAGCAGTATACTCCAAACAAGAGCGGAAATTATAAAAAGATTGTATATCCGCTTGCCCCAGAGTGTATTCATAACGGTCAGCACTATCGTACATACCGTTACCGCGTACTGAAATATCATCGGATGATTTATACCTGACAGCAAAAGTATCACATATATCAGCGCCGCAAGCGTCCATACACCGGTTATCGAGATTAGAGCAACCACCAAATGGTTTGCCGGAGCGCTTTTCAGTACCGTTACCTTCGGCGAATCCTCTTCTCCGTGTCCGGTAAGCAGATAATCCACCGTCACGCCGAAAAGTCGGCTGAGCTGAAGCAGCACATAAGCATCCGGGATAGCTTCACCGCGTTCCCATTTTGATACCGCTTTATCGGAATAGCTTATCTCTCTTCCCAGCTCGAGCTGAGTCATATTACAGGCGAGCCTAAGCTCCGTTATGTTTTTGGCAACTATTTTCTTCAGTTCGTCCATAATAATCACCTCATACCGCCAGAGGCGGCTAAAATAAACATGAAAAATTTTCGCAAGAAAATTAAGCGTGAAACCACCGTATTTTGAGACGATGAAATATAACTTTCACGCTAATCTCCATGCCGCCATTGGCAGCTAAAAAACCGTTTTTATCGGTTTTTTATAGACATGAAAAATTTTCGCAAGAAAATTTGAGCGTGAAACTATCTGCATTTTGATACGATCAGATTAATCTTTCACGCTAATCACCTCATGTCGTCTTTGGCGGCTAAAAACCCTTTTTATCTATTCTTAACAGACATAAAAAATTTTCGCGCTTTGCTCCGCAAAACAAAAAGCGTTCAGCCTTCAGAAAATTCAAGCGTGAATACCTCTGTGTTCCGACATTCTTATTATTATGAGTCGTTTGTCGAATAACGCTCTGTATTCAAGCGAAAAATATACCTTAAATACGAATAACGGGAAAGCGCGCGCAGCGCATTTTCCCGTATATCGCCAATCAAATACATTATAATATCTGCGCCAAAATTTTTCAAGCTTCATTAATGTAAATTTTAGAAAAATTTACAACCTTGTCCGAATGAAACATTATCCACAAAGTACCGTCTTTAACCGAAATACGGGCGCGCTGTCCCTCGTTGAATGAATTTGATACCCCGAGAGGAAACGCCGGATCAAGCGTGCGGTCGTTTAACGCATAATGAACGCCTTCCAGTCCCACTCCCCGGCATATCCCGTCAGCGGCAAATACAGACAGCGTTCCGGTCAGCCCAAAAGGCAGCTCGAGCGCGCCGTTTCTCAATGCCGCTACGTTAAGTATACGCCCATCCTCCTCCGTTTCTCCGAAGGCAGCGGCAAACGCTCCGTGTCCCGCCGCATAGCTCAGGCTTTGGAGAGTCGCTATACTGTGATCAAAGCGCCGTCCGCCGAGGCAGGAATATAGCTCGATGTATTTATATCCGCGTTCAAGCGCGGTTTTGATCGCAAGTCCTGTATCTGTATCGTCCTTTTCGACAGGATGAAGGAGGATCTCCACATTCTGTGGAAATCCTCCCTTCTCCGGCACATATCCAAGCGAATCGAAATCTCCGAGAACTATATCCGGACTGATCCCGATACCCCTCAATATCTCAAGACCTCCGTCCGCGGCGATGACAAGGTCGTCTTCTCCCTTTTTTACCGGCGGTATTCTTCCGCATTCTTCCGCTGCCGCGCCGAAAATCAGGCATTTACCTTTTGTCAGCATACAATAGCTCACTTCCGTCCTATCGTTTCAAATTACAGATACCTCTTTATATATCTGTACCATATCTGCTTCGGTCTGCTCATGTTACGGTATACGTCATTCCAAAACATCTCGGTATATTCCGCAACGGCGCGGAGATCCGCGTTGCTCATCGAGGTGCTGAATTCCTGACGCTGTATAAGCGTCATTATCTCGGAAAAATCAATCCCCGTCGCATACTGACAGGTAGCGTCTAGCCGCTTCGCGTACTGTGAGGGAAGCTCTCCCGCCTGCGGAGGATAACCCGCGACGATCATTATACCTAACAGCGTCTGGTTTACGTTATGCGAGACCATGCGGTATTCCTCAGCGTCCACTCCGCCTGACGCCTCGCTTAACAGCTGTCTTCTCCGGTAAACGGCGTCGTCTCCCGTACGCTTGAGATATCTTATAAGCAAAAACAATCCGACCGCTAAGGCTCCGACCACAATTACAATGCGGAATATCTTTCCCCAGGGTATGCTTCTTGTTTCCGGCTCATCGGTGATTCCCTCCGGAGGTATCTCCTCGGGGGGTTCAGGGGGAGTTACGACCGGATTTTCGGGAATTTCAGTCCACTGGTCGTCTCCTAAATCAACAGAGTCTCCGCTGACGCTTATATCCGTTCCGTAATAATCCTGAGCATATCTGTTTGTCGTCTCATACGTCATCCAGCCATATCCCGGATAGTAAACCTCGACCCAGGCGTGAGCGTTCTCGTCGGTTACCTCGCTCACATAACCGCCATTTTCATCGGCAAAAAAGTTTTTCGCGATGTATCCCTCTACATATCTTGCCGGGATGCCCAATTCCCTTAACACAAGCGCGACGGTGGTCGCGAATTGGGTACAGTACCCCTCCTTTGTCTCGCCGAGAAAGCTCTCATACGGAGTAAGCCCCTGCGCGGTACCAAGCTCGGGATCAGTGGTGTATGTGTAATTCGACGCCATATGCTGAATTACCTTCATAACGATCGAATGCTGTGTGTCGTAGGAATTTACGTTGATCTCTTTGGCTATGTTTGTTATAAAGGAGTTATTATAACGCGCCTGGTATCCGTAATTTGCTTCAACATACTGAGTATATACGTCGACTAAAACAACATACCTGTTGTAATAAAGCTCCTGTGTCTGCCGATCCATGTTGATATAATCGTTAAGAAAATCAAACGTGATCATTTCAACGGGAACTCCCGACTCTATCATCATCATGGAATAAACATCGGTGAGTACACTGGCGCTCTGATTTATTCCTCCGTTGTGGTAATAATCAATGAAATCCGATATAGCCTGCACGTAGCTTATGAGATACATGAAATTTTCCGCCGCATCCGGTTTGGAAAAGGTAGTGGTATATGTATCGACCGAATAGGCTTTATTGAAATTCAAGAAATTGGTAAGAAGCATACCGTCGTAGCTCGGAATGACCTTGTTAGAGTATTCACTGTCGGATTCGAACGCGGAAAGGCCGCCGCTGGTAACGGAAATGCTCGGAAGAAACAGCAGATTCCCGGTTCCCGACGAGGTCTCGATACTCACGTTCGTACGAAGCGCGAGATAACCGTTATCGGAATAATCGGTATAACCGAGCGTTTCGTCGATAGAACTGTAATTATCACCAAGCAGCTCGAAAAACGCCTCCGTCATAAAATCCGGAGAGTAACTTTCAGAGTACCCTGCATCGACCGACGCCTGTGACATCGTCTCCTGAAACGCCTCCAGCATATCGTTGGTAGCGGAATACCAAGCGCTTCCGTCGAAGCCTCCGCCCGCAACCCAGCCCCGCAGATACATCGGGGATCTGTCTGATATATTTCTGTAAACCTTCAGTACCGAATCCCCGGTAAAAGTGACCTGCTTTGGGTCTACCACACGGGAATTATGATCGTCCATCCCCTTTATTAACCCCATATCGCGCAGATTGGGCATATCACCCGAAATGACCGAGGTAACAACGTCGCGCGCGACATCCATAGGCTCGCTTATCGCCGGTATATCCGCCCAGTTGGACTGCATGAAGAGCGCCGGAACAGAGATACAGATAAAGGCTATGAGCGCGACCGCGCCGCCGGCATATCCGCCCATTGAAGCCCGGCGGAGCCGGTCCGCTCTTTTTGCCTTATATGTTTTGTCGAAGAACTTCATCGTCACAATGGCAAACAGAGAAAGAATAATAAACGCCGCGCCCCAGTTCGAGGACGGGAGATTAAATGTAATACCGGGTATGCATACCAAGGCAGTAAGCAGAACAGTCGGGATCAGTACCGTCTTTCGCATCGTACAGAGCGACAGTATAAACGCAAATACGCAGGAAAGCATAAAAAGTGTGCCGCCGTTGAGCGCAGCCGCCGTGTCTATGGCGGCGTACGGTCTCACCAGGAACGACATGTTATCAAAGCCCCTTGCCACGAGCAGCGTACCTACGGTATTCATCGTACACTCCACACAGGCTCTTATATATGTCGCTATACTTTGGTTTATAAAGACCCAGATACCTCCGGTCACAGCAAAAAGTCCCAGACCGGCAAGCGTCGCCTTCCCGCCTATGAACATAAGAGAAAAAACCGTACCCCATATAAGCGCGTAAACAAGCAGCGACCCGAACCCGACTCCGAGTGAAAAGCAGTTGTTGAGGAAAATAAGGAATCCCATGTTCAGCAGGACCGTCGTGACCGCGCGGATTACAAGTCCCCCGACAAGAGTCGAGGATGTAACGTTCTGCCTTACCGGAGAATACTCATAATCCTCTCCGTACCGGCTCTTTTTGGGCTTTTTTTGTTTCACTTTTTTTTCAGGCTTATTTACCGCAATCGTATTATCCAAATATACCCTTCCTTTCCCGCCGCCACACTTAACGTGGGCGGCGTAATCAAGATCGTAGTCTTTCAGGCTCTCAATAAATTATAAACATACGCATCGGTCTCATGATATCCGCTGTCCGCTGAGCTCAGCTGTAGTCTCGGTCAGCTCAACGTTCTGTTCAAGCAGAGCCTCCTTGCATCTTGAGGCAAGACTGTCGTTTATCTCGCGTATGCTCGGTTCTTTTATTTTCTCACCGGGATTAAAATAATAAACCTCCGAGCTTGTCGTACCGGTCCCGCCGTATACTGTCGCGGAGCGTATTACACCCGAGACAAAATCCCCGTCCAGATTATCAGTGACAAAAACAAGCGAAACATTCTGAGACTCGGTTATCAGGGCCGTAAGGTCAGTCACTTTGCCCTCCCCCCGGTAAACCGGAGCTGTGGAAAACATCTTAAGAACATTCTGAAAATCATCGCTGTCCCTGCAGACATGGAGCTGAACACCGCCCTCCACGCGACCGTCATGCCATATCAGCACGCAGGTGTTGCCCTCAAGCATCTCGCGCGACGCGGCGGCGACCGCAAGCTCCACCACACCGTCCACGGCGTACTCGTTTATATCCACCGCATACGAGGAATCCTTTGACGGGTCAAAATGAGCCTTCATATCGCAGAACAGATAGACCGTCTTTCCGGAATTCATGGTATAATTCTTGACCTGAAGCTCATCTGTCTTTGAAGACAGCTTCCAGTGAATGTTCTTCATCTGGTCGCCCGGCAGATACGCGCGTATCTCCGCTACGTCGCTCCTTTCAACCCCGAATATATTTTTCTTAACCTCGGTCTGTGAATCCGAGACCGCCGCTCCCTGACGCTTACTAAGCGTGTACCGTCTTGGCATAACGTAGATGGAGCGGTAATTGTACATGCGGATATTGACTCTGAATATCCTGAAAAAATCGTATACCGTGACAGTGTCGACGCCGACGTCGTAAGTCCCGCGGTACTCAAACCTGACCCTGCGGTTGATGGTATAATCTCCCGAGGAATGTATAGCAACCTTTACTCTTTTCCTCACGCACCTCAGAGAGTTCTTTTCCGGAACCCTGAGGTCTGCCTCAAGAAACGGAGCCGGAAGAAAAGAGTGATTTACCAGACGGATCATGAAATCCGTATCCGTCTTTTTATAAACGTCGGTTCCCTTATGTTCAATAAACGAGTCTATAGAGCCGAACATTATGATAAGATAGACAACCGTGACAAGAAGCCAAAGTATAACGAACGCCATAAGCATCGCCGAGACCGAGGACCTGAGCGCCTGCGTAAATATCAGCGCGAAAATAAATAACGCCACATATCCGATAAAACCCGGACCGATGCCCACAAGAAAACGCGGTCTCGGCTCCTTGAAAAGCTTGTTTTCTGCGGCGCCGAAATTTCCGCCGCCTTTTTTGCCGGAAGAGACACGGCTACCCTTTTTCATTCCCCGAATGTATTTTTGTCCTTCAGTAAGCTGATTGCCCTTGAAATTCTTTTTTATGCGCCCAAGCATATCAAGGGCGCTTTTCTTTATTTTAGCTGCATTCATAGGCTTAACGGATAAACGGTGCTTCCGTTTTGCGGACTATTTCCGAAAGAACGTCCTCGGCTGTAACCCGATTGAGCTTAGCCTCCTGTTTAAGCGTGACCCTGTGCGCGACCACGCATGTGAAGATAGCGGCTATATCCTCCGGCAGCACAAATTCCCGCCGGTTCATGAACGCGTATGCCTGAGCGGTCTTCATCAGCGCAAGCGACGCTCTCGGACTTGCCCCAAGCGCAAGGTACGGGCTTTCCCGGGTCGCGGCGACAAGGGAAACGATATATGAATATATCGCGTCCTCGATATGTACTCTTTTTACCTCCGACATCAGACCCTCAAGCATATTCATGTTTGTGATCGGTACTATTTTATCCGCCGGATTGGCAAGCCTGCGGTCGGAAATTATCGCCACCTCCTCGGCAAACGTCGGATATCCCATTGACAGCTTTATCGCAAATCTGTCGAGCTGAGCCTCCGGAAGCGGATAGGTGCCGACAAATCCGCTTGGGTTCTGGGTCGCGATTACCATAAACGGCTCCGGCATCTCGTATGTTACCCCGTCTACGGTAACCCGGTGCTCCTCCATTGCCTCGAGAAGCGCCGACTGGGTTTTCGGTGAGGCGCGGTTTATTTCATCCGCAAGCATTATATTGGTCATCGCAAGACCTTCACAAAACTCAAATTTTTCGGTCTTTCTGTTATACATATTGAACCCGGTTATATCCGACGCCATCACGTCGGGGGTAAACTGTGCGCGCTTGAACTGAAGCCCGGCCGCCTTCGCGACCGCTGAAGCAAGCGTTGTTTTTCCCACCCCGGGCACATCCTCTATGAGCACATGGCCGCCGGAAAGCAGGGCGGTAATCAGCAGAGTAATTTCTCTGCGCTTTCCCACGACTACCTTTTCGATCTCACCGACCAACGCCGACGCCGTACCGAAAGCGGCGTTTGAGGTCCGCGTAGCCTTACCGCCGTTTTCAGGTAAATTCTTCTCGATTTCACTCATATATGCTATTCTCCCTTCGCTTCACCGTTCCGCTCTCTGACCGTACCGGCTGTATAATATAATTATATCATACTGATTTGAATAAGTAAAGGGAGTAAAAGCATTTTTTTCTTTCTCATATTGACGAAATTTCCCCAACACAGTTGGTATTTTTAACGAAAAAAAGTGATGTTTTCGATGTTATTTACAAATAATTTCCATTACTGCATACCTTGTGAAAGTATTTTAAAAAGCTTTCTGAAGACCGTATCGCGGTCAAGGCTGCGGACAAGCGCCATCGGAGGGCGCGCGCAGTCAAAGGCATAGTGGCAATCGTCCGTGAGTATAGGCGCCGGAAGCGTGACGATATCAAGTCCGTCCCGCGCAAGCAGTACGGCGACAGCGGAGATATCCCAGATGACCTTGGACCAGCAGAACGGGTCGCTTGTATATCCTTTCACGATCGAAAACAAATAGTCGCAAAGCTTGCCCTTACCCTCAAGATAAGCGGACAGCTCAGGTATAGAGGTTGCCAGACGGTCACACACACCGGCGCAGGGTATCTGGATAAAAGGAACGCGGCTGTCAAATATCACCTGAGCCGCCGGCACGTCCTGAACCATATTGAACTCTCTGGTATTCGGCCAGTGCCATGCGTTGCCGCCTAACCATATTACCGCCATATTTTCAGTTATTTCCGGCTGCATGAGAATAGCGGAAGCGACGTTCGTTATAGCCCCAAGAGCAACTATGTAAACAGTTTCTTTGCTTTCAAGCACGGCTTTTACAATATTTTGCGACGCGTCGGTCACAAGCGGGGTTTTCCTGTCAGGCAGATATCCGCGCGAACCGCGGTACACCGGGATGCCAGCCGGTCTTACCCCGGTCTCATAACCGGACTCCTCGATAAGCCTTAAAAGCTTCTGTATCTCGTCGTAGCTTTTTTCCATGCCGTCCTCGGGGGAAACGCTGCGGCTATTAAGAAACGGTGCCGCGTTTATCGAAAGCAGCTCTATCCCCCGTCCGTTTTCCAGCACGGACCACGCAATGGCGAACTGGTCGTCTATTTCATTATAAGCGTCTGTATCAAGAATGACTTTTTTTCTTCTGTCGGAACGTATATCGTTCAGAATACTGCAAATATCCATAATAATCACCTCATGTCGCTTATGGCGACTCAAATTTACGTAAGAAACCCTTTTGAAAAAGGGTTTCTTACAGTCTTCCTAAAACTTTTCCGGAAATCAGGCGGGAAGCAACATCTCCGACTTATCCCGTCTGCTCTGACTCATAAATTATTTCTTTAAGAAAAGTTTTTGAAAGGTTTAAGGGAAACTTTTTGGAAAAAGTTTCCCTTATTTTTATTCTTTCTTATTCCGGCTTTCTGAGCGGACGGCTGTAGTGCTTTTCCTCAGTTACGGCGTTCTCAATCAGGCTTTCCCTGGGATACGCGTCCTTTTTGGAAAGATTCATTCTGCCCTTGTCGTCTACCCCGAGATATTTTACTTTTATAACGTCTCCCTCTTTTACGGAGTCCTCCACCTTCTCGACTCTGTAATGCTCCAGCTTGGAGATGTGCACCATTCCCTCCTTGCCGGGAGCGAACTCGACGAACGCTCCTATCGGGATTATCTTTGTTACTCTTCCCTCATAGATCGCGCCCACCTCAGGCTCGAACACGATGCCCTTGATAACCTCCTCGGCGGCGAGCGCGCTGTCACGGTTGACCGCGGAAATAAACACGCTTCCGTCGTCCTCTATATCAATCTTGGCGCCGGTATCCGCGACGATCTTCTGAATGACCTTTCCGCCGGTACCGATAATTTCTCTGATCTTATCGGGATTGACGTGCATCGTTATCATCTTGGGAGCGTACTGCGATACCTCGTCGCGCGGTCCCGGAATAGCCTTGAGAATATAGTTGTCTATAATATAGTCTCTGCCCCTGTGAGTTACCGCGAGAGCCTCTTTTATTATTTCGGGGGTAAGTCCGTCTATCTTCAGGTCCATCTGAATGGAGGTTATCCCTTTATGGGTACCCGCCACCTTGAAATCCATATCCCCGTAGAAATCCTCAAGGCCCTGTATATCTATCATGGTAGACCATGAGCCGTCCTCCTCGGTAATAAGCCCGCATGAGATGCCGGCGACAGGCGCGGTTATCGGTACGCCCGCGTCCATAAGGGCGAGCGTCGAGCCGCAGACCGAGGCCTGAGAGGTAGAGCCGTTGGAGGATATGACCTCGGATACACAGCGGATCGTGTACGGGAACTCCTCCACAGTCGGCAGAACCGGCAGCAGGGAGCGCTCCGCAAGCGCGCCGTGACCGATCTCGCGGCGTCCGGGAGAACGCGAGGACTTAGCCTCGCCGGTTGAGAACCCGGGCATATTGTAATGGTGAATATAACGCTTTTCGGTCTGGTCGTCTATATCGTCCAGCAGCTGCACCTCGCTTATAGAACCGAGCGTGCATACTGTAAGGACCTGAGTCTGACCGCGGGTAAACATACCTGAGCCGTGAACTCTCGGGATGACCGCTACCTCGGCGTCCAAAGGACGTATCTGATCCATTCTTCTGCCGTCCACGCGCTTTTTATCAACCAGCAGCCAGCGGCGCACGATCTTTTTCTGGAGCTTGTACATAAGCTCCTCCATTATATCCGCTATATCGGGATATTCTTCGCTGAATTTCTCGATTATAGCGTCCTTTATCGGCTCGACTCTTTCGTCGCGAACGTTTTTGTCGTCGGTATCGAGCGCGAACATCAGATCCTTTTCGCAGAATGCAAAAACCTTGTCGAACATTTCATGGTCAAGCTCGCAGGACGGGTATTCAAACTTCGGCTTGCCTATTTCGGCGACTATACCCTTTATAAAGGTACAGATATTCCTGATCTCCTCATGAGCCTTCATTATCGCGTCGAACATAACGTCGTCAGGGACTTCCTTCGCCCCCGCCTCTATCATTACTACCTTCTCATAAGAGCCCGCTACGGTAAGCTCGAGAGTGCTCGCCTTACGCTGGTTATAATCGGGATTGAGCACCACCTTTCCGTCGACAAGACCGACATGCAGTCCGGCTATCGGTCCGTTCCACGGGATATCGGAAATAGAGAGCGCGATGGAAGCGCCGAGCATTGCCGCCACCTCCGGCTCGCAGTCCGGATCAGCCGAAAGGATAAGCAGGGTTATCGCCACATCGTTGCGCAGGTCCTTCGGAAACAGCGGACGTATCGGACGGTCTATCACTCTTGAGGACAGTATCGACTTTTCCGTCGGTCTCCCCTCGCGCTTGTTGAAGCTGCCCGGTATCTTTCCCGCCGCGTACAGACGGGCCTCAAAATCCACCGACAGAGGCAAAAAATCAATGCCGTCGCGCGGTTTGGCGCTGGCGGTAGCGGTGGCAAGCACGCTCGTGTCTCCGTAACGCACAAGGCAGGAGCCGTTGGCAAGACCCGCCATCTTTCCGGTCTCGATAACGAGCGGCCTGCCGGCGAGCGTGTACTCAAAGGTTCTGAATTTCTCAAACATCTTTTATATTCCTCCGTTTTATTTTAGCGGAACAGCCGTAAAACAGGGAACGGTCTCCCGGACTCTCCGACTGCCGTACCGCACCGATACGTAAGGCGCATACGCTCCCGGGGAGTTCAAAAGACCGTTCCCTACCGTTTTCGCGGTAGATCTCCCTTTTATTTACGGTCTTCCGTTTTTTCGATAATAATATTAACGGGCCGCTCCCCCGACTTACTTTAAGACAATTTCTGGGGAATCAGCCCGTTAGGCTCCGTTACGACCGGCACGCCTCAAACAGCGTGCTTACGTTTTATCCGGAAAAAGCGGGGCGCGGAGCGTCAGAAAGCGACGCTGAGCGTACGATCACTTTCTGAGTCCGAGCTTGTCGATTATGGCACGGTAACGTTCAATGTCCTTCTTCTGAAGATACGCAAGAAGCTTGCGGCGGTGTCCGACCATTTTAAGCAGACCGCGGCGGCTGTGATGATCCTTATCGTTCTTCTTCAGATGCTCCGTAAGATTCTGGATCCTCGAGGTAAGGAGAGCTATCTGAACCTCCGGGGAACCGGTATCCTTTTCGTGAACCTTGTTTTCGTCAATGATCTGCTGCTTTTCTTCCTTTAACATCTTTTTTCACCTTTCTTTGAGATTTCGCCGTAGCACAGCATGCGGTCAGGTGAAGTCCGTATTTCCGAAACGATTAAAAGTATCGGGATAGCATACGGCGTCTCCGGCAAACCGAGCAACGGTGCGACTTTAATTTTCCTCAGATTATGTCTTTCCGAAAGAAAATTTCGTTTTATTATATCATATCTACACAAAAAACGCAAGGAGTTTTCCCATGTTTACATATTTTTTACATTTAGCGGGACTTTATAGGTTCGCGTGAGAACTTTTTTCTTCGTATTTTTTCTACCCGCCAAACTTACTGTTAAAACCAAGTCAAAATGCTCTCACTTAAGTATCTGCCTAAAAACCCTTGTTTCGGTCAATATTCCGACGGGAGTATACGGTCATTGAGACGCCGGTGTCCTGAATAAGGATGTCCCTCGGCAGCTTTGAAAAGCTGTAAATAACGTACAGATCTCCTGCCGCGCCGGATATATTCGATATCTGAATAAAGTAGATATTCCAGAACCAATATGTGCCGGCAGCGCAGTTGAGCAGCAGCAGAACGACGCCCCATAAAACTACGGGAGCAAGGGCAATTATTATATAGGGGATCTTGTAAAAATAGCTTTCGCTGCCCGCGTAGGCGTAAAGACCGGTGAACCCGTATTTTACTTTCACGGCTCCGAAACATTTCATGCAAACGCCATGCGCCAGCTCATGCAGAAAAATATACGCGACAAACGCGGCAATAAGGACGACATACCTGAGTAAATACTCCCAAAAATTTTCAAGCTCACGAAATTCCGCGATCGGGACAATAAAATGCCCCAGGATAAACATCAGCACCGCAATCAAAAGCGCACCGAGGTTTAAAAACAGGGCAAGCTTTTTATCCTTCTGCAGAGCTATGCGCATAAGCGGATCATAGTTTTCCGGAAGATATGTAAGAGAAAGCTTTTTCATGACTTGATCGCGGCTTTTTCGCCGCATCCTCCTTTGTGTTCATGTGTTTAATATATCATATTTATTAATAAATGTCAACTGAAATGTTATTTAAACCGAAAAAACGCGATTGCGAAAATAATTTTGTTTTACCTATTGACAAAATTGAATAAGTATGGTATAATAACAAAGTCATAATACCTGAGACAGCAGGTCTCCGTAATTGATCGTCGATCCGATCTCCCTGCCGAGGCGTTAGAAATCAAGCAGCATAAAAGTGTTTTTATGTGTTTTTTCGTGTTTGAATCAGGATTTCTTACCCGCGGTCAGCCGAGCATCAGAGGCTTTCCGGGGTTTTATTTTTCCCTTGTACGGCATACCTGAAAATGTACTCAAATCTGTTATGGAGGTGAAAAATATGCCGAGCGCAAAAATACTTGCTCAGAAACAGGCTGCGACAGACGCTCTTGCCGAAAAGCTCAAAAGCGCCGCGGCGGGCGTGCTCGTAAACTATACCGGTATAACCGTAGAGGACGACACCGCGCTCCGTAAGGCACTTCGCGAGGCCGGAGTTGATTATCATGTTTATAAAAACACGATGACAAGTCGCGCGTGCGAGGCGGCGGGCTACGGCGAAATGAAGCAGTACCTTAACGGTATGAACGCTTTCGCGGTATCTCAAAGCGATCCGGTCGCACCGGCAAAGATACTCAAGGAGTACGCCGATAAGCTGGAGACCTTTAATCTTATCGCCGGCTTCGTGGACGGAGTCGTCATCAACGCAAAGCAGGTCGAAGAGCTTGCAAGCACACCCTCTAAAGAGGAGCTTCTCGGAAGACTTCTCGGAAGCCTTCAGGCGCCGCTTTACAGCCTCGCCAGGGTCCTTTCCGCAGTTACGGAAAAGGACGAGTCTCCGGCAGCGGAAGAAGCCGCGGCGGAGTAATAAAATCAATAAATCTATATTAAATCACGGAGGAAAATCAAAATGGCTGCTGAAAACATTACAAGCATCATTGAGGCAATCGAGAAGCTTTCTCTTCTCGAGCTTAAGGATCTCGTATCTGCGATCGAGGAAAAATTCGGTGTATCCGGAGCTATCATGGTAGGAGCCGCCGCTCCCGCCGCCGGTGGAGCCGCCGCTCCCGCCGCTGAGGAAAAGACTGAGTTCGATATCATTCTTGCCGCTGCGGGCGATAAGAAGCTCAACGTTATCAAGGTTGTTAAGGAAGAGCTTGGACTAGGACTTAAGGATGCAAAGGACCTTGTCGACGGCGCTCCCAAGACGCTGAAGGAGGGCGCTTCCAAGGAGGAGGCTGAGGCTCTCAAGAAGAAGCTTGAGGAAGTCGGGGCTACTGTCGAGCTTAAATAATAATAGCCGGAATAAAAGGTTTGAGGGAACTTCTTTTGGGAAGTTCCCTCTTTTTTCATAGCGTTACTCGATTTATTTCAGGAACCTCCCAAAAATTTCTCCGAAAGGAGCTGAACAACATGCAGATGTAAGCGGCTTTACGACAACGTCCCGAACTTCTCCTGTATATTTCTTTCAGAAAAGTTTTAGGAAGATCGTAAGAAAGCTTTTTCAAAAGGGTTTCTTACATGAAAATTTAAAGGAGCTTTACGACGGTGCTATAAGGCCGTGCTGCCAAAAATACGGCACCCCGGTTATGATTATTTGCTGTAACCGCAATTCTTTGCGATCTTAACAAGCCCCATGCGTTCGCTTGTTTTAACGCCGAGAGGATCTGTGGAGACATCACTCGCGTTCGCATTTCCTATGGCAGCATTATCCTTTAGACACATATCAATAACATATTTCCAAACAAGCTCGACCGCCTTATCACTCTTATCTTTTTCTATGGTTTCTATGGTAAAGATCGCTCCGATGTCATATTTTCTCAGCTCACGAACCTGATCTAATGACGGCATTGCGAGACAGAGGATTTCACCATTGGAAAACAATCCGACAGGACGCATACCTTCATTAGCTTTCCCGTCAAAATGAATTTGAATGGCTTTGACATGGCATTCGCTGCAGCCGCCTCTTTGCTTGAATTCTTTTATAAGCGTCATATCTTCCGCGCAGAGCTCCCGGACTGACATACCGTCATATTCCGGAACCTTCACCTCAGAGTGAGGATAAATCATATCAAAGCCATAGCGTCCGATAAGTCCAAGCTTCTCTATCTCCGCATCAAATTCTTCCCACTCACATTCAATCGATTTGTGAATAGTAAAGACCGGAGCTTTGTTCTTGGACAACAGCTTCAAATATAAAATCGCGTCTGCCTCATTATCGCATACTAAATCTACCGCAGGCATCTCCGAGCCGTAGTCCGAAACATAAATAAAATGCTCAAGTGTATCAGTGTCACCAAGAGTAAGTATCTCCGATTCCGCTACCGTCATTCCGATTATATCTTCAAAATATTTAAAAGGATTATGTGTAAAGCAGTAATCAAGCGCCATATCGACATCGGCTAACTTCAACTCAGGGAATTCACGTCTGAAGCAGTTTATCGCTATTTTACCTGATAGGTCGTGCCATGTAATCGTTTTTTCAGAATACTTCTCCCTGTATTTACTCGGTGTCATACTGTATAAGCCTTTGAAAGCCCTCGTATAGCTTTCTGGACTTGCATATCCGAAGTCGAGCGCAATATCGAGAACCGATTTCTCGCTTTTGCGAAGCTCCAAGGCGCTTCTTGTCAGCTTGTAGACACGGGAATATTCCACCGGGCTGTACCCCGTGTGCTGTCTGAATATTGCGTCAAAGTAGGTCAAAGAAAAACCGGCGTTGTCCGCTATGCTCTGCAACGACAGATTAGCCTGCGGATTATTCTGAATGAATTTTATAGCTTTGTTAATTATAGTTTTGTTTTCCATAAAAATACCTCATGCCGCCGAAGGCGGCTCAAAACTTGCTTTGCGGATCAAATAATAGATAAGAAAATCTTTATTTTGGCTTTCCATGGTCACCGATCACATTTTACCACACTGAGCTTCCGTTTGTCCTTGCAGATATTATGATATTATTCGGATACTTATTCACGGACTTTGGAACTAACATTTATGTTCAGAAAAGGGGGCTGAGTAAATTTACTCAGCCCCGCAAATGAGTTCCCCAAAAATTTCTCCGAAAGGAGATGAACAACATGCAGATGTAAGCGGCTTTACGACAACATCCCGAAATTCTCCTGTATATTCCTTTCAGAAAAGTTTTAGGAAGATCGTAAGAAACCCTTTTGAAAAAGGGTTTCTTACATAAAAAAAGAAACAGGCACTGCCTGTTTGGTGACCCGTAGGGGAATCGAACCCCTGTTACCGCCGTGAAAGGGCGGTGTCTTAGCCTCTTGACCAACGGGCCGTATGGTAGCGGAAGTTGGACTTGAACCCACGACCTATCGGGTATGAACCGATTGCTCTAGCCAACTGAGCTATTCCGCCACATCGCGCCTGAGCGAAAGCGCTCAAAAGCGATGTTAGCATTATACCATAAAAAATGCAGATTGTCAATACCCTTTGTTAAAAAAATACGCCTGTTTAATGCTTTTTATGCTTATTAAAAATATTTCTCTCTTTTTATACCCAAGCTTGCCGCCCTCACTTGACAACTTTCAAAAGATAGGATATAATATATAATATAAAATATACATAGAAGTATTATGCGGTTTTGCCACGCAAAGCAAACGCTATTAAATGGGAAAGGACGTCTGCCGTTTCGTCGGAGGCCGAAGTGATAGTTATTATGCTCTACAGCGAGATATACCTGTGCAAGTACGGAGAGCTTGCCTTAAAGGGTCTGAACAAATCCAAGTTTGAGGGAATGCTGATACGTGAAATCAAAAAGCGCGTCGCCCATTATGGTGAATTCTCCGTTACCTCCTCTCAGTCCACGATCTATATTGAGCCGGAGGGAAGCATATCCGACCCGGAGGCGGCCTTCGACGCGCTGAAAAAAATTTTCGGTATCTCGGCGGTCTGCCGCGCGGCAAAGACCGAAAAGGATATAGATAAGATAAAACAGACGATAAGAGAATATATTCCGCCGCTGTTAACCGGTAAAAAAAGCTTCCGCGCAAGCGCAAAGCGCGCCGACAAGCGCTTTCCGCTCAATTCTCCCGAGCTTTCCGCTCTGGCGGGCGAGGTGATACTCGAGGCTATGGGCGGCGATATAAGGGTAAGCCTCGACGCTCCGGAAGCGACCGTTACGGTCGAGATAAGAGAAACTCACGCGTACGTGCATACGGACGCCGACAAAGGCGCCGGAGGTATGCCGCTCGGTTCGGCAGGCGGAGCGATGCTCCTGTTATCCGGCGGAATTGACAGTCCGGTCGCCGGATATATGATGGCAAAGCGCGGCGCAAGGATAGAGGCGGTACATTTTGAAAGCTTTCCGTATACCTCTGAGGCAGCTAAAAATAAGGCGCTCGAGCTTGCGAGGCTGCTCTGCGTTTACTGCGGTGATATCCGCGTGACCGTTATTTCGGTTACAGAGATACAGGAAAGGCTTCGCGATACCGTTGACGAGGAATATTTTACCCTGCTGCTCCGACGCTGCATGATGCGTCTCGCGGCCCGTACCGCGCGCGACCGGGGCTGCGACGCCCTGATCACAGGCGAAAGCCTCGGTCAGGTCGCTTCCCAGACAATGGCGGCAATGAACGTAACCGACCCCGCCGCCGGGATGCTGGTATTCCGGCCGTGCGTCGGACTTGACAAGGAGGAGATCATCCGGACAGCGCGTAAAATAAACACCTTTGATACCTCGGTTCTGCCTTACGAGGACTGCTGTACTGTATTCACCCCGAAGCACCCCAAAACCAAGCCGACGCTCGACAAGGTGCTTTTACAGGAAAACAGGGCGGATCTTTCCGCGCTCGAGGATGACGCTTACTCAAGACTCGAAACCTTTAATATAAATGAATATTGATTTCTCTGACCGCTCTGTTCGGTGCGGTCAGTATGAATAAATAAAAAAGCTTTAATTGCAGAAAGGAAGCTTTGGCTTTTGCCAAGGCCATGGTCATAAAAATGGACGAACTCGGAAACAGCGTTACCCTGTCGGAGCTGATAAAGGATTTTCAGCTTGAGATACTCTATATCGGAGATCATGAGGTGCGTATAAACACCGCGGACGTCAACCGACCCGGACTTCCGCTTACCGGTTTTACTGAGCTTTATCAGCCGCACAGGCTTCAGATAATAGGAAGGGAGGAGCATTCCTATCTTGCCGGGCTCGACGAAACCACTCTCCGCACGAACGTTGACAAATTCATGTCGGCGCGTCCGATCTGCGTGATAATATCAAGCTCGCTTGAACCGCAGCCGGTGTTTTATGAGCTTGCCGAAAAGTACGACGTCCCTCTTCTCAGGACTTCGATAAGGACCTCGGAATTCATGGCGAGCCTGATAAATTCCCTCAGGGTAAAGGTCGCCCCGCATTTTACGCGTCACGGAGTAATGGTTGAGGTATACGGTCTCGGCATCCTTATAATGGGAGATTCAGGGATAGGCAAAAGCGAGACGGCTATAGAGCTTGTCAAAAGAGGTCACCGTCTGATAGCCGACGACGCGGTCGATATACGCAAGGTCAGCTCAAAAACACTGGTGGCAAGCTCTCCAGAGCTTATCCGCCACTACATTGAGCTGCGCGGTATCGGTATTGTTGATGTTCGCAGACTGTTCGGTATAGGCGCCATAAAGGAGACCGAAAAGATCGAGCTTATAATCAAGCTTGAGCCTTGGGTAGAGGGTAAAATGTACGACCGCATGGGACTGGAAAACAAAACCACCGATCTTCTCGGCATTCAGATACCAACGCTTATCGTACCGGTGCGTCCGGGGCGTAATCTTGCGGTCATTATCGAAATCGCCGCAATGAATCAAAGACAAAAGGCAATGGGCTACAACACCGCCGAGGAATTCAATAAACGTCTGTTGAAAATGTCTGAAGAAAAATCTTAGAAGATTCCTTTTTATTTCAGGGAACTTTTTGAAAAAAGTTCCCTGAAACCCTCAAAAACTTTTCCGTAGGAGACCGCTTAATCAAATCCAAACCCATTTCCTTTAGAGAAGTTCTTGAAGGATTTTAAGGGGCTGTCGCAAAAGCATTATAAGATGCGAGAGCGGCAGCTCTCTCATTCCTGTTTGCACAGGGAGCGGCATTCAAAACAAAAAAAGCCTCTGTTGGAGGCAATATTAAGGACGACAAAAGAG
>CALYAD010000009.1 GCA_944393415.1 uncultured Clostridia bacterium | reverse complement strand
GAGGTTACTCAATCGGATGTGGATGCCATCGCTTCTCTTTTGAACAGGCGCCCACGTAAATCTCTGGGCTGGAGGTCTCCTGAAGAAGTTTTTTTCAAAAAATCTTTGCACTTGACTTGACAATTCGAGAAGAAAAATTTTTGGGAAGTTTCAGAAACACTTTTTATAAAAAGGGGTTCTGAAATATTATATCAGGGGACTTTTTGGAAAAAGTTCCCTTAATTTTTGTATAATTTCTTCAATATTTCAGCCTTTGTCAAACCGCCGAATTTCGCCGTAAATTCCTCAAACGCATCCTCAATCGTCAGAACCGTTTTGCGACTGCGTTATGTTCAGTTCCGCTCACATGCCGCCGTCTTTATTATAATCCAACGTAAAGGCGTTGTCAAGTACAATAAAACCGCTTTATAACCGATTATTATTTGGATTATCTGATTTTCAAACCGTCAGTCGTCCTTACCGTCCTTATAATTGTAAATCGGCTTAATCACGCGGACTATCTCCGCGGTGTCTCCTATATTCTCAGTAATATCCTCCATGCTCTTATATGTCATAGGACACTCGTCGAGCGTATCGGAGCTGACGGATGTAGTATATATACCCTCCATCTGCTTTTTAAATTCACTTACAGTAAAGCGCTCCTTTGCCTCCGCGCGGCTGTAAAGCCGTCCCGCTCCGTGCGGAGCGCTGAAATTCCAGTCGGGATTGCCTTTACCGCGGCAGATAAGACTGCCGTCCCGCATATTGATCGGTATAAGCAGCTTCTCTCCCTCCTTAGCCGAGACCGCTCCTTTACGTATGATGTTGTTCTCAAGATCAATATAATTGTGGATCGTCTCAAAATACGCAAAATCCTTAAGTCTGTCTCCCCACATCTTTTTTATTATTATCTCAGCGATCGTCAGGCGGTTGAGCGCGGCAAAACGCTGACAGATCCCCATGTCGTGCAGATATCTCTCGCGGTACTTACCCGTGAGGTAACAAAGATCGACCGGCACGGGAGGCGTCTTTTGCTCAAACTCGTTTTTCATTTTCTTCAGCTCATCGGCGATCTCATTTCTTCTGCCCGCCGCCTTGTACTCCGCTATCAGATTTTCACGCGCTTCAAAATACTTATCCTTACCGCTGAGAAGATCAACCGCAAGCGACTGATATATCCTTGCCACCTGAGTACCGAGGTTGCGGCTCCCGGTGTGTATCACAAGGTATTTATTACCGCTGTCATCCTCGTCCACCTCAATGAAGTGATTTCCGCCTCCGAGAGTGCCTATGCTGCGCTCCAAACGTCTCGTATCTTTAAGCTCGCGATAGCAGTTAAGCTCCTGAAGCTCCGGAAAACGTACCTGTCTTCCCTCATGAACCTTCATCCCTGAAGGAACGTACTCACGTATTATTTTATCAAGTCTCATTGGCTCGATATTTATTTTACCGAGCTCCACTGTAAGCATTCCGCAGCCGATATCCACACCCACTATATTAGGTATTACCGTATCGCCAAGATTCGCGGTAAAGCCTATAACACAGCCCTTCCCCGAATGTACGTCCGGCATTATCCGCACCTGCGCGTCCTTTGCAAGCGGCTGACTGCACAGCAGCTTTATCTGCTCACACGCGCTGTCTTCGATAACATCGGTAAAAACCTTGGCCTGTGTGTATGTTCCCTCTATAATTTTCAATTAATTTCCCTCTCTTCCGTTCTGTTTTTCCCGCGACACGCGGAAACAAGCTGACTTAGCTTTGATAAAATATCCTCTCCGCCTGAAAGCGATAAAGAGCTTACGTTACCGAATATACGTTCAATATACTCAAGCTCCTTAAGCTTGTAAAGAGTTTCGTTTTCATCCATCAGCCGCGCCGTATTAAGCAGACTCCGCGTAGAGGCGACCTCCTCCCGACGTGTAATAAGTGCTGCCTGGGCGCGCTTTTCCGCCGCAAGCACTGTATTCATTATATCTCTTATCTCACCTGGAAGTATTATATCTCTTACCCCGGCTTCAGTTATTTCAACATAAAGCTCCCGCTCCTTTTCCTTAAGCCGCGAAAGCACATACTCCGAGATCTTGTTTTTGTTTTCCAGCATCTCGTCAAGCTTGACAGAGCCGATATAATCTCTTAACGCAAGCTGTGCGTTCAAATGAAGCTGATCTTCAAGGCATCCTACCTCGCTTACTACCTTCACGCAGTCGGTAATTCGATAATTCAAGGCAAAATTCACCCTTACAGTCACTTTATCGAGCGTCAGTATCTCCTGCCCCGATATATCCATTCTGGTAAGGCGCATATCCGTTTTTCTGCACTCTATATGTACCGGACCGTTCCAGTAATAATATACACCCGGCTCAAGTATATACTTAAATACTCCGTCGAAATACAGGCATCCGAGCTCATGAGACTCAACCTCGAATTTTGTATAAAGACACGTCGGTATCTCATATTTTGAAATATAATCGGCTTCCTTCGGAGTACTCAGATCTTCCAGTCTCATTTCACGTTCACAGAAATTATTCCAGAAGGCATACCGCCCGCTTCGGTGGCATCTGACAAAATACCCGTCGATGAATTCCAGCGCGATAAAGCCCTCCGGTACGTCGAATACAGTAACATTTTCTCTGAAGCTGTCGTTTGTCATAAGGGTTTCCAGAGCCGCCGTACTCGATACCACCGGTGCGTTGAGCGGCAGCTTTTCGATCTTTTTCCCACCTAAGCATATGTATTTCCCGGCATCAAGAATACGAATAAACCTACCGTTTTTAAAAAGCAGACCTTTTTCATTTTCATTTACGATTATCTTCATTTTTCCATGCTTTTGCGTCCGCAAAAAACTCCTTTCTTTTTCGGCTATAGTGTTTTTTTATGCTGTAATCCTGTTGTACGGCATATTTCGCGGTTACGTTTTCCGCCCCGTGGGCGGCGGATATGTTGATCAAAAGCGCACCAGCGTTTACACCGGCTTTTAAAAAACAGTCGAAATGCAATTTCCCTGATTTTTAATAACACCGGAGATTTTGCGGGATATAGCTTATGAGGTATCCCACTCCGACAAGGCCGACGGGGGTATGAAAACGTAATAAAAATTGCAGTGGGCGGTTATATCCGCATGGTTACCAAACCGGAGCTTCAGGGGAGTCGAACCCCTATAAGGTATAGACCGTATCAGGGTATATACAGCTCTGCCGTGAGCGTTTTGCAAACCGAACGTTATAATACGCGATTCAGGTACCCCAGCGCAACGGAGCGCAATTCAGATACGCCCCTGTCCGTTTGCAAGTACATTATAGCATATTCCGGATTACAAATCACGGAAAAAAAATTGCGAAAATCAGGGAACCTAAAAAAGTTCCCTGAGACCTTCAAAAACTTCTCTGAAAAAACGCGGAAAGCGGCATATCCGCCGGTCTTACCAGAGCGAGGCCATAACCACACTGTTTGGCTTCATACAAATTTTCAGATTATTTGATACCGCAGAACGCTTTCTTACCGCGTCATTATCTTGGTCAAGCAAAGTAAGGCTGACGGAGGAGGGGTGGATACCCTTGAGCAGGATATTTACATCTATTTCCTCTTTTGCATCGTCATTATCGGTATAAAACGTTATCATCAGCGCCCCTTTTCCTTTACAGTCCGATGCCGCAACCACCGCTATCCTGTTATCGTTGTTTATACATTTTACCTGGTTTTTCAGCTTATATAGCTTTGAAAACATCGCGAACGGGTAATAACCCTTCAGAGGCTCCATCGTATAATAATCAAAAAGCCCGTTGAAAACACTTGGCCGCGCGTCGTAATACATCAGCATATCGACATCCGCGTATTGACATCTGCTCATTACGTCGGCGGAAAATGCCGCGCCCTTCATACCCGTAATTGCCTTAACCGAATAAATAAATTCGTTTGACCAGCCCTTTATATAATTCCATTCATCAAGTATGCTTTCGGCATTGCCGTAGCCGTATTTGTTCATAAGGTAACGATACTGCGCGGCTCTGCTCGGAATCAAACAGGGATCCGCCGTATATATATGCCATGAAAAGAAATCTATCGGTACTTCACGCTTAGACATCTCGCGCAAAAAATCTTCCGCCCATTCCATATTTCCGGCACTCGCCGGCCCGCCTATTTTCAAATTCGGAAAACACTTTTTCAGATGCTTTGCCACGATCTCGTAAAAATCAAAAAACTGATCCTTGGTGCCTCCCCAAGTACGTTTGTTTGCCGCGTCATCCGGGTCAAGATCCGGCTCGTTCCATATTTCAAAGTATTTTATTCCCATGTGAAAGCCGTTTGCCCACTTTTCGTTGAAATGCCTGATAACGTGCTCGCAGATTACCGCCCACTTCATGAAGCCTTTCGGCGGAAGCGTTCCGTATTTTTTTTGCGCGTGCTCTATTTTAGAGCCAAGACGGTAAAACACTTCCGTTCCGGCAGCCAAAATCCCAAGAAGATATTCATCCGTCAGTGTAAAATCATAGGAACCGGGTGAATACGGATCAGCCTCAAAATCCGGAAAAATCATATGTATATCTACAGTATGCTCCCCACCGTATTCGGCGCAGAATGAGGAATCATGAGTCCGGGCATAAGGTATCCCGGCCGCTTTGTAGCTATTAAAATTATGCCTTGTCTGGTCGCTTCTTTTTTTCAGGGGACCGTTATTAAGCGCTTGCATAGGCTTTATTTCGCCTATGACGTCGTTAAAGTCTATAATTATATCCGCCATTCTTATTTTCCCTTTCAGTTTAATTTATCATATTTTATACTTTTAAATTAACCGTACCAAAGTATAGCAAAATTATAACACGTTTAAACTTTTTTGTCAATTACGGCCGTAATAAGAATTTATTTTTGTTACCTTGCACATATTTCATTTTAAAATTTGTGCAAATCAACGTTTTTAGAGAAATATATGAATTTCTATTTATTTATTGCAAATTATATGCTATAATTATCATAAGGATTTTTTTCAAATTATGAAAGGATTATAATATTATGGCAATAAGACTCAGAATTCTTCACTACCCGGACAACAAGAAGCTTTCCGCTCTCTGTAATGAAATAAACAGTGAGTATGAAAATTCCAAGTTTGATAAAATACCTCCCGCGTATCCGTGTGAAAACGAACGTCTTCTCATCGCTTTTATCAAAACCGGAAAGGAAGCCTCAAATGAACTGAAAATGTTCTGCTCAGACCTTACTAAAGCAAGAGTACAGAACGTGGCGTTTATTTTTGACGCGCCTGCCGCGACAGCAAAAGCTCTCTCAGACTCCGCAGTCAGCGCCGGCGTTAAGCTCGTTTGTGAGCCTAAGTACATGAAATTCCCGGGACTTTTCGGAAACTTCGGGGACGCTCAGAAAAAGGAGATTAAGGATTATATCGCCGCAGCGTACGCCGCCTGCCAAAGCTGAAAAGCAGGATAGATATAGCTCCAAAGCTTAACCTTCCATTTAACGGGAGGTAAGCTTACAAGTGATTAAAAATAAAAAGGTTGGCAAATCCCTGACATCAGGACATTTACCAACCTTTTTTGTATTCAATTTAAAAGCGCGTCTGACCGTTCTTGTTGGGCAAACCGTAGCAAAACCGTTATTATTTACATGCTTCAATCTGTATTTTTCATCGTGGGGAAAAGTTTTCCCAACAAAACACCTTCATTCGTATTTCTTCAAATCCCTGTAATTACTTAATTCTCTGCAATTCGTATTGATTCATACTTCATCAGAGAAAAAATAAAATTGTTGTCAACTTACT
>CALYAD010000008.1 GCA_944393415.1 uncultured Clostridia bacterium | reverse complement strand
TCTGTTTCTCATTGCTGTATAATATCCTTGCTTTCTTGTATGTTGTTTTTGGTAATTCAATTATACAACAAAGCAAGCGGTTGTTCAATACCTTTCGGTAAAGATCAACCGCTTTTTTGCTCTTTGGGGGCTCTTATTGCGACAGCCCCATAGGCTGTCAAAAAATCAGTAAGCACATAGCAATATGCACAAACCTGGAAGTCTTATGCGTCGTAGTACGCCGCATTGGGGAACCCATGCACAACGGTTTCCGTTGTGCCGGCGACGATTCTCAACCGTAAGACGTCCCACCGGGACGCTTTATGCTCCTCCTACGCTCTTTTTTGGGAAAATTTCGTCCTCCTCAGAGGATGCAAGGGAATTTGCCCCTTGACCCCATCGCCTTTTGAAAAAGGCGGGCAAAAATTTTTTTACAAATTGGCTTTTTCTACACGCTGAAACCACACTGAATCGTGTGGTTATATAGAAGCTGATCGGTCCATACTGCCGGTCGGATACTTATATAATTTCATACCGATATAAACCGACATTCACCGTGTTCTTCCGATGAAACGCAAATAAGATAGTCTTTTAAAGTGTAAAGTTTCAGCTGTATCCCGCCTATGAACATGGTTTCCTCAAAAAGCGGTATGGCGTTCTTTTTCATTTCGCCGAGAATTCCGTTACCGCTTAGCTTCGACAGGCTTTCCTTAATTACCCAAAGCTTTAATGGGGATTTACGGTAAGCCTCTGCCTCATCGCGGGAAAAGAAGCGGGAAAGTATTTTGTCGGGTAATATTCGCTTTGAGTGCTCGCAGTCGATACCGACGTTCTTATCGGAAAAGACCGTTATAGCCATGTTCTTTGCGTGGCTGATTGAAAAGTGCAGAGAAGGGATATCCGGGAAATAGGGCTTGCCGTTATCCTTAATGGCATAACGAGTTATGCGTTCGTCAAATCCAAGCTCGGAAAGTCCTTTTTTCAGAGTCAGCGCCGCGCCATATTCAAGCAGCTTATCATGTGAATTCTTACACAGTAGGATTTTATTTTTGCGGTAATCCGAGAAATCAAGCCCGATATCGGGCACTTTGTCAGAATCTTTGAAGATTTTAAAATAAGCCGTAAGCATAGTTATATCCTTTATCATAAGAAAAGCGGTAAGACGTTTTCCGTTTACCGCTTATATATATGCATTCGGAACTCAGGAGTTTTTGCCGACAGAGCCGAAAAGCTCCATTTTTTCTTTTACAGTCTCCTTTATCGCTTCTGTTCCGGGCGCGAGAAGCTTTCTCGGGTCATAGCCCTTGCCCTGCAGGTCCTTGCCGGCTTCGATATAAGCTCTTGTAGCCGCCTGGAAAGCGAGCTGACATTCGGTGTTTACATTGATTTTGGATACTCCGAGAGAGATTGCTTTTTTAATCATGTCGGCGGGGATTCCGGTACCTCCGTGAAGAACAAGAGGCAGGTCTCCGACCTTCTCACTTACCGCTGCGAGAGTTTCAAACGAGAGTCCCGGCCAGTTTTCCGGGTATTTACCGTGAATATTTCCTATGCCGGCGGCGAGCATGGTGACTCCGAGATCGGCGATCATTTTACACTCCTCGGGATCCGCGCATTCACCCATTCCCACTACGCCGTCCTCTTCTCCTCCGATGGAGCCTACCTCCGCCTCAAGCGATATACCCTTTTCGGCACAGAGTTTGACAAGCGTTTTGGTTTTTTCGACGTTCTCGGCTATAGGGTAATGAGAGCCGTCGAACATAACGGAGGAAAAACCGGCTTCAATGCATTTTAAAGCGCCTTCATAAGTTCCGTGATCAAGGTGAAGTGCCACGTCCACAGTGATACCGAGTCCATCAAGCATACCGTTTACCATACCTACGACCGTCTTAAAGCCGCACATATATTTTCCTGCTCCTTCGGAAACTCCCAGGATAACCGGGGAGGCAAGCTCCTGCGCAGTCTGAAGTATTGCCTTTGTCCATTCGAGGTTATTGATATTGAACTGCCCGACGGCGTATTTTCCGGCTTTAGCCTTTGTAAGCATTTCTTTTGCTGAAACCAACATAATTGTCTTCTCCTTAGATACGAAATTTATTTTGTTATTATTTTACACCAAATGAAATAAAAAATCAAGTAGTTTGACATAATTAATGTAAATTTTCGGTAACAAAGAGAAAAACGGAGAATGTATTTTTATTTATCTGTTATTCCTTGAATTAGCGGCTCGGTTCACAACGACACAGACAGACAAAAACAGTAAAAAATAACTCTTGACAAAGGCGTCCGGATGTAGTATAATTAAAATGAACGTAGTAACCGGTTTAATATGGGGATGTAAAGGTTTCGACGGGGATTTTGAGGTATGATAAGCGCAGCGAGCTGAGTAATCTCGTAAAAGGCTCAACCTTAAAAAATAAACGACAACAATAAAGTTGCTCTGGCTGCTTAAGTAGGGATTCCGGGTTTTCCCGGATAACCGAAGGAGCAGTGCCGCGGCTTATTATGCCGCCCGTTCCGTTAAGAGGGACCACGGACTTAACGGAGCGTCATGATAGTGGTAAAAGTGCATCGGCTGTTCGCCCTTGAGCCGGTCAGTCAGAAAAGGGCTACCTTGACGGAAGGTGTGTCTGTTCACATTTCGGAAAGGGAATTTTAAATAACAGACTGTCTGCGAAGAAAGTCATATCAAGAGGTTTTCGGACACGGGTTCGACTCCCGTCATCTCCACCAGCAGGCAGTGCCTGCACCCAATTATAAATGAAGTGCAGTAAAATGTCAAGCCTAATTGAGCTTAGTAACTATGTTCAAATGTACCCCAAACTCCGAAATGAGTCCAAAGACAGCATTTCGGAGTGTTCTTTTATATTTTAAGTTATTAAAATAAATTTTTGAACCTGATTTTGTACCCAAATTTGCATCCGGTTTTGTGCCTGCATTTAAGAAATCAAGCTTAAGCCGCTTTGCCTACTGAATGTAATAAAATTTAAAGAAAAGCCCTTGACAGATCAGTTAATATGGTGTATTATGCAATATAGTTAGCAAACGCTAACTGTGTGAGCAGATTTTAAACCGCGGGGGACGGCATTGTAATTAAAATGAAAATGAACACTTGATGATGTAAACGTAAGTCCTGAAAATCTGATAAAAAAATTCGACTTGGGAGGAAAAGGCTATATATCGCGATCCGACGCCAGTATAGAGCATATCTTTTCGAATAAAAAGCACGGACAGAAGTATTCTTGAAATCGCCGGGAGATTTGGATATGATAACGGTTCAAAATTTGCCAAGGCGTTTCGCGATACTATCGGAGTTACGCCAAATGAGTATCGCAATTCTTTCGGTAATTTTTAAAATGACTGTTATTTGGCAGGATTTTTTTGCGTACCGCTTGACGGATTGTAATTTAAAGGCTATAATATACATAAAACAAAGCGTAACGGAGGTCGCAAAATGAAGCAGTGTATGGATGCGGAGAATTTACACCGCAGGCTTAAAAAAATTATAGGTCAGGTCCAGGCTATAGACCGTATGATAGACGAGGATGTGCCGTGTGAGGATGTTCTGGCGCAATTAAACGCCGCGAAGTCAGCGCTTCATAAATGCGGACAGGTCGTGCTTGAGGGTCATATAAAGCATTGTGTAAAGGACGGTATTGAACACGGAGACGCGGACAAAACGATAGAGGATTTTACAAAAGCGGTAGAACGCTTTGCGAATATGGGATGATGAAAAAAAACAACAGGAAATAAAAAAGTTTATGCGTACCTCTTGACAATTTGCCTTTTCGGAGTATAATATACTTATACCCCTATGGGTATGTAGGAACTTAGCGTGAAAGATATGTTTGATCGCGTCAAAATGTGGCTGGTTTCACGCTTAAATTTTCTAAAAAGCTAAACGCTTTTTGTTTTGCTTTGCAAAACACGAAAATTTTTCATGTCTATATGAAATTTATATGTAAGACAGCGTGAAAGATATGTTTGATCGCGTCAGAATGCGGACGGTTTCACGCATAAATTTTCTAAAGAGCTGAACGCTTATTGTTTTGCGGAGCAAAACACGAAAATTTTTCATGTCTATTAAAAACCGATAAAAACGGTTAAAAACCGCTTAAAACGGTTAAAAACCGCTTAAAACGGTTTTTTTAGCTGCCTGAAGGCAGCATGGGGGACTGTTATGAAACAACTGATTAAAAAGCTGGAGAGGCTGCTTGAAGCAGGAGGCGTAAAAAAGGACATCGCTTTGCTTGTTATTTCCGGAATCGCGCTGATACTCAGCTTGGCGGGAATTGTTCCGCTGCCTTTTGACATCGCGTGGGTGGCAATAGTACTTTGCGGGATCCCGATAATTTTGGAAGCGATCATAGGTCTGATAAGCTCGTTTGATATAAAAGCGGATGTACTGGTTTCGCTCGCGCTGATCGCTTCGGTTTGTATTGGGGAGGATTTTGCGGCGGGAGAAGTCGCTTTTATAATGCAGCTGGGTGCGCTGCTTGAGGATCTGACTGTTGCTAAGGCGCGCGCCGGTATTGAGAAGCTCGTTCATTTAACTCCTCAGACCGCGAGGGTCGTTAAGAATGAAGAGGAAACGATAGTACCGGCGGAGCAGGTAACGGTAGGCGATATACTTCGTGTACTTCCGGGGGAAAGCGTACCTGTCGACGGAATAATTACGGCCGGGCAGACCTCAGTGAATCAGGCTGTGATGACTGGTGAATCGCTTCCGGTTGATAAGGCGGTAGGGGACGAGGTGTCCAGCGGTACGGTCAATCAGTTCGGCGCGTTTGAAATGCGGGCTACTAAGGTGGGAAGTGACAGCTCGATTCAGCGGATGATACGGCTGGTCCAGTCCGCGGACGCCGGTAAGGCAAAGATAGTAGGTATGGCCGACCGATGGGCTACATGGATCGTTGTTATTGCTTTGGCGGCCGCGGCTATTACGTGGATAGTCACCGGTGAGATCATCCGAGCGGTTACCATCCTCGTTGTTTTTTGTCCATGCGCCCTGGTGCTTGCGACGCCTACGGCAATTATGGCGGCAATCGGAAACGCTACAAAGCACGGATTTCTCGTGCGTGAAGGGGATGCGCTGGAAAGGCTGTCGAAGGTTAAGATCATCGCATTTGACAAAACCGGAACGCTTACATACGGTACGCCGAAGGTGATAGCGGTAAAGCCCGTATCGGAAAAATACAGCGAGCAGGAGCTGTACCGACTTGCGGCTTCCTCGGAACAGCTTTCGGAGCACCCGCTCGGAAAAGCCGTTGTTTCGTCGTACCGTCAGGCATATGATCACGAGCTTTTCGGTGTTAGGGATTTTCGGATGATACCCGGCAGAGGCATCGAGGCGTTTATAAACGACAGAAAAATACTTGCGGGAAATACAGAGTTGCTAAAGGAGCATGGAGTTGAGCCGGCATGTGAGGATGACAGAGGAGCGTTTATGGCTCAGGGCTGTACGGTTATTTGTTTGGCGGAGAATTCGGAATTTATAGGGTACGTCGTGCTTGCGGATACAGTGCGCAAGGAAAGTCCCGAAATGATAAAGAAACTGGTATCCAGCGGCGTTCAGCCGGCGCTGCTGACGGGCGATAACGAAAGCGCGGCTCGTACCATAGCCAAAGCCGTGCATATCAGCGATGTGCTCTCGGGATGCTTGCCTGAGGATAAGCTGAATTATATAGACGATAATCAGAAAAGCGGTAAGTACGTTTGTATGATCGGAGACGGGATAAACGACGCGCCGGCGTTAAAAAAGGCGCTTGTGGGTATTGCTATGGGCGGAGTAGGCAGCGATATAGCTGTGGATGCGGCGGATATAGCTCTTGTTGATGATGAGATAAGGGAGCTGCCGCACCTCCTCAACTTATCCAAGCGTATGATGACGACTATAAAGCTTAATTTGTGTTTTTCGATGGGGCTGAACTTTATAGCAATCGTCCTTGCGATAACCGGGGTTTTGACGCCGATTTTCGGGGCGCTTGTTCACAACGCCGGTTCCGTACTTGTAATTTTGAATTCAGCGTTGCTGTTAAAGTGGAGAAAAAAATAACTGCTGTGTTGGAAATCGCCCGTATAATGCCGATCAATTTGTGTTAACGGTAAACGGTCAATAAAATATCGGCAATTTGTCCGAACGGAGCTTTTTATTTGCTTTTTGGAGCAGATAAGGCTCCGTTTTTCTGTTATTATATAATAAAAGGCGCCATATGGCGTTTGATTTTAAGACCGTCGGTTAGTGAGCGATAACTGAAAAGGGGGGAACAAATGATTTAGAGATAAGCAAAAATCTGATCAGCAAAAACAAAAATCAATTCGGACCTGAAACGGCGAATTATAGCCGTTAAAGGATGTATGTGAGGTAACAGATTGTCTGAGGATATGGTAGTGGCACAGTGCTCGCCTAAAGAGATATTCTTCGTCCGGCTCCCACGCGGCAAATTGGACAAACTTTTCATTCATCAGATAGTCAAAGGAAACATCCCGCTCCCATTTCCGGCGCAGCATAAAAACCTTGCTAATAGCTGCGTGACGAATGACAATCTTGCAAAAGGCATTGAATGTGTACTGGATATGTACTTTGTAGGCTTCATCTTCGGTCATGGAAATTCCCCCTCTCTGATAATAGTGCGGGGCGGCAGCACTCCTTGCTGTCGCCCCTTGATTGCCTGTCTGCAAAGGCGGGCGGGGCTGTCAACGGCGGCGC
>CALYAD010000007.1 GCA_944393415.1 uncultured Clostridia bacterium | reverse complement strand
CTTTTGTCGTCCTTAATATTGCCTCCAACAGAGGCTTTTTTTGTTTTGAATGCCGCTCCCTGTGCAAACAGGAATGAGAGAGCTGCCGCTCTCGCATCTTATAATGCTTTTGCGACAGCCCCTTTTTCGGACTTTTATTTTTCATTATACTATGAAAAGTTTATTTTGTTTCAATGAAATAATTTTAAAAAGCGCCAACTTTTCAAAAAATTGCCGCACTATATAATCAAACGGCGCCGGAGAAAAATATGGAAAAACAAAAAGTTGATCAGATCATTACAAATTACCTGCAGAAGCTATACGGCTTTGCCATAAAAAAATCGTATTCTTATGAAGAGGCAGAGTCACTGTGCTCTGAAATCATATTCGAGGTATATCAATCGTTATTAAAATCAGAAGAAGTAATTAATATCGATGGGTATATTTGGAGAATCAGCGAGCATACCTATTCCAAATACGTCTATTCAAAGAAAAAACACGAGGGTATTTCGCTTGATGGTATTGACATCCCCTATTACGAGGAATTTTATTCGGATGATGCTGTATACGAAACGAAAACGCTGCGCAGAGAGATAGCTTTTTTATCCGAAACCAGACGGAAAATTCTTTACTTGTATTATTTTAAGAATAAATCCGTTTCGTCAATTTCCGCCGCGCTGAATATACCTGAAGGTACTGTGAAATGGCATTTGAACAAGGCAAAAACAGAATTAAAGGAGGGAATTTCTATGGAAAGAAAAATAGGCAAGCTGGGGTTATCCCCCATAGAATCGATTGGAATCGGACACTCCGGAACACCCGGAAGACACGGAGGCCCCGAGTTTTATCTCGCCGATAAAATCAATCTGAATATCGTTTACAGCGTTTATCATGTTCCTAAAACAAAGGAGGAGATTGCCGAGGAGCTCGGCATGACGCTCGTATATATTGAGAATAAGATCAACCTGTTAGAGAGTAACGGATTTATAGTAAAAACTAAAGGAAATAAATATACGACTTATGTCAAATTTAATGCCGAAAAATATTCTCTCGAGCTTCTCGAAAATAAAACCAAGACGCAGCTGCGTATAGCAGAAGACTTGGTAAAGGAATATGTTCCGCTGGTAAGAAAAGCTATTGCCGATATCAAGGATGTGTATATTCCGAGTGAAAATTGGGAGCTTTTTGAGGCCGCAGCCATATTTTACGGTGTTACAAATAAATGTCGTATTACGACTAAAAACGATCTGTCAAGGTATAAGATCAAAACGACCGATGGCGGCAGATACATTGCTCTTGTAGATATACGATCCGAAATCGCAGACCCCGAGTATGTCCCCACATTGAAAAACCTGCCGTCCTACGAGGGTTGCGGCAATATGCTCAGATATTCCCAAAAATACCCCGCGGTATCCTCTTGGTCGCTCGATACAAGGCTTTGTTCCAGAAAAGGCGGGTGGGAAAATAATCTTACATCCGATTATGAGTATCTTTACGAATTGATGATCGGAGACATAATAGAGAATTCCGCAAATATCGAAAAGTTTAAGCGGCTGAGAGAAAGAAATTTCATCACGCTTGACGCAAAACCAAAAATTATGATAGTAAAAGGCACTCAAAATGATATGTTTGATAAAATCCCCGAGATTGACGATTCAATCAAAAACAGATTTGCGGACGCGGCGCTTGAAAATGCTCTGTCAGTAGCCAAGGACTATCCTCCGCAGATGCAGGATCTTATCATAAGCTGGGAAGTCGGCGGTTTTATCGAAAGGGCAGTTGCGCTTATGGTGATGGATATTTTATATTCCGACGGAATATTTAAACCGCTTACTGAAGACGAAAAAGTAACGTCTGATCTGATAATGTTCAGCGATATCCTGCCTGAAAAGTCAACAACGTAATTCCGTCTTACTAACGCATCAGAAAGGGGCTGCTATAATCTTTATATAGCTTCTTTCTCAAACGAAGCTGTAACCAAGCATGCATTCCTTTCAGAAAAGCTTTTGAAAGGTTTAAGGGAAACTTTTTTACCAAGTTTCCCTTATTCTTTTTCCGTGGCTAAGCTTTTCACTCAGCTTCCATTTTTAAGCTATAAAATCAATATCGATATTTCCGTTGTTGCAGTTCGCCGTCAATGATTTTTCACCTCCGGTTTTATTTTCCGGTAAATTGCTGTCTCCTTTTTTTATCTCGCAGTTAATTGAAAAATCATCCCATCCGCCAATAACCGTTCCTGTTATATTTCCGTTTTTCGCCGTAACGTTTAAGCTTTTTCCCACTTCTATCTTCTCAAATACCAGATCGCCTCCGTTTGAATCCAAAGAAATGCTTTCCAAGACTGACAGCGACGACAGTCTGACAGCTTCATTCGTTGTTTTTATACTTATACCCGACAATAGATCATTTGGAATCTCGATTCTGATCTTACGGTACTCTGCCGGCGATTTCGACCCGATAAAGTCAGTCCATTCATTATTATATATCAGGTTCATCGTCAATTCGTTATTTTCAGAGACAGAAATGTCATAATACTCTTTTTCACTCTCATAATATTCAATATGGATTTGGCTGTCGTCAGAAGCAACGACTTCGATTTCCCTGTCCGAAACATTGATATTGAGAGTTTTTATTGTAGTATCCCCGGACGAATATAGCTGCTCTTCAAAAGTTCCTTTATCGGAACAGCCAATGAATGTGAACATGATCGCTACATTTGTTAATGCGATAAAGAACAATAATATTTTTTTCATAATAAACCTCCATACCGCTTTCTGCGGCTTTAATATAATTTTTTCAGAAAAATTAAGCATGAAATCATATAAATACGATGTAATATAACTTTTACGCTGATTTCATCGACTATTTATTTTTTTCTGATATAATCATTATAAACCTTTGTGTAACACAAAAGTCAAGAGGGTTTTGAAATTTTATGAAAAAAATTTTTTCCATTAGTGAAACAGCTAAAATTGTCAATATGACGGCAGAGACACTTCGCCATTACGATAGGATCGGATTGGTTCATCCAAATAAAATCGACGAATGGACAGGATACCGCTACTACACAGAACAGGAAATAGTTTTGTTAAACACCGTCCGCGCTTTACGCTGTATGGATTTTTCGTTAAGTGATATTAAAAATGTACTTAAATTAAACGATATTGAGAAGATTATAGATTTTCTTAATCAGGCAGAACAAAGCGCTAACAAAAAAATATCCGAACTTAATGACGTCAAAGCGAGAATACAAAGAGCAAAATTGTATTTTGAAAGCAAATCTTCAGATATACCAAAAAACAACGATTTTTTCTTACAAAATATTCCGCAAAGAGTAATCCTGCTTTCAGATCATTTAAGTACACCGTCTTTAGATAACTTGTGGAACTATCATCGTCATTTTTATACTCAGATAGGGAAAAACAAAAAAGATGATTTTTTATTTGACGAGATGGCTGGCATTTACGAATCTAACGGTAGATCTCAATTATTTGCCGTATGCAAACGATATTCTGAAACTGAAAATCTAATTGTTCTTCCCGCCGGAAAATATCTGTGTGCCGAATGTACTGATGAAACACATGAAAAAGCGCTGCAAAAAATATTAGATATCTCCAAAAACAATTATTCCGTTATTCCCGAATTTATAATCCATATGATCGTGATTTCCGGCATATTGCGTTGGGATTATCAAATTCAGGTATTGATCGAATCTGAATCGTAAAAAGCATAAATACTGCAACACTTGATAGTTAGACACTTTTGGGGTGCATATCATTTTAAGACAGCCTTTTTTACTATTAATTATGTTTTTATTAGAAAACCGTGATTTTATAAAAACACTTGACATCAGTTAGTTATTATGGTATAACAAATTCAGAGTGTTGCAAATCTCCGGACTTAGTTGATTATGCGTCAAATAGGCGGAGTGTAAGTTCCGGATTAAGGAGTGCGGTTATATGCGGCAACCCTAATTACAGATTAGGTGAATAAGGAGGATTGTATATGAAAATCACCAAAATATTTGTTTTATTTTTACTGATTACAGTAACACTTTTTTCCGGATGTTCAAAGCAAAAAGGCTATTCTATTAAAATTTGCGGGTTTTCAGACTCAATTCCGGAAGCGAAACACGCTATGGAATACAAGGAATGGAGTAACGGTGCATTTTTTGATTCAAAAATAAAGAAAAACATCGATGTTGCAATCGAAGGAAATATTGTCAAAGCGGAATATGTAGATTCAGAAAAAAAGTTTTACGATTATTATAATACACACAGATATAAAGATCCAAACGGTAATTATCTTGAAGTAACAGATGATGGCAAGTTATGTTCTTATTTCTTTGGAGGGCATACAAATACAGATAAAATATACACCGAGGATGAATGCATTGATATTGCCTGCAAATTTCTTAATAATATTGTTTCTGCTGATGATTATATCATCAATTCGGAATTTGACACAAACCGCAATTTATACATGATATCATTTACAAAGTTTGCGGATGGGTTTATGTGCGCTGATCGTGCTGATTTTATGGTAGAACCTAATGGTAATATATATAGTTATTCTTCCGCGATGCTTGGAGAAATACCCGAAAATGCAGTCACCGGTTTTGACATTAATATTATAGAAACTCAGGTAATATCCAAACTAGATAAGGAATATTCAGAAGCCAAGAAAATATATGATTCAGTTTCATATGACAATATAGAGTATATTCTCACTTTAAACGAAGAAAATGAATATGCATTAGTATGCTCAGTCGATGTCTCATGCAAAAAAATACTTGGTGATTACGAAACCGTTTTATCTGAACGCATCCAATTATTGATACAATAATGTATGGGAAAAAAGTATTTTCGCCCGTGTATGACTAAACGCTTATCACCGTGTTCTCTATTTCATGTGTTTAGATAAAAAATCTGACGATTTGTTATACAAAAAGCTTCGGAAACTTTTCTTTCCGGGCTTTTGTTCTGTCAGAACGCTTTCCTGAATATCGGCTTATCAATATTTTAGTAACAGCGTAATATTTTTATTCGTTAAAAAACATTATTTTATATTAAAAACATTGACATTATTAAATTATCATTGTATAATTACAATAGATATGATTTACACAAATAATAAAAATCCGTTGGAACAATGTTTACTATATAAAAGATATGGTGGAAGTCATGAAAAAACTAATTGCAGTAATTTTTGTTCTTTTAGCGTTGTCATTCAGCTGTGTGGGCTGTAACTCCGGAAAGTTTGACATATATGAAAGCGTAATAAGCGATACGGCAAATGATGGGCTTGGAGTCAAAATAGAAACTAATTTTTGGACCGGAGAATACTTTAAAAAAAATAATATGCCTCAAAAATCCTGCAGTGTTCTTGGAAACACATACACGGGCGAATACCTACAATCTATTATTGATAACAGGAATTCCTACACTACCGATACTTACATCGATGAAAACGGCAGTCGGTTCGGACTCAGAAGCGACACAGGTAAGCTGGTCTCTCTTAACCTCATGAACTCAAGCTTCTTTGATACCGAGCCATATTTGCAGGATATAGATAATCCTGAAGAACACGCAATAGCCTTTTCAAAAGAAATTGCGAGTAATTACGTTGATGATATAGATAAATATACGCAAATTATAGAGGAACCGATAACAAGATATAAAGAAAAAAATGGTATACAATATGAGATAACATATTACGTTGTGACCTATGCCAGAAAGCTCAATGACTATTTTACCTCAGACTATATTTCAGTCAAAATAACCTCAAAGGGTAACCTTGCATCAATAATGATGGGAGATATCGGTGCTTTCGACAACACCACGCTCAATTTTTCACCATCAAAGGTTAATGAAAGTATTTCAGGCAAAATAAGCTCTGCGTATGACGAATCTCAGTTGAAAAGTACTGATATTGACGATCAAAAAATTGTTCTTACACCTAACGGAGACATTTGTATATATTCCTATATAAATATCGGTCTTATTGATAATTCCGGCGTGGAATACAAAACCGCCATTGTTTTACTTACAGCCGTAGGCAAAAAGTAAGTAAATTGCATGATTTTATAGGTATCTCCATCCTTGAAAAAAGGCTTTCGGAAAAGCGATTTGCACTGAGAAATACGTGTCAGAATTCAAAGCTCTTCTTGCATATACCGATTCAGCAACAGTTTATAATTACCAATATTACCTCAATTATAAAACGCGGAGCTAAAACAAATCCGCGTTTTTATTTTGTAATAAAAAACATATTCTTATATTAATGCATACTTTTGTGATATCAAAGCTTTTACGCTACACTTACATGCAGCCTTTTTTATGAGTATTCGGGAATGAGGCTTTAAAGCATAGTATTTCACTGATACAGGAATCGGCGTCATCTATGTGAAACCAAATTGATTACACCGTACATTCCGGAGGCATTTCCTATCTTACATTTTAAAACGCGGTGTTACTCTCTATAAATAACCAACAGTTAAGTTTATGTTGCGTATAAATATCTTCAATTCCCTAAAAATCTGTGATATAATATATACACTGCTATAAGTGAAGAAAGGAAGGGTCATATATTATGAAAGAAACACTTGGACAAGTCATAAAGCGCCTTCGCAAAGAAAGAAATCTCACTCAGGAAGAACTTGCTGAACAACTGAATGTTTCCGCTCCCGCAATTTCCAAATGGGAAAATGGCACAAGTATGCCGGATATTACACAAATCGTACCGCTTGCTATTCTCTTCGGCGTAAGCACCGATACCCTGTTTGCGCTGGATTCAAATAATATTGACAAAGAAGTTAAAGCATTAATAGAGGATGCCGTGGAAACCTCAAAAGGAAATAACAGATTAATATTTGAAAAATTAACAGAAGCACTGAAAAATTATCCCGCCAATCTGCAAATATCACAGAAACTCGCAGACCTTGCGGAATTTATCATCACACCGGACGATACAGAAAGCAATACAAGGATTTTTGTTACCGCTATACGCGCCGCGGATTTATTTATCCAAAAATCAAGTAAAATCGGAGATATTGCCCGCATGACCGCAAAGAAAGCCAAACTTTATGCTCTTGCAGGCAGGTTTACAGAGGCAGAAAAAATGGCAAACGAGCTATATATGCCAATTTTATCCAGCAAAATGTGTTTGGCTGATATCAGTGCAATACGCAGAAATTATACCGAGGAAATTCGACACAGACAGGAATCTATTTCTCAGCTGCTTGGTTTTCTGGCAGGTGAAATATACGAGCTTGCCGATGCATATCACAGAAATAACGAGCCCGAAAAATCTTTAGAAGTAAATTTAGTAAATTTGAAGCTGCCGTACGCAGTACATGGCGAAGGTGTAGATAAATTTCATGCCCCCCTTTTCAACTGGCATTATATTTCAGGTTTTGAAGCCGCCTACGAGCTCATGGTTTTGGGCAAGCACGAGGAAACACTTGATTTACTGGAAAAAATATTTGATTACGGGGAAAAGCAGTGCGAATACTGTACCAAACATGCAGAAATCACTTCACCTATACTTGACAAAATAAACCTCAGCCCCTATCACGGTAAAATCAGTCCCTCGGATTTTTTATGGAAAATCAACTACCCCGATTTTGAACCGCTCCATAAATACCAACGTTTTCAGTCTCTGCTTGAACGGTATAAAAAATATCCGAACTGAATGACATCGCTTTACCGTCACAAATGGCGAAAAAATATATAGGCTGCCACACTGCAGGCAGCCTTTTTTATGAGTATTCGGGAATGAGGCTTTAAAGCATAGTATTTCGCTGATACAGGAATCGGCGTCATCTATGTGAAACCAAATTGATTACTATAATCTCCGGCTTATTGTTTATCCTGGGTATAGAGTGCGGATTACCTAACCCCCTGCCGACGATAAGTCTGTTATCGTACATTCCGGAGGTGTATTTCGGAAAAATTCCCTGTCCGGGAGCAAATATTCCCCTTCCGAAAAACCTCCACTGCCCTCCGTGTGCGTGCCCGGACAAAATCAGATCTATATTATATCGCTTTATATATCTTTCGTAATATTCCGGATGATGCGACAGCAGGAGCTTATATCCCTCACACTTTTCAAACTCATCAAGCCACCCAGTATACGGAGCCGGTGTATATTTAAGCTTACTCTGATATGCGTCGCATGTATAGCCGGATGAAAGACCTCCTATATATATTCCCTTAAAGCTGACATAGGTATTATCCAGTATGACAGCTCCCCTTTCCTCAAGAAGCGTCTTTATATCCTGCCTGAACCTTTTTTCATGATTTCCCAAAGAACAGAATGTCGGATATTTTGACGCTGTTTTTTCAATAAACTCAAAGCCTTTCTTGTATACCTTGTTATTGTGTATTAAATCTCCCCCTATGAGCAAAGCGTCGGGATTATATTTATCAACCGCCGTTAATACCGGCGTATTATCGCAGTTATGCAGATCCGATACGAATACAAAATCAAGTGCTTTAGGTATATCTGCATTTATCGTATATTTAGTATGAGTCAATGTTTGTTCTCCTTCAGTATTATTGCTTATATTTTATCAGGCTTACACGGTTTTGTCAACTGTATTATTTTATCCGGTAATATATTTTATTAACCAAATCAGATTTTCAGCATATGCTTTACTGTAAGCAAATCAAAACCGAAGATAGTCGTTTTTACTTATTTCAAAACTCTACCTTTTGTTGCTTTTATAGTAAATATACTGATCACACATAAGATATTGCAGAAAGAAAGGATGGACTTATTATTATGGCAGACAACAGTTACGGCTACATAGTTGTCAACGTACGTACGGCAAACGGTGCCTTGCCGGTAGAAAAAGCGATAGTCACGATAAAAAATTCCGCAGGAGAGCTTCTGGCGGTGTTTTTTACTGACAGAAACGGAAATACGCCAAAGCTGCAGGTTCTCGCGCCGCCTATTGAAAACAGCGAAAGCCCCGGACAGATCGGACCCGCTTACTATTCATATAATATAGACACGGATAAGGAAGGCTTCAACAGCGTACGAAACATAGGCGCTCCCGTATATCCCGGAATAACCTCCATTCAACCAGTAGAGCTTATCCCGCTATCCGAGGGCAGCTCAGCTTATCCAAACGACACCATTAGCTACACTGAAAACATTCCTCCGAATCTTTGATCTTATTCTGGAAAGGAGCCAAAACCTTGAATAACGCTCAAAATATAATAACTCCGGTTATTCCGGAAACTATCACTGTACATCTCGGCGCTCCTGATCAGCCGGCGCAAAACGTAACCGTGCCGTTCCCTGACTACATAAAAAACGTAGCTTCAAGCGAAATATACCCCACCTGGCCGGAAAGCGCTTTAAGAGCCAATATATTAGCTCAGATATCCTTCGCTCTGAATCGGATATATACGGAATATTACCGCTCAAAAGGATATGATTTCGACATTACAAATTCTACGGCGATTGATCAGTCCTTTATCAACGGACGCGATATCTTTGAAAATATCAGCCAAATAGTAGACGATATCTTCAACAGCTACCTTTCAAGGCAGGGAAATGTCGAGCCACTGTTTGCTCAGTACTGTAACGGAACCACAACCACCTGCGCCGGCCTTTCTCAGTGGGGCAGCGTCGAGCTTGCCAACCAAGGACTAAGCACATATGAGATACTTCAGAATTATTTCGGAGATAATATAGATATAATAAGCAACGCGCCTGTGCAGAATATTCCCGCCAGCGTTCCCGGACGCGCTTTGAGGCTCGGCAGCAGCGGAAATGACGTTCAATCGATTCAGATCCGGCTTAACAGGATATCCGCAAATTATCCGGCAATACCGAAAATAAACCCGGTCAATTCTATTTTTGACAAAAATACAGAGGACGCCGTAAAGGAGTTTCAGAGGATATTCAATTTGACCCCCGACGGCATCGTAGGACCGGCCACCTGGTACAAAATAAAGTTTATTTACAACGGAGTAAAAAGACTGAGCGAGCTGAATTCCGAAGGACTCACTCTCGAGGATGTGTCGCGTCAGTATCCCGAGGAGCTTTCCGAAGGCTCCACAGGTCTCGGAGTAAGGCTTGTACAATACTATCTGTCATATATTTCCTCATACAACAACGCCATACCTCCCATAAACATAGACGGCATATACGGTCCTCTCACCACCGACGCTGTCAGAGCGTTTCAAACATACGTAGGGCTGCCGGTTACCGGAATAGTTGACGAGCCGACATATATTGCGCTCTATGACGCATATCGCGGTATTATTCAATCGCTTCCCGATTCTCAGTTTGTCGGAACGGCCAGACCATATCCCGGCTTTGCCGTTACGCTTGGTCAGCGAAACCAATATGTCCGCGCCATCCAGGAATATTTAAATCTTATCTCCGAGACTTTTCCACAGATACCGTCGCTAAATGCGGACGGTATATTCGGAAACGCGACCCTGAATGCCGTCGAGGCATATCAGAACCTTGCGGGACTTCCCGTAACCGGAATAGTTGATTTCGATACATGGCAGTCTATAGCTTCCCTGTACGACGATCTTGTCAAGGGAAGCGTTGTAAATGAAGGTCAGTATCCCGGCGGAAACGTCGGAGGTCAATGAACCAGAATAAAAAGAAAGGTATCATAATATATGATCGGAAACAATCTGTATTTTATGAACGATACGGCGCGCGGAGTTATGGAGATTCAGAAATGGCTGCGCACCGTTTCCCGAACATACCCGCAAATTCCTTCCGTATTTATCGACGGTATATACGGTCCGGAAACCCGGAGCGCGATAAAAGCATTCCAAAAGCTTGTCGGACTTCCTGTAACGGGCATTACGGACAGCGCTACCTTCGCTATACTCTTTTCAACATATCTTGACTTACTGATACCAGATTCCGAGTTGATAGGTCTGCGCGATATCCTAAGCCTGATATCAAACCCGATCAGCTCCGGCGAACAAAGCGATACAGTTTATCATATCCAGGCCGTACTGAGAAATATAGCCGTGCTTGATAATAACCTCATGGTCGAGCTTACAGGTATATACGACAAGGAAACCGAGGAAGCGATAAAGCTCCTGCAGAGACTGTTTGGAAGAAATGACGACGGTATCGTTACCGCCGATCTTCTGAGAGATATCATTCGTCTGAATACAAGAATTATGGAATAAACGGTTTGATTAAAGCCGGGTCGACGCGCCTTAACGCGCCGGCCCGGTATTTTTTATTGCATAAAATTTTCTTACTCATTTCAAATTTAATATACTGTTAACATAAACTTAATCAAAAAGCGGATTTAAAAATTGATCGTTATATGTTATAATGACTCAAACTTAAGCAAATTCTGCTTACCGAAAGGATATTTATATCTCATGTATGAAAATTTAATGAAAAAAGAAATTGGCGAAAGCGTTTCAGTCTCTGAGCTTCCGGGAATTTCATGTCCGCTTTTTGTTACATATAAATGTGAGCTGTCCGGAAAAAAAGCCATGCTGCTTGAATCTTACGGAGAAAACGACTCGCTTATCGTTACTGTTATAGGCGACGAGATCAAGATATCAAAAAAATATATCGAAAAACTAAATACCGAAAATGGGAATTTCCTTGGGTATGACACAGACACCCTGCTTTCCAGCGGTCGTGACCTGCTAGCCGAAAAGCTGCTTGATACCGATTTCACTCTTAACGATCTTAAAGGAATCCTTCCGCCCTCTTTTTCGAACGGCTATATCTGTCTTGGCTACCATACCTCGCCGCGTCTGTTTACAGTGGATAAACTCGGAAGAATATTTTTTCAGCCCGACTTTCAAGTCGATCGTCCCTCTTCCGCCGCGTTTGACCCGGCGGATATCTCGAGATTCGGACAGCTTCCGCCGAAAAAAATTTCGTTTATCGACGGAATAATACCGATACTTTTCTGCTACCGTTCCGACGGCAACCAAGCTCTCGAAACCATGTACCTTGTGGAACATGGAGACAGCAATTTCGAATACTCCGTATGGATACGCGCTACGGGATTTATTGACGGAAATGCCGTGTCGGTCAGATTCATGAACGAAGGATGCTGCAACCTAAAGAATTCCCAAACAATAAAAAGCTCTGAATTTTATAACGCACTGTTCGGAGTACTCGGACATTACAGAGAAATGATGAATACCCAAAGCCGAATAGATATTCCCGATAAGGAGCTTGAGCGCGTTTATTACGGAACCATGATGACCGCAAGCAATATGCTCAACGGATTTCAGCCTAAATACGGAAACATGTTTTACGGACTCGAGACGCATAATAATTTCCCTCCAAACTTCATTATGTCCTTCGCGGTATTTGCGATGTGCGGATTCAAAAGAAAGGCGCGCCTTATCCTCGAGCATTTCCTCAATAATGCCGTGGATCATTACGGCAGGATGATATACCGACAGGGAGAAACTCAGTATTACAGCTACTCAGGGAGTGAAATAGGTCAGCTTCTCTGGCTTATCGAAAGATATTCAGACTCTCCGGATCAAAACGGCTGGATATCGGAATATACGGATATTCTTTGCAGGATGGGAGATAATCTGATCTCTTATATAGCGCCCATCGACGGACTTGACGGCGTATACCTAATACACATGTGCGCCGAGGCTGACACAAACGGAAGGATCTTTGATTACATTCAAAACAGTCTGTGGGCAATACGGGGGCTGGAAGCCTTGGACGCGCTTTGTTCCAATTACTCAATCGACGGCGCCCGGTTTAAGGAGAACGCTGAATTATTAAGAAAATCTATTGATGCCGTATGCGTAAAATACGAGCTTCAAACAAAATACGGCGCTTTATTGCCGTTTCAGCTCCAGTACACCGCTCAGCCGCTCACACTGAGCTGCTGCAAGGACACCGCGTATCCAGTAAGTGAAGAAGAATACAGGGAGTACATTGGCGGCGACACGAACCCAAGAAACGATCTGGAGGGTTTTCAGAACTATCTAGAGAATAATTACGCAAATTATCGATATTATCCCGAGATACTCTCCTCCGCCGTGCTCGATAAAAAATATTCTGACTCAATCAATCTTATGCGCGAGCGACTCGGCGGAGAAATATTATGTATGACCCGCTTTATGACGGGTATAGACGATTGGCCGGCATATAATAACGCTATATATCTGCTTGAAAACGGATTTGTTCAGAAATACCGTATGCTTCTCTACAGCCATATACTATACCATGGATTACCTGATTTTCATATTTATTACGAGCAGGTTGGCTTCACCGACGATTGTATGCAGCGCCGCGCGGACAGCTGTCTTCCATCCACTTTGCTACCCTCCTTTATGATATCCCAGATGCTCGCTTACACCAGCGTGGACGGAAAACGTCTTGAGATACTTAAGGGGGTGCCCCAAGATTGGTTTAAAAAAGGCTTTTCTTTTGATAATATCGTTACTCCATCCGGAATCGTATCCGCAAGCTGCAGGGATAATACGCTGACAGTGAATATAAATGGCATACGTCCTGATACAGAGATACGACTGTATACGCCAAAAAACTCAGAAAAAACGCTTGACAGCTCGGAAACAGCTGAATATATCTTGGTCACAGATAATCATACAAGCTTAACATTTAACCTTTAAGTCATATTATTTGCTGTAATTATTAATATATTAATGATATAATTCAGTTCCACGGTTTTTTAACCGTTTGGAAATACATATGAAAAAGGTCTGCGTTATGCTAAAAATCAGCGGCATTAAGCTGCCGAAAATGAACTCGCTCCGAATAATCGCGCTCAGCTTTCTGATAGTGATATTAATCGGCGCTTCCCTGCTATCCCTTCCGATCTCCTCAAAGACCGGAACCTTTACAAATTTCCTTGACTGTCTTTTTACGGCGACCAGCGCCACTTGCGTAACCGGTCTGGTCGTTGTAGACACCTTTACGCATTGGACGATTTTCGGACAGTGCGTTATACTTTTGCTGATACAGATCGGCGGACTTGGTTTTATGACGCTGCTGACGATACTTATGATGTTCGCCAAACGTCATGTAACCCTGCACGAGATAAGGATTCTTACTCAATCTGCCGGAAACGTCCGAAAAGACGGAATATTCACGCTTGTCCGGCACATACTTTTCGGTACGCTGATCGTCGAAGGAATAGGCACTATTATACTCGCGTTTGTTTTCTGTCCGGATATGGGATTCGGGCAAGGCCTGTATTTTGCTCTGTTTCACTCAGTCTCAGCCTTTTGTAACGCCGGATTTGACCTTCTCGGTTGCCGCGCCCCGTTTTCTTCCCTTACCACCTACAGCTCAAATATAATTATTAATCTAACGATTTCGGGGCTGATAATAGTGGGCGGTCTAGGTTTTTATGTCTGGGACGACCTTATCCGTTGCCGCTTTAAGTTCAAGAAACTTGAGCTTCACTCCAAAACGGTAATAATCACAACGCTAACCTTAATAATTTCCGGTTGGTTACTTATTTTCTTTCTCGAATATGATCACGCGCTTGCCGGCCGGGACACCGGCGAAAAGCTTTTAGCGTCTTTCTTTCAGTCCGTGACTACAAGAACGGCCGGATTTGATTCAATAAATCAGGCAAACCTATCAGATTCAGGTATTATAGTTTCCGTATTTCTGATGCTGACGGGAGGAAGCCCGGGCTCAACCGCAGGCGGTATAAAAACGACCACGCTCGCCGTTATCATTTTAAGCACAATTACCTGCGCTCGCGGTCGGGAAAGCACCGTCATCTTTAAACGCAGAATCGAGCCCTCGGTCGTTCATCAGGCACATACCACGGCTGCGGTATACCTATTTCTTGCGATATCTTCCGTAATACTTATCTGTTCCATAGACGGAATATCTATGCGTGACTGCATGTTTGAGGTAGCTTCCGCTATGGGAACCGTAGGACTTACCACCGGCGTCACACCTACGCTTTCCGCCGCCTCCCATATTATATTAATACTGCTTATGTATGCCGGACGGCTCGGAGCAATGTCGCTGATGCTTGTATTCGCAAACAGAGAAAAACATGTGCCGCTTGAAAGACCGTATGGCAAAATAATTATCGGATAGATAACCATGCTTTTAATAAAAATTTAACTGAAAGGTACATATAATAAATGAAAAACGTTCTTATAATCGGAATGGGAAGATTCGGCCGTCATCTCGCGAAAAAAATGAGCGAACTTGGAAACGAGGTAATGATAGTAGACGGTGATCCGGACATCATAGACCAGGTTGCCTCCGACTTTGCCGACGCTCATATCGGAGACTGCACGAACGAGGGAGTTTTGCGTTCACTCGGAGTCAACAATTTTGATATCTGCTTCGTAACAATAGGCGAGGACTTCCAATCCTCTCTTGTCATTACCTCACTTCTTAAAAAACTCGGCGCGAAATTTGTAGTTGCTAAGGCAAGATATGATATACAGGCTGAAATACTTACTAAAATAGGCGCTGATGAGATCGTCTATCCTGAACGGGAAATCGCAGAAAAGCTGGCTATACGTTATAATGCTGAAAATATTTTCGATTTTATTAAGCTAACCAGTGAATATTCGATATATGAAATACCGATACTTTCGGATTGGATCGGTCAGACGCTCAGAATGCTGGATATCCGCAAGCAGTACGGAATTAATATTATAGCAATAAAAAAGAAGGACAACACTCTGCTGCCCACTCCCGGTGCGGACTATGAGTTTCAGCGCGACGACCATATTGTGGTTATCGGTAAATCATCTGACGTATTCAAGCTAAGCGCAATGGCATAATATAATTCCGTAAGAAACCCTTTTGTAAAAGGGTTTCTTACAATCTTCCTAAAACTTCTCTGCAATAAGTATAAGACACGACGCTTCGGTTTGCGCTTTCAAGTTATACGCTTTCTATGATACATTATTTTAACCCTTTCAGAAAAGTTTTTGAAGGGAAACCATAAGGGGCTGTCGCAAAAGCATTATAAGATGCGAGAGCGGCAGCTCTCTCATTCCTGTTTGCACAGGGATCGGCATTCAAAACAAAAAAAGCCTCTGTTGGAGGCAATATTAAGGACGACAAAAGAGCG
>CALYAD010000006.1 GCA_944393415.1 uncultured Clostridia bacterium | reverse complement strand
TTTCAGAAGGTTTCTGGTCCGAGGAAAACGGCGTATAGAGACGCAGTTTTTCCTGTTGGCATTCGCATTCAACGTGGAAAAGCTGAAAAACAGGCAAAAAAGCGGACGTTGCGGGCAGGATTTGTTCCCGCTGAAAGCTGTTTAAGGCGGACCACTAAACAAAATACGGACGAAAAAAGCGAGTTTTGGGGCCCGCTCTTTTGTCGTCCTTAATATTGCCTCCAACAGAGGCTTTTTTTGTTTTGAATGCCGCTCCCTGTGCAAACAGGAATGAGAGAGCTGCCGCTCTCGCATCTTATAATGCTTTTGCGACAGCCCCATTTTGATCACTTATTGAGCCACTGTCAAATACTTTTTCATATCGTCTATAACCGAGGAATTAAGGTCAAGCAGTCTTTTCGCAAGCGAACGCGACTTATCGTCGGCGTTTGTCAGTTCCTCAATCTTTTTGCTGATATCGGACATTCCCATCGATCCGCCCTTAATGAGCATATCGGCGATATGCCTTACCGAACGATCTTTAATGGTATTCATACGAAGAGATACCTCGGTCATCATTTTTTCGGCGATGTTAAGTCCCGAGGCTTCGTCCATACCGTTTTCCCTTAAAAGCTTATCTGCGTCCGCACAAATCTCGGCGTAGTCATTTCCAATACGGACAAGCTCCTTTGAAAACTTTTCGTCGTCCGTCATTTCTGAGAGCGGCTGGATCGTTTTTCTTCCCATCTCAGCGTTTTTATATACAAATTCAAGCAGTACACGTGTATCGTTCATAACTATTACCTTTCCTTTATTTTTCCGAACCGCCCTCCGCAATACACAGCTCGGCGCGGTTTTTGCAATGAGCAGTCTGTAATTTATACCCATGCCAATTCTTCAAAAGACAGCAAAATAGATCACTTAGCCGATTTTGTCGCAAACGGCTGCTGTAATAACCTTGCTTTATATTTAATTCTGTCTTGAAAGTAAAATTATATACATATTTCATATAAATAAAAAGATTTTTCTTATTTATTCATATATTATTCATCTTGATATGCTATACTAATATTTATATAATTGTGGACAAGATAATTCAGAAAGGCAGTATGTATGAGATACGATTTTTCCTCTATTGAAGCGAAATGGCAGAAAAAATGGGAGGACGCAGAGGTATTCAGAGCGCGCGACGACTTTTCAAAACCAAAATTCTATGGGCTTATCGAATTTCCCTACCCTTCCGGAGCCGGTATGCACGTCGGACATATAAAAGCGTTCTCGGGAATTGAGGTAATAAGCCGTAAAAGGCGGATGGAAGGCTATAATGTTCTCTTCCCTATCGGCTTTGACGCGTTTGGTCTGCCAACGGAGAATTACGCGATCAAAACCGGTATGCACCCGCGCCAGGTAACAGACAAAAACATAAAAAAGTTTACCAGTCAGTTAAAGAGGGTGGGTTTTTCGTTTGACTGGTCCAGAACGGTCGATACCACAGAGGAAGGATATTATAAATGGACTCAGTGGATATTCCTTAAAATGTTTGAAAACGGTCTTGCTTTTAAGGATACCGCTCTGGTAAATTACTGTCCGAGCTGTAAGGTCGTGCTTTCGAACGAAGACTCTCAGGGCGGTAAATGCGATATCTGCGGCAATGAAATAATTCAGAAATCCAAGGACGTCTGGTATCTTAGAATAACTAAATACGCCGATAAGCTGCTCTCCGGGCTGGAGGAGGTAGATTATCTTCCGAATATAAAGCAGCAGCAGATCAACTGGATCGGTAAATCCACAGGAGCCTTTGTCAATTTCGGACTTTCCGGAACCTCCGAAAAGCTCCGTATATATACTACCCGTCCAGACACGCTTTTCGGTGTAACTTTCATGGTTATCGCGCCCGAGCATCCCATGCTTGATAAACACCGCGAAAGTATTAAAAACTATGACGAGGTGGAGGCGTACAGAGCTGAATGCGCAAAGAAAACTGAGTTTGAGCGCACTCAGCTCGTAAAGGACAAGACCGGTGTCAGAATTGACGGTATATCAGCCGTAAACCCCGTAAACGGTAAGGATATTCCTATCTACATTTCGGATTACGTTATGATGGGCTACGGCACCGGCGCCATAATGGCAGTCCCGGCACACGATGAGCGCGACTATGATTTTGCAAAAAAATTCGGCATAGACATTATAGAGGTAATCAAAGGCGGAGACATATCAAAGGCCGCATATACGGAAAGCGGTGAAATGATCAACTCCGGCTTCCTCAACGGTCTGACCGACAAAAAAACCTCTATCGAGAAAATGATCGCCTATCTTGAGGAAAAAGGCATCGGAGAACCCGGAGTCCAGTACAAAATGAAGGACTGGGCGTTCAACCGTCAAAGATACTGGGGAGAGCCTATACCGATAATATATTGCGACAAATGCGGCATGGTACCCGTTCCCTATGACCAGCTTCCTCTTCGTCTCCCGGAGGTCAAAAACTTTGAACCGGGCGAGGGCGGAGAAAGTCCGCTCGCAAAGATACCCGAATTTGTAAACTGCAAATGCCCCAAGTGCGGCTCGGACGCACACCGTGAGACAGACACCATGCCGCAGTGGGCGGGCTCATCCTGGTATTTTCTCCGTTATATAGATCCTCATAACGATAAAGAGTTTGCAAGCGCGGAAAAGCTTAAATACTGGATGCCGGTAGATTGGTACAACGGCGGCATGGAGCATGTAACGCGTCATATGATATACTCCCGATTCTGGTACAAATTCCTGTATGATCTCGGTCTTGTTCCAACCTCCGAGCCTTACGCAAAGCGTACCGCGCAGGGACTTATACTAGGTCCCGACGGTGTAAAAATGAGCAAATCGCGCGGAAATGTGGTGGATCCCAACGATATTGTCGACGCCTACGGCGCTGATGTTCTGAGAGTTTATATATTATTTATGGGAGATTACGCCTCCGCCGCTCCATGGTCCGAAAGCAGTCTGCGCGGCTGTAAGCGATTCCTCGAAAGGGTTGCCGACCTTCCGGAAAAAGCTAAGGGCACGGGTGCCACTCCGGCGCTTGAGTCAATATTCCATAAAACTATCAAAAAGGTTTCCGGCGATATCGAAGAACTGAAATTCAATACCGCGATAGCTCAGCTTATGTCTCTGCTCAATGAGATAGAGGCGGTCGGATCTTTGACCGTCGACGAGCTTTCGGTTTATATCCGGCTGCTCAGTCCCTTCGCTCCCCACCTTTGCGAGGAGATATGGGAGGGAATGGGTAACCGGAAGCTGATTGCGGTCGCAGCGTGGCCTGAGTACGATGAAAATAAGACCATAGACAGTACGGTCGAAATGGCGGTACAGATCTGCGGCAAGCTTAAGGGTACGATCACTCTCCCCTCCGACGTTACAAAGGAAAACGCGCTTGCGGCAGTACGGGCTGATGAAAAATTCGCATCACTTATCGAAGGTAAGACTGTCGTCAAGGAAATATTTGTACCCGGAAAGATCATAAACCTTGTTTTAAAATAATGCTGTAAAAAGCTTGAATACGAAACGGGGCCGTCTCATTGAGACAGCCCCGTTTCGGCACTCATAAATAAAATTTTTTATAGACGAAAATCGTCTTATAACTTCTTGCGAGTGTTTATAGAAGTAAGGGCAAGCCCTTTATTTTCAATGGTTTGCCCATTTCTGCTTGTATCTTCTCATATCTCCGTATAGGTTGGTTTTGTAAAGTTGGGCACCATTTCAGCACCATAAACAAAGCAATATACGAAAGCACAGGACTGTATTATCATGCCCATAAAGGAACTTTATTTATGGCACTATTGTTTGGCGCATTAGAGACATATTAAGCCCTGCCAGAAAAGGATTTACAGGCTCAAAACCAACAGGGCAGGGTTTATACCTTGAACCTCAAAAATACACTTTAATTGAGTAACATTTCAAAGAGAAATGCTACTCGTTTAGATTATCCATTCTTTTCCATTCCTTTGTGAAAAGTTCCGCAGCAAGCATAGGAAAGGGGTACCTTTTCCGTAAAAATCACTCGTTTCTGTCAGCGACAATAAGAGAGTTTTTTGCTTGTTGGGAATATCCCGAACCCTTACGCAACTTGGAATTTACTGGTTCGTTTTGTCATTTCTCTTATTCAAGATAAACTGCTCCAAATCTGTTTTATGGTTATACTTTACGGAAGCCACTTTATCCTTGTTGATGATAATGTCATTCATATCAAGCCCATTTAATGCAGCAATAGCTACAGTATAATGTATCACATCGGCTAATTCATTACCCAATTGAGTCTGTAAATCTTCCTTATCAGTTGATTTTCTTCCAGCCTTTTTGTTTAGGACCTCGGCCACCTCGCCTATTTCTTCTACTAGCTTCATAAATAAGCTTTGGTCGATTCCACCATTGCTATAATGGTCAAACAAATATGCCTGCAGTTCTTCTATAGTAACTTTCACAACATAATTCCTCCGTCAAATATTATGCCGTACATTATAGCACATATATGAATTTTCCAATCATAATGCTGTTCTGTACGGAATAGCAGAGCCATCCTCATCAACGATTAAGATGAATGGACTTCGCCCTCGCATGGTAGTGCATTCCCTTATATCTGTCCGTATCGCTTTATTTCGCCACAAAAAACTCGCGGCACCATTTGGGCACAATTTACCGAAAAAGCACCACCAACACAGGCGATAAAAAACGCCGATAACGCGCAAAAAGCATAGAGTTTATGCGGGTATCCGGCGCTTTCTAATCCGATCTAAAATCATCTTGCGGCAGAGTGAAAAATTCTACTATTTTTTATCAAAGCCTGCACAATGGAACAGTTTAAACTGTTCCAGATACTATTCCGGTACCTTCCGTGTCCTGCTGTGCCGGAAACACATAATCCTCGCTGACGGCGACAGTCTCCTGTGAATCCCGATCGGACACCGCACCGCTATCCGATATGTCCGTTATGTTTACAGCTTTCTCCTCCGAGACCTCGCTTCCGGCAGGCTGATTTTCCGAATCAAGCTGCTCCGGGTTCTCGGCGGCTTCGGGCTGATCCGGTATTTCGGATTGCTCTGAGACGGTTTCCGAAAGATTTTCAGGGTTTGTTTCCGTCTGTGTCAGATCCGGGATCATCGGCTCAGGACTCGGATCAAGATAAGACTCAATCGCCTCCTTTAGCCCGGAAAAAATGAAGTTGTGCTCGACCATTTGCGCATCGGTAAAAAACTGCGTGTCTTCTCCGTGCATCTCCGCCAAAGCAGGGATATTAAATACGACAGAACGCGAACAGTACAGAGTGGTCAGACTTTCACCTTCATAGAAGCCGTAAGCGCTTTGATATACAGCGCTCATCAGAGACTGGAATTCCGGATTATATCCCGCGAGCAATCCCACCGAGTAATGTATCTGCGCACTGCTGAATCGGTTTGCATAATTATAAACTTTAAAATGTCCGAGACCGAATTTATTTACAAGCATTAAAGAGTAAGTATTCAGCAGCATCGCCGCGTTGAAAAATCTTTCGATATCGGATGTCTGAGGTGAAGTAAAGCGATATGTAATAAACATATGTCTCGTCCCGTCGTCCTCTACCATTTCAGATACCTCAAACGACATCCAAGCGCCGACCTGCTCTCTGAGAATAAAAGACAGCGTGTCCGTCAGGGCTCCGGCAAGCCCCTCTCCCGCTCCCGGAGAGGTGAGCGCGCTGATTATAATAAAATCAAGCCATACATAAGAATTATCGGGAAGACTGTATTCCTCAAGGCTTCTGTTGATACGCTCCGCAACCGCCGAAGGATTTCCGAGATCAAAGCTCTTTTGCTGTACCTTCCGCTCAACTTCTTTAAAGAAATACGTTCCGTTATCCTTATTCAAAGTGAACTGTCTGCCGTTGGCTCTGAATGCCGTTTTACCGAGCGCCTCTTCAATCGAAGCGATATTGGCGATATAAGCGTTTTTATTTTCAGTCGGCTTAGAGGTAACATACGGCGCTATTTTCCAGGCTCCGGCGCAATCTGTCCCGAATTCTCTTTTAACTATTTCCCGTCCGCAGAAGTCAACTGTCCTCTCACATTCCGCTCCGAACAGCGCGTCCCATTTTTCCATTGCAGAGGCGGTCTTTGCCTCCTGTTCAGCCAGCGCCTCGCTGTCTCCGGATTGCTCTATCTGCCATTTTCCGCCCTCCGCGACAATGCTGTATCGAACGTCGTTCGCTTCAAAGGTTGGGAAAAGATCGCTCTTTTCTTCCGCCGTCTTAACATGCATACACATAAGATTGTCGCCGGAAAGCGATCCGCCCTCCGACTTCGGAAGTATATATGCAAGAACCCATCCGTAATCGGAGGTTCGCTGTTCATAAGCGCCTTTCTGGAGCTTGCGTCCGGCAAAATCCACCGCGCCGACTTCACGTCCGAACATCTCCTCCCATTTTTTCATTGCGTTCTTACGATTAATTTCCATTTTACGTCCCCGCAACACCGCGCAAAGCAGCCTTCGCGGCGTTTCCCTTTTAATCAGCTGTTTTTTACTTTATTTCCTATTGATCCCTGAAAATACAGGCTATCTATATATAAAATATAAACTGATATAATTATATCATAACTGAAAATATATGTCAATAATTTTTTTGGATATTTCCCGCAAAACTTTCAGCATATTGCGAACTTTTTTTACAATTCCCCTGACAAACAATTAATCGAGAAGACATATAATGACCTTATTTGCGCCGTATAAAAAATATTTGATTTTATTAATAACTCTTGACATTTGCGTAAGCCTCAAGTAAAATATAGATAATATTCAGAATAAGCTAAAACGGAAAGGACGTACAATGGGACAGGAGGATATCGCTTCACTTGAAGAAAAACGCAAAAACGCGGAAAAAATCACACGGGCTGAAAAAAAGGAAAAACGTAAAAAAGAAAGAATTTCATTTTTTTCTGAGTTTAAAAAATTTATTAAACGGGGAAATGTGGTCGACATGGCCGTCGGAGTTGCGGTAGCGTCCGCTTTTACGGCTATAGTTACCGCCTTCACTAACGGCTTCATATCGCCTCTTTTAGCTATGCTCTCAAACGACGCGAGCTTAAGCGATTTGAAAATTGTATTAAGAGAGGCGGCCTTTGACGCAGACGGGGTTGAGGTCCAAGGCGAGGTCGCAATACTTTGGGGAGCTTTTCTCCAGGCTATTATTAATTTTCTTATTATTGCTTTCACATTGTTTCTTGTAATGCGTATAGCTAATAAGATATCAAAAAAGGCAAGTAAGCTCGCCGTTGAGATCAAAAGTCTCACAGAGGATGAAAATGAAAAAGCCAAATTAAAGGCGGAAGCAGAAAAGGCGGCAGCAAAAGCGAAGGCAGAGGCAGAAAAAGCTGCCGAGGAAGCGCGTCTGGCAGAGGAAAAACGTCTTGCGGACGAAAAGAAATTGCGGGACGCAACGTTTGAACAAAACGAGCTCCTCAGAGAAATCAAGGAGCTCTTGAAGTCACAGCAAAAATAAAACACATAAGGAGGCTTTAAGCATTATGCTGATCACAGACAACAAATTCTACCGCGAGGAGATTAATACCGCTATACCGGAGCTGAGCGACATAGGAGCGGTATATACCGAAAAAGGGCTTGAAGCCGCGGAAAAGCGGCTTGCCGACTACGTAAGAGCCGTAGCGCGTCCCGACGACTACTTCAAAACTCCCTATTATCCGCGCGAAAACGCATGGGCATACCAAAATGAGGACGATTTCGCCGCGTGCGAAAGAATAATGAAGGGCAAGCTAATGTCTTGCGGTTACGCCTATCAATTCCCGGAAGGAAAAATCGATTGGACCAGCAATCCTACCGATAACGGCTACCGCGAATGGACCTGGCAGCTCTCCCGTCATCATGAATGGCGTTGTCTCGCGCACTGCTACCGTGAGACCGGTGATGAAAAATACGCTAAAACCTTCGTATCCTTCTTTATGAGCTGGTGCGAGCAGGCAGTCTGCCCCGAAAACGCGCCCGGTGGAGCTACAGAATGCTGGAGAACCATAGAAGCCGGTATAAGAATGACAAAAATATGGTCATACGTCTTCCACGCCTTTCTCAAATCGCCCGAGTTCAACGACCATGTTCTCTGTACATTCATAAAATCCGTCTGGGAGCACGGCTACCGTCTGCGTAATTTCTGTACCGGCGCAAACTGGCTTATAATGGAAATGGCTGGTCTTTCGCATATAGGTATGATACATATATGGCTCAAAAAAGCTGAGGAATGGAAGACATACGCCTTTGACCGACTTTCCACAGAGATCGACGTACAGGTATATCCGGACGGCTTCCAGTACGAGCTTTCCACCGGCTATCACGGCGTGGTTATCGCAAATTATCGGTACGTTATCGAAACCGCTAACGCGCTCGGAATCAAGCTTCCGGAAAAGCTGCAGTCAAATCTTGAAAGAACCTTTGAGATGTACATAAAGCTCAGCGAGCCTGACCGGCTTACTCCCGACCTCAACGACGGCGGCAAAGCAAACGCTGTTTCGGAGCTGAAGCTCGGAGCAGAATATTTCCCAAAAAGAGCCGATTTCCTTTTCTTTGCCACCGACGGAAAAGACGGCAGAGAACCATCTTATAAGAGTATTGCTCTCCCCTATTCAGGTATGGCGGTCATGCGTACCGGCTGGGATCGTGACGATATGTGGTTCTTTATGGAATCAGCGCCGTTCGGTAAGGGTCATCAGCACGAGGATAAACTCCAGGTGTTAATGTACGCCTACGGTAAAGAAGTATTAAAGGACACCGGAAACTACGCCTACGATAACTCTGAAATGAGAAAATTCGCAATCGATACCCGTTCCCATAACTGCGCCATGGTAGATGACAGAAGCCAGAACCGCCGCGGACGCTACAAATGGAACCCGGAGGATATCACCAAGCTTTCCGATCTTAAATGGGGCTTTACCGACGGTATCGATACGGCAGAGGGTATATATAACGAGGGCTACGGTCCGGAATATATCGACGTCACCCACAGAAGAAAGGTTATATTCTTCAAAAAAGGAATCAACGCCTCGCTTCCGTTCGCGCTTGTCATAGACAGATTGACTTCCGGAGACGGTAAGCCCCACAAATACGCGGTTTCCTATCAGATGAATACTCAGCCATACACCGTAAACTCAAAGACCTTTACCGCTGATTTCGGCGACGGCGTGACAATGAGTATAATCGGATCCGACACCCCGGAGATAGTTGTAGCTCAGAAGCAGCCCTACATGATGGGCTGGAGACCCAAGCACGCACCCGGCGGGACCGAGCCCGAGCATTACCCGGCTCCCTGCGTTCGCTTTGTTACCGAAAACGCGATGGATAAACGCCTTGTCACCGCGCTGTATCCGTCAAATAACGGAAATGTCGCGATAAAAGCTATAATCATTTCAGACAGCGCATGCGACACCGCACTTACGCTCGTATTTGAAAATGGAGACCGGGTAACTCTGGATGAGAAGGACTACCCCGCCTCAAATAACAGTATTTAATGAAAGGACGCCGTACATATGGAAAAATACGCATGGAGCGGCAAAATAGCGCCCGGAGCCAAATCCGAGTATATAAAACGCCACAACGAAATATGGCCGGAGATGGTCGAGGCATTGAAAAAAGCCGGTATCCGAAACTATACTATCTGGAATACAGGAGACACTCTCTTCGGATATTACGAATGTGAGTTCGGAACGGAGTTTGCCGCCAAGGTTCAATCGTCATCTGAGGTGGTCAAAAAATGGGACGAGTACATGAAGGATATACTTATCATGGACAAAGACCCTGTAACCGGCGCTCAGCCCTTACTTGAAAAAGTATTCGAGCTTGATTAAAATAATAATATTTATTTTGTAGCCTCGGAAAAGAATTTTTCTTTTGGAATCCTTTTAAATAAGGGTTTTCGCCCTCCGCAGAGGACTACAGGGCTTTGCCCTTTGACCAAAAACTTTTTATGTATTGTTTTGGGCGAATTGGCTTTTTCTACACGATGTCTTTTGGAACCCTTTTAAATAAGGGTTCCAAAATTTTTTTACAGTGAAGCGCAAAACAATTGGTTACTCTGCACAGAAGATAACCCTCTTATTATTGCGGTAATCTTGAAATTTTGGAATAATTATGTCATAAGACAATAAATTATCCGTTATTTTTACAAGGCGTAAAGGTTATAAATACCCTTTTCTCAGCATAAACTATTTAAAAATGATTGAGAAAAGGGGGCATTTGTACGGTTAACGACATTTCTAAAAAGCGCGCCGCGCCTACGTTCCTTTCCGGCATACTTGTGCTTACTGCCGCCAATTTGCTTACAAAAATAATAGGTCTGGTATTTAAAATCCCGCTTACTAATATGCTCGGAGACGAGGGAATGGGATATTTCAATACCGCTTATCAGATATATACCTGGCTGTATATGATCTCTACCGCAGGTCTTCCTGTCGCATTGTCCCTTATGATATCGGAATACAACGCCAAAAATCAAAGAGATAAAAGCCGGCGTATATTTCGCCTATCGCTAACGGTGTTTACCGTCGTGGGGCTTTGCGGAAGCCTTCTTATGTTTTTATTATGCCGTCCGCTAGCCTCGTTTATTTCCGCAGATCTTTCATATCTCTGTATTCTCGCGATCGCCCCGGCTTTATTCTTTGTCTGCATCTCCAGCACTATACGCGGATATTTCCAGGGTCACAGAAATATGATACCGACGGCAATATCCGAGGTGATAGAGTCTGCCGGAAAGCTGACGATAGGTATAGCGCTCGGCGCCTACGCCCTAAACAAAGGCTATCCGCTGTACAAGGTCGCCGCCTACGCTATATTCGGCATTACAGCCGGTATAGCCGCCGGAGCGCTTTTCCTCGCCCTATTCGCCTCGTTTTCAAAAAAGGAAAGCTCCTTTCCGCTCGAGCATAGTCTTGAACGTGATACGGAAAGCTCGGGCAGACTTCTTGCATCCTTTCTGAAGATCGCGCTGCCGGTCATGCTTTCCTCCTCTCTGCTCAGTATGTCCTCGATGCTCGATACGCTTATAGTCATACGCCGTCTCGTCGGTACAGGACTTGCGGAGGAAGCGGCGGTTTCACTCTACGGCAACTATACCGCCTACTGTGTGACGCTATTCAACCTGCCTCCCGTCTTGATATACCCTATTGTCAACACTCTTATCCCATCATTGTCCGGCGCTCGCGCGTCAGGCAATACCGCAAGGGTAAGAACACTGATGTATAAAAGCCTCAAGCTTGCCTCAGTTATAGCGCTCCCATGTTCCCTCGGACTCGCGGTCATGAGCGGACCGGTGCTTAAGCTGATATTTACAAACGCGGAAAGCGCTGAGATGGCTTCTCCACTCCTTACCGCCTTGGCTCCTTCCGTCTTTCTCATCGGTATAATGGCGGTAACAAACGGCGTTCTCCAGGCATGCAGACTTCAACGCTATTCGGTGATCTCAATGGCAGTCGGTGCGCTTGTAAAGGCCGTCAGTGTTTATTTGCTTGTCGGGGTCAGGATAGGAGACGGATACCTTCACATGTACGCTTCGCCGATCAGCACCTTCCTTTTCTACCTTACTATAACCATTCTGAACTTTTATTTCATCGCCAAGCATACCGGCGTAAAGGTTCCGGTTTTTTCAATATTCATCAGACCATTTGCTTCGTCGGTTGTGTGCGCCGTCAGCGCCGCGGGTATATATATGGCGGGACTGCGCTTCATGGGGGAAGGTAAGGCTCTGACCTTACTCTCGGTTATGACTGCGGCAATAGTTTACAGTATTTGTCTTGTCATCCTCGGAGGCATAACAAAAGAGGATATACGTCTTATCCCGAAAGCCGAAAGCCTCCTCAGAAAATTTCCCCGTCTGAGCGCGTTGATACGGGAAAAATAAAAAGCCTAACTTACCGCATAAAATAAGCGGATTCAGTTAGTACTCCTTAAAAACCCTTTTTATCATGTTGATTTTAAAGCGCGAGACCATATTACAGGCCACGCGCTTTTTTCTTTAAAAATAATGAGAAGTTTTTGGGAGGTCTCAGGACCGCTTTCCCAAAAAAGAGGCCCTGTCCGGCTATTATGCGCTTTTTCCCGGCTCGACAGTCCTCCATCTTCCGAAAACCCGCAGGCAGTTTTCGCCGTTGTCCGGCGGTGTGAATTCAGAAGGAATGAACTCCCTTAACTCACCGTTTTCATAGTAAAACCATCCGATATGCTCAAGCCCTTCGTACTTCGCCGGAGCCACGTGCTCCATATCCTTTGTAAAAACCCTGTAGGACGGAGCGCTGCTCGGAAACTGACTGTATCCGATATAAAAAGGATCCTTATACTTTACCGACTCAATAATCTGATCTCCGGTAAACACAAACAGCGCCGCAAAGCACAGTAATATGACCAATATTGAAACAACGCTCTTTTTTTTCATCACCTAATACACTTTTCCGTTTCAGATAATCTACGGCTTCTGTTACGCGTCTCCCCAAACGGTATATTTACCCGCGCCGTATTCCTTGTCCGTACCGTTCAGGCATACCGTAGCGGTAGTCCCCGCCGGTATTATGAAACTATATCTTATCTTGTCGTTTTCATATTCCCACTCTGAAACTATCGTACCGCTGCGGCTGTCAATTCTCGCTTTTACAAATCCAAGCCTCTTATCCGGTATCGGTCTGATAAAGAAATGCTTATATGCCGGCACGTCTTCGTCAGGGGTTATCCCTGCCGCCGTACCGTACAGCCATGAGGCTACCGAGCCGTACGCGTAATGATTGAAGGAATTCATATCCTTTGACCAGACAGAACCGTCCTCTCTGAGTCCGTCCCAGTGCTCCCAAATCGTAGTCGCCCCCATATTTACCGAAAACAGCCAGGACGGGAATTTTTCCTGGAGCAGAAGCGTATAAGCCTTATCCGCGCGTCCTATCTCAGTAAGGGTATCGAGCAGGTACGGCGTACCGACAAATCCGGTCTGCAGTCTGTCTCCGAACGCTTCTATAAGCTCGACAAGTCTTTTACCGAACGCTGCCTTTTTGTCGCCCGCAAGTCCGAAATATATTGTTATAACATAAGCTGTCTGAGTATCGCTTATAAGCCTTTCTCCGTTAAAATATGTCTTCTGATACGCGGCCTTTATCTTTTCCGCCATCTCCTCGTAATGGACCATATCATATCCGAGTACCTTACCGGCTTTTATGAGCAGACATGTGGAAAGATAGAAATACGCGGACGCTATCAGCTCCTCGTCCGTCGAGCCTTTATACGAGCCCGCGGGTGCGTCCATTCCAAGCCAATCCCCGAAATGTCTGCCATTCTGCCATAGGTATTCCTCGCCGGGACACGAGTGGATATATTCCACCCATTTCTCCATCATCGGATACATCTCGCAAAGCAGGTCCTTGCTCCCGAACGCTTTGTATATCTCCCATGGACAAACCGTCGCCGCGTCTCCCCAAGCCGCTGAGCATTCGTAGCTGCCGTCGGGTCTGCGGTCAAAAACGAACGGAACGACATAAGGGATAATTCCCTGCGGGCTCTGCGTGGCTTTCATGTCGCGAAGCCATTTTGTAAAGAATTTTTCTGTATCGAAATTAATATTCGCCGTTCTGCAGAAAACCTCCGCATCCCCCGTCCAGCCAAGACGCTCGTCTCTCTGAGGACAGTCGGTCGGAACATCGAGAAAGTTCCCGCGCTGTCCCCAGATAACATTTTCAAACAGCCTGTTTACCTTGCCGTTTCCGCATTTGAACCAGCCGGTGCGCTTCATATCCGAATGAATGACTATCGCCGTGAAATTTTCCGGTTTTACCTCCTCCGGCCAGTCGGTAAGCCTTACGTAACGAAAACCGTAAAAAGTATATCTGGCTTTATATGTCTGAGAGCCTTCTTTTAAAGTATAGGTTATAAGCGCCTTCGCGCTCCTGTAATTCTCCGTATAGAAATTTCCGTTCTTATCAAGTATCTCCGCGTGTCCGACATAAACCGTATGTCCGGCTTTGCCGGTCACATTAAACTCAAGACAGCCTGTGAGGTTCTGACCGAAATCGATAACGGTCTCTCCGGCGGGCGTGTGTATTATGCTCCTCGGCGCAATACGCTCCGTTTCGATAATATCCTCGCCCTCATCCGGTATAAGTATGCTTCTGTCCGCGTTAAATATACGCGCGTTTTCACTAAACTGAGGTATTATCCTCGCGTCCACCGTCTCGCCGTCGTAAATCTGACTGACAAGCACCTCCGAACGCGCGGCCTTCCAGGTATCGTCAGTACAGATCGTTTCGTCGCTTCCATCCGTATATTCTGTTTTCAACACGGCAATTACCGCCGGATATGTACCGTATATACCCGTAACCGTCTTGGGTGTGCCTATCCTTGAGGCAAACCACCCGTGACCGGCTCCTATCTCTATTTTATTTTCTCCGTCACTAAGCAAATTAGTTACGTCGTACGTCTGATACTGCAGACGTTTTTCATACGCGGTCCATCCGGGAGTCATCAGTCTTTTCCCGACGCGGCTTCCGTTTATCTTTGCTTCATAAACTCCGAGCGCGCTTATATAAAGCGTCGCGTTTTTTATTTTTTTACTTATGTCAAATTCCTTTTTAAAGACGGGACATATCCTGTCCCATGCGGGGTCGGCGCATATGAAATACGCTTTATCCAATATATTTTCCATCTTAAAAACCCTTCCTTTTCAAAGTATAACAGTATTTTTTAACTTCGTTACTGATTCTTATTTTTTTCAAGGAAAAACGTAGCCTCCATATCCGCAAATGAGAGCGCCACCGCAAGCGGAAACATTTCGAACGCCTTACCCACGTTTCTTTCGTCGTCGCCTCCGGAAAACCCCATGTGATAACGAATAGCGAAGGCCTCTTCCCTTGTCAGCTTCATATATCCGGAAATTATATACACCGACTTCTCACCGTGTCCGTAAGGAAGCCTGTCGTTTATCTCATACATCGGCACGGTCTGCCACACCCCGTTTTCATCCTTGACGTTCCTCGATCCCACTTTATAAAAATTCACCTTGCAGATATCGTGGAGCAGCGCCGAGATAGCGACGCTTTCCTCCGGATATTCAAGTCCGTAAACAGTTTTTACTCTTTCTCTGGCAAGATATTCCTTAAGACAGTGATATACGTTCAGGCTGTGCTTCAGCAGCCCGCCCTCAAAGGCGTTATGGTATTTTGTGCTTGCAGGCGCTGTGAAGAAATCACAGTTTTTTGAAAGCATATAATCAAGCAGCTGCTCCGCTCCGTCTCTATGTATACATGTCTTGTATATTTCAAGGAATTCCTCCTTATCGGCTACAATATCGCTCAAAATAATACCTCCGTTGATAAATAAATCAATTTATATCTGATGAAAAAGGGGATATCTTCCGCCGTCAAAGCGGTATGAAATCCCCGTTTGTGTATAAAATCAGTAAAGCTTTGTATGTTCGTCGTCGGAACCGTCTATCTCCTCTTCGTTATTATAAGGAGGATCTATCTCATCTCCGCCCTTGTCGCCAAGCACAAGGACCAATACGGTTATGACCGCGGCAAGCACAAGCACCGCTATAACCGATATTATAATAATTTTTACACTTTTGTTCATTTCTCTGCCGGCTTTCCTTTCACATATCTAAGTAACTGACATTATAATACCATAAAATTTGCTTTCTGTCTATCCCATTTACGCTTTTATTTACATTTAATTTACATCATACTCTTTTCTGATAATGTTATGGTCAAAACAAACTTTACAAAGCCATTAAATTCTCTTTACATTATGCAAATCGCCGAATTTTAATTTTTTTTTACAAAACCATTGACTTTCTTAAAAAATACCTGTATAGTAAACAAAAAAAGATTAAAATAACTTGGAACCCTTTAAATTAACCAAACCCCGGAGGAAACTTTATGCTACCGGTAAACCAACCGAGCAAAGCAATGCTCTCGGCTCTGAAAAACGAAAACGTAACTGAGGACGCGCTTCTGTGCGTACTTAATCTTGATCTTGACATAAACGGCTCCTTCGGGGAAAGCGCGCTTGCGCTGGATACCGTAGGGCGCCGCCTGTTCTACTTTGAAGAAAAAGGCGGAAAACTCAGCAGCTACTCTCTCGACGAGTTAAAGCATCCGTATATAGATAACTTCACCTCCACCAACCGTATTCTCGCCATGCTTTCCGACGAAAACGGGAACGAGCATACCGAGGTCATAGGCTTCTGCACCAACTCCTGCAAAAGAAGGCTGTTTACATTTATTACGATCTGGGAGCGCTTTGAGCGCGGAGACATAGTCGCCTACGACGATCCGATTTTTGAGCAGTTCAACGCAAAATGTCCCAAATGCGGCACTGTTTATCCTGATCAGGATCTCAGGATTTGCGAAAGATGCAACAAACGCAAGGGAATGATATTCCGCCTGCTTTCCTATTTCAAGCCATTTAAGCTTCAGCTGGCGACGGTTGTAATATGCCTGTTTCTTACCTCCGCGATCTCTCTGCTTAACCCTATTGTCAGCGGTCAGATACTGTACGATCAGGTCATCTCCGCTCCAAGCTACGACGATAACGGAAAACAGATAACCGGTACGCTTCACGAGCTGAAATACGTGTATATACTGGTGGGAGTGCTTATTGGCATGGCTCTGCTCTCACTTTTGATAAGCATAGTACAGAACAGAGCAAACGCCCATATGTCCACCAGAGTCACAAAGACCATGAAAAACGATATTTTCCGCGCTATGTGCGGACTGTCGCTTTCCTATTTCAATAAAAATCCTACCGGACGTCTTATCAACCGCGTAAATTACGACGCCGTTAAAATAAGAAACTTTTACATAGACGGCGTCCCTCATCTGATCGTTAACCTTCTGAATTTTATCGGACTTACCGTTTTTCTTTTCATGATAAACTGGAAGCTGACGCTGGTGGTCTTTATACCGGTCCCGATAATAGTTTTTATCTTCAAGACTATGCTCCCGAAGCTCTGGCGCTCTTATTCAAGAGAGTTCAGGCGCTCCTCCTCCCTTAACGCCATGCTTGGCGACTCCCTCAACGGCGTCCGCGTGGTAAAAGCGTTCGCAAAGGAAGCCGAGGAGACAAATCGCTTCTATTACTATTCCGGCAAGCTCTACGAGGCGAGCTTAAAGACCAATCTTATCTCTATTATGATATTTCCTGTAGTCGGTCTTCTTATCGGCATGTCTTCCACAGCGATCTGGGGCTTCGGAGGCATAGAGGTAATGGGGGGACACATGACCTATGGTGAGCTTACCACTTATCTTGGTTATATAGGGATGATATTCGGTCCCCTTAATTTCTTTTCAACGTTCACAAATCTGCTTACCGACACTGTAAATTCCGCCGAGAGAATGTTTGAGATACTCGATATGATCCCGGAAATAGGAGAAGCTAAGAACGCGGTTCATCTTGATACCATAAAAGGTGATATCGAATTCAGCGACGTCTGCTTTCATTACGCGCCAAACCGTCCTATCCTTAAGGATGTTTCTTTTACCATTCACGCGGGAGACCATATAGGTCTTGTGGGACATACCGGAAGCGGAAAGAGTACCATAGCAAACCTTATAACACGTATGTATGACGTTATTACCGGCAGCATAACAATAGACGGCCACAATATAAAGGATATCGAGCTGAAATCGCTTCGGCGTAATATAGCCATAGTTTCTCAGGAGATATTTATTTTCCGAGGCACCATAGCCGATAACATACGTTACGCGCGTCCGGACGCGGGAATGGACGAGATAATCGAGGCAGCACGGGCCGCAAACGCACACGACTTTATAATGAGACTGCCTGAAGGCTATGAGACTCTTGTCGGTATAGGAAGCCGTTCTCTTTCAGGAGGCGAAAGACAGAGGATATCCATAGCACGCGCTCTTCTTCTCAAGCCGTCACTGCTGATACTTGACGAGGCTACCGCCGCAATGGATACCGAAACAGAGCGTCTTATAAGCGAGGCTATAGAAAAGCTTGTAAAAGGAAAGACCACTATAAGCATAGCGCACCGCCTTTCCACCCTGAAAAACTGCAACTATCTGATGGCGATAGAAAACGGCGAAATCGCCGAAATGGGAACAGCTGAGGAGCTGCTTGAAAAGAAGGGCGTTTATTACAGACTTTACACTCTGCAAAACGAGCAGATGAAAAAGGTCATAGAAGGAAACTAAGTCCGCAACGCTTTTCCGTGAAAACGGCTTATCCATAAACATACGGCGCAAAGGGTACGGAAAAAAGCTTGAAAACAGTTTCCGGGGCCCGTTTTATCCGCTGCAAAAAGAAAGGAATGGTCATGATCATGCCCAATGATAAAACATCTGTACAGTTAAACGAAGAAGAGGATATATTCTACAAAAGAGAATCCATACCGCTCACCCCTGAAAACGCGGTCTTTACACGCTCAGCCGGAGGTCTGATTTCGCTTGAGATTATCAACGCCAACGGAGAAAAGGAATTTTTTGAGAGAGTCGCCGCGGTACGCTCCTTTCCGATAACCGATCCCGATTATTATATATCCATACGCGAGCCCGACTCAAAAAATAAGGAAAAGGGCAGTGAAATAGGGCTCATCGAAAATATCAACATATTTGACGGTAAAACCGTGGAACTCCTTACATCAGAGCTTGACAAGCGCTATTTTACTCCCAAAATCACGAAAATAACTTCTCTGAAGGAAAAACTCGGACATATCTACTGGGACGTCAACACAGACGCGGGAAAGTTCAGCTTTGTCGTCCGCAACGCCGGCTCAAACATAAGAACGCTTGAGGATAACCGGGTTCTCATTTTCGATATCGACGGAAACTGTTTTGAGATACCGGAACCGGATAAGCTTGACAAGTCCAGCTACAAAAAGATAGAAATATACCTCTGATACCCCCATCCGGACAAATCCGGAAACAACGCGCGAAAAAGCGTTAATCTTCCTGTAAAACGCGATCAGTCATATCTGCGATTGGCCTTGCGCCGGCTTATTTCCTGCAATTACAATTCTGAAAGTTCAGGAAAAAGCTTTTACAAACCTGAATATAGTCCGCAGCGTAACAAAGCATAAAGATATCTGTTCGGAACGCGATTAGGAAGAAAGGAATGGACACAAATATGAAATTAATGTACGATCTCCCCCAAAAGGACGAGGAAGCGTTTCTTGCCGCCGCTCAGACAGACGAAAAACGGATGTACTGCCTCCCGTACGATATCGAAGATACCGAATTCGTCAAAGGGTTTATGCTCTTTACCGATAAAGCCATTTATAAACTGCTTAACGGGAAGCTTTTGTTTCGTTATCCATACCTTGGAATGTCGGACTTTACCAACGAGATAATGTATGGAAGCGTAGGGTTTTACGCCAAGCGTAACGGCAACACCGAGCTGCTTTGCAGATTTATCTCCGGTCGTAACCTTCCTCGATACAGCGTTGTGGCAAGAGGCTGTGAGGCGCTTGCCGCCGCCGCGGCAAATAAAACAGAGCCTCCTGAGCCGCTGACATCAGGCGAGCCGGAAAGATACTGTCCGAAATGCGGACGCCCGTATCTTCTGCACACCAAGATATGTCCCTTCTGCCGAAACAACAAGGATGTATACAAAAAACTCTGGAATATGACCCGCGGTCTGCATTTTATGATGATGGTACCGCTGATTACCGCTATTATCTCTATGATAATACGCTTTTCGCTCCCTTTTGTACAGCGGACCGCGATCAACGATTACATACTCAACGACGGCAGAGCCGACAATTACCTGCTTCATTTCAGTGTTATTATCGCCGCTATAGTGATGCTGGATATAGCTCAGCGCGCGATCAACGTCCTTCAGGGACGAATATCCGCGATTTCAGGAAACAGGTTTGTCCGCACTCTGCGCGCGCTGCTTTTCGAAAAAATTGAAACTCTTTCCATGAACAGTATTTCCGCTAAAACAACCGGAGATCTGATGGGACGAATAAACAATGATGTCGGCGTCGTTCAGAACTTTATGACTAATCTCCTCCCCACCTATTTCGGTCAGCTGTTCTCATTTATACTTGCGCTTTGCTTGCTTCTATGGCTTAACCCTCTTATGTGCCTATTTGTTTTCATTCCCTTGCCGATAGCCATATTTGCCATAGCAAAATTCAGAAGCAGTATGCAGAGAAGAAATATGCATTCCTGGCTTCTCGGTCAGCGCACAAACCACCTGCTCCAAGACGTCCTGAACGGAGTCAGAGTAGTAAAGAGCTACGGTAACGAGCAAAAGGCGATTGACGATTTTGAGAAGACCACCAATGACCAGGCGATTATCGACGAGGAAAACGGAAAGCTTTTCGACACTGTGTTTCCTATTCTCGGTTATATCGTCCGTTTCGGAAGCTACCTTATTCTTCTATACGGAAATCTTATGCTATTCGGAGGCTCAATGGACGTCGGAACGCTGAACCAGTTCAACAGCTACGCCAATATCATCTATGAGCCGCTGATGCAGATTACCCAGATCCCCCGTAACATTTCAAACTTCTTTACCTCGCTCTCCAAAATTTTCGAGATACTCGAGGAGGAGCCGGATGTCCGTGACATTGATTTCCCTCAGAATATTGAGATAAAGGGAAATGTTGAAATAAAAAACGTTACCTTCGGATATGAAACATACGATCCTGTACTGAAAAACATTAATCTGAGTGTAAAAGCCGGTGAGATGGTTGGACTTGTCGGCCATTCCGGCTGCGGAAAAACGACTCTTATCAATTTAATAATGCGTCTCTATGAAGTAAACGCGGGAGCAATTGAGATAGACGGAGTAAACATCAAGGATATATCACAAAACTCTCTTCGTACTCAGATCGGCGTTGTTCTTCAGGAGACACACCTGTTTTCCGGTTCCGTTCGCGACAATATACGTTACAGCAACCCCCACGCCACGAATGCCGAGGTAATTGCCGCGGCTAAAGCAGCTAACGCCCACGATTTTATAGTTAATCTGCCGGAAGGCTACAATACCATGGTCGGCGAAAAGGGCTTTTCGCTCTCAGGCGGAGAACGCCAGAGAGTCGCTATAGCACGCGCGCTGATACACAATCCTAAAATACTTATCCTTGACGAAGCCACCGCCGCGCTTGATACCGAGACCGAAAAGCTGATTCAGGACGCCATTAACCGTCTCGCCGTCGGACGTACCACCTTCGCTATCGCGCACCGGTTGTCAACGCTTCGCAACGCCGACAAAATTCTTGTTCTGGATCACGGAAACGTTGTTGAGTTCGGCACACACAAGCAGCTGCTTGATAAACGCGGTTATTACTTTAAGCTTGTTATGGCGCAGAAAAGAGCCGCCGAGGACGGTCGCTCCCTTGACGACTGACCTACTTTCTTTGAAAAGAAAGTAGGCAAAGAAACTTCTCTTACAGGTTTACTTCTGTTATATTTGTTTTAGAGTAATTTATTGTATTGCAATTACACAAAGAAACTTCTCTTACAGGTTTACTTCTGTTGTATTTGTTTCAGAGTAATTTATTGTATTGCAATTACGCAAAGAAACTTCTCTTACAGGTTTACTTCTGTTGTATTTGTTTTAGAGTAATTTATTGTATTGCAATTACACAAAGAAACTTCCTATAATATAATAATTAGAGCAGTCTCCATACAAAATACGGGGGCTGCTTCAATTTTTTCCGTAAGAAATCTTCCTAAAACTTCTCTGAAAAAAGGTGTATCTCTCTGGTCTCAGCAGGCATGTTTCATTTCCGCCTCCGGCTTTTTGTAAAAATCCTATTACATATTCCTTCCAGAAAAGTTTTTGGGAGGTTTCAGGAACACTTTTTTCAAAAAGGGTTCCTGAGAAAAAATGGTTTCTGTAAAAAAAGTTTTTTCATTGCCGGGCATTATATTTTCCGGGAGTTACTCCGCAAATAAGCTTGAACTGTCTTATAAAATGATAAATACTGTTATACCCTGTAAGCTCCGCTATCTCTCCTACGCTGTGCTGTCCCTGTAAAAGCAGCTGTTTAGCGTGTTCGACCCGGGTGCTTTGCAGATCCTTCTGAGGGGCTATACCAAAGATCTCGCGGTAAAGCTGATAGAATCTTGATACGCTGAGTGATACCCTTTCCGCCATCCTTTCCACGCTCCACTCCTCGTTATACCGCATCATTACCTCGCCTCTGAGCTTCAGAAACTCCTCTCTGTACGCTCTTTCCTCAGATGCGGACGCCTTTTCCGTCTCAGCGCGCTTTATACGTACAAACAGCTCCCGTACCTTGGCGCATACGAGCTCTCTCCACCCTATGCGCTTCTGAAGCGCCTCAAGCTCTATCTCCGTTATTATTTCAGAAATAAAATCACTGTACGGAAGAGTGCACGGTTTGTTCAGCTCTACCCCAAAAAGTTCCGCCTCTGCCTCCACATCTCCGATTGCGTGAAACCAATCGTGCAGCAGCCCGCAGTCCGGAGAGGAAAAGCTCCTCCAATCGTTTTTACCATATAATACAAAAGTCCCTTTTTCATATTTTTCTCCTTCTATAATCGCCGGACTTCTGAAATGCAGAAAAACATACTCTCCTCTTCCGTTTTGCCTTAATGAAAACCCCTTCGGCTCTTTCCACATTGCCCTGGCGAGGCTTACCTCCACCATTGCCGCTTCCTCCCTTTCCGCTTATGCTTTCTGTTGAATATTATACATGCCGTCGTAGAAAATGTCAATATTAAAATAGCAAATATCATTTACAAACACCAATAAAAAGTGCTAAAATCAGTCAGAAAGAATTTTTCAAGAAAGGTTAGGTTACAACAATGTCCGTTCCAAGAAACGAATACCCGCGTCCTCAGCTTATCCGTAAAGACTGGCTTTGCTTAAACGGAGAATGGGAGTTCGCAATAGACGACAGTCATGACCTTAACGCGGATTTTCCGCTGAAGATCACTGTCCCCTTTTGCCCTGAAAGCAAGCTTTCCGGCATCGCCAATACCGATTTCATGACGGCTGTACGCTATCGCAGAGCCTTCGTTATTCCAACCGAATGGGAGGGCAAGCGCGTAATACTGCATTTCGGCGCTGTCGATTATCAGGCCTCCGTCACTGTAAACAACACATATATAGGTTCTCACTCCGGCGGTTATACTCCATTCAGCTTTGATATTACAGATGCGCTTAAAGCGGGAGAAAACGTTGTAACGGTTTTTGTAAAGGACGATACCCGCTCAAACAGACAGCCTACCGGCAAGCAATCTGAAAAGCCCGAGTCCCATGGCTGTTACTACACCAGAACAACGGGGATATGGCAGACGGTATGGCTGGAGCCGGTTGCCGACAGCTTCATAAAAAACGTCAATTATGTATCGGATATTTCTTCTCCCGCGGTTTCTGTCTGCGTCAAGCTGAGCGGAAGCTTCTCCGGGAAAACGCTTAATATAAAAACTTCATACGAAGGAAGACATACCGGTTCCGCCGTAGCCGAGTGCATAAGCGGTTATATTACTGTTACGATCCCATTGTCAGAAAAGCAGCTCTGGAGCGTCGGCGACGGCAGGCTTTATGACACCGAGATAACACTGTGCGACGGAGACACCGTACTTGACGCTGTGTGCTCATATTTCGGTCTGCGTGAGGTAGGTCTGACCAAAAAGGCTTTTCTGCTCAACGGTGAGACGGTTTATGGACGCTGGGTGCTTGATCAGGGCTTTTATCCTGACGGAATATATACCGCACCGTCGGACGAAGCTTTAAAAAACGATATTGTTTATTCCATGCAGCTTGGCTTTAACGGCGCCCGTCTTCATGAAAAAATTTTCGAGCCGCGCTTTCTTTACTGGGCCGACAGATTAGGTTATCTGACTTGGGGCGAATATCCTAACTGGGGTCTTGCGCTTGACAGCTGCGATTACATAGACTGCATGCTGCCGGAATGGCTCGAGGAGCTTGAACGCGACGCCTCTCACCCCTCGATCATCGGCTGGTGTCCTTTTAATGAGACCTGGAACTATCGCCACAACTCTGTTGTAAAGCTGGTTTATCTCGCCACCAAAGCCGCCGACCCGACACGCCCCGTAATAGACACAAGCGGAAACTATCATACCATAACAGACATATTCGACGTCCACGATTACGAACAGGATCCCGAAAAATTCGCGTCATGTTATACCGATATAAAATCCGGCATAATCCGTGATCAGATATACCGCTCTGAAGGCGAAAGCGCTCAAAAGCCTAACGGGGAGCCTGTATTTATGAGCGAATACGGCGGCATAAGATGGTCGGATTCCGACGGCTGGGGATACGGTAAGGGTCCGGAAACCAAGGAAGAATTTCTTGACCGATACAAAAAACTTACGGAGGCGATGCTGTTTAACGAAGATATAATGGCGTTTTGTTACACACAGCTTTATGACGTTGAACAGGAGCAGAACGGGCTTATGACTTACGACCGCAAGTTCAAATTCGAACCTGAAATAATAAAAGCCATAAACAGTCAAAAGGCCGCCATCGAGCAATAATCAGCATATATTTGATTATTTTTGTCAATAATAGAGCGTGTGAGATTTTAATTCACCTTCACACCATCGCACACCCCGTACTGCATACGGCGTTTCAATTCATATACTCTGCCTACTGGCAGTAATCCGAAAAACTGACTAAGTTTAGCTTGGTCAGTTTTTCAATATAAAAATGGGCCGGATCGGTTAAATATCCAGCCCCGTTAAGATTACTTACTTTCTCCATAAATATTAAATATAAATTTTTTGAACACGCAAAAACCGTCTCAGCATTTTTTACTCTACGGTAACGCTTTTTGCCAGATTGCGCGGTTTATCCACGTCGCGTCCCAGTAAGACAGCGCTTTTCAGAGCTATCAGCTGCAGTACCGCGGACGCGGTAAAGACCGTAGTCGGAAACGGAATGTCCGGAAGTATTACACGGTTTCCGGGCTTGACGCAGTCAGGCATATCCTTTTCCCTCGCTATGCAAAATACCTCACCGCCTCTTGCCATTACCTCTTCAAGATTTGACGCTGTCTTGTCCTTAACGGTTTCCTCGGTAATAATAGCGATCACAGGAGTACCGTCGTTTATCAGAGAAAGCGTACCGTGCTTCAGCTCACCGGCGGCAAGAGCCTCGCTGTGTATATAGGTTATCTCCTTAAGCTTGAGCGAGCCCTCACAGGCAAGCGCGTAATCCGTTCTTCTGCCTATATAAAACGAATCACTGTTCCTCGACATAACCGAAGCGACGTTATATATATATTCCGAATTCTCAAGCGCGTTAAAGACGGCGTCTTTAACTGTTTTTACAAGCGTGGAAAGGTATTGACCGGGCTTTTTGCTATCCCGCGATATAAAGAAAGCCACTCGCATCAGCAGCGCTACCTGCGCGGTAAAAGCTTTTGTGCTGGCAACGGCAAATTCCGGCCCCGCCTCCGTCAGGAGCGTGAGGTCAGCTTCCCTGTCCACGGTTGAGGAAGGAACGTTTACAACGCCTATTACCTTGCGTCCGTTCTTTTGCAGATAACGCATCGCGGCTATAGTATCCGCAGTCTCACCCGACTGAGAAATCACTATGTTCATACCGTTGTCATCCGGAATAAATTCGCCGTAGCGGAATTCAGAGGCAAGATGGCAATAGGCCGGTATTCCGGAAACCCGCTCAAAAAAGCCCGAAGCGGTCAAAGCGGCGTGATACGCAGTACCGCATGCGATCATGTGTACCGCATTTACATTGTAAAAAAGTTTCTTTATTTTTTCGTATTTTTCCTCGCTCTCCGAGAACAGCTTATACAGCACCTGCGGCTGCTGGTAAATCTCCTTCTCCATATAGCTGCCATATCCCGCTGATACGTGAACGTCTCCCTTGAAGCTGCCCGATACCGCCATTTTCTCAATATTTTTTCCGGAAAAATCATAAAACTCCGTCTTTCCGTTATCAAGCACGGCTATTTCTCCGCTCTCGGGTATATAATAGCTGTCAAAATCGAAATCAGGCACAGTAAGATCCGAGCAGATGACCGTAAAACCGTCGGAGGGGACGATAAGCAGCGGACTTTCCTTGCGCAGCGCGTAAATACGCTCCGGATATTCCTTAAAAATTATACATAACGCGAATGAGCCCGTAAAAAGCCTTGCCGCTACAGCCAAAGCTTTAATCGGATCGTGTAACAAGTCGTAATACATTGAGATCAGCGCGCAGGCGACCTCGGTATCGGTCTGCGAAAGAAAGGTATAGCCTTTTTCTGTCAGCATCTCCCGAAGAGAGGCATAATTTTCAATTATCCCGTTATGAACGATACATACCGAGCCGACTCTGTGAGGATGCGCGTTTTCCGCCGACGGCGTACCGTGAGTAGCCCATCGCGTATGGCCTATCACGGTGCCGGACCCACACTTAAAATCTCTATCGAGCACACTACTGACACGTCCTTTATCTTTTATGATAACAAAATCCCCTTTTTCCGGATAAGCGATACCGGCGCTGTCATATCCCCTGTACTCAAGGCGGCAGAGCCCTTTATATACGCTTAAATACGCATCTCCCTTTCCTGAATACCCAACTATTCCGCACATTTACACGGCACCTCCAAAATATGTCAAATATCATCTGATATTATATCATAAATATCATATATTATCAAATCAAAACTTTTTCGATTACTGAGGCAAGCTTATGCGCGGTTTCGGATATAAGCTCACAGTCGTTTCCCTCAGTCATTATTCTTATAAGCGGCTCGGTTCCCGACGGTCTTACAATAACACGCCCGTCGTCTCCTAAAGCGTTTTCGGCATCGGCAATCGCGATCTGTATATCAGGATCGGTATAAAATCTGAGTTTGCTGTCGGCGCTTACCTTAAGGTTTATCAGCTCCTGCGGAGATCGCTCCATAACAGACGCAAGCTCCGAAAGAGTTTTATTTCCGCGTTTTATAAGAGACAGCACCTGGAGCGCTGTAAGCTGTCCGTCTCCGGTCGTCGCAAAATCACGGAATATAATATGTCCCGACTGCTCGCCTCCGAGCTTATAATCCCCTATCTGCATCTCTTCAAGAACATATCTGTCCCCGACCTTTGTCGGAAGAAAATTCAGACCGTTTTCCCGGCAGAACTTTGTAAAGCCGAAATTTGTCATAACCGTTCCTACAACCGTGTCGTTTTTAAGAACTCCGCGCTTTTTCATATCCAGCGCGCAGATGGCGAGAATAAAATCCCCATCAACTATATTCCCCTTCTCGTCAACGCACAGACATCTGTCTGCGTCTCCGTCGAAGGCGAAGCCGGCGTCAAGACCGTGCTCAATAACGTAGGCGCTGAGAGCCTCAATGTGCGTTGAACCGCATCCCCGGTTAATATTGTAACCGTCCGGACTCGCGGAAAGCACATATGTATCCGCGCCGAGAGAACTGAATATACCGGGAGCCGTCCGACTCGCGCTTCCGTTTGAGCAGTCTATCCCTATCTTAAGTCCGTCGAATCTCTCCGATACCGTTGAAATAAGATATTCCGAATATTTTCCCGCGCTATCTTCAGAGTACGTTATCCTTCCTATGCCGTTTTCCGGTTTCGTGAGATATTTTTCCGGCATCAAAATCATTGTCTCTATCTGATCCTCAAGAGCGTCAGGAAGCTTAAAGCCGTCTCCGGAAAAAATTTTAATCCCGTTGTATTCCGAAGGATTGTGAGAGGCGGAAATCATTATTCCGGCGTCGGCCTTCATTTCCCTCACAAGATACGCGACCGCCGGCGTTGCCGACACACCCAGATATATCGCGTCCGAGCCCATTGAGCAAAGTCCCGCCATTATCGAGCTTGCCAGCATATCTGACGATATACGCGTATCACAGCCGACTATGACTCTCGGCGTTTTCTTTCTTCCGAGTATTACCGCTACGCTCCTTCCTATCGCCATCGCGAGCTCGCATGTAAGCTCAACGTTCGCTATTCCTCTGACTCCGTCCGTTCCGAAAAGCCTTCCCATAATTATATCGTTCCTTTCCTATCGCCTTCTCGGCGTAATAGATAATTATTGTGATTTATACCAAAAGATTAATATTTATTTGTTATTTCACCGGCGCGTTTGTATATTGAATTCCCCGGGACATATCCTCTAACCGAAGAAAGCGGGTAAACATTCGAAAACCTTCCTATCACAGCGCCGGGATTAAGTACAGAACCGCATCCGATCTCAGCCTGATCTCCGAGTATAGCTCCGAGCTTTTTTAAGCCTGAACAGAATTTTTCGCCGCCGTATGAAATAGATACGAGGCTTTTGTCGCTTTTAACGTTTGAGGTAATAGCTCCCGCTCCCATATGAGCCTTGTAGCCGAGGACAGAATCGCCTATATAATTATAATGAGGAACCTGCACCCCATCAAAAAGGATCGAATTCTTGAGTTCTGTGCTGTTTCCGACCACTGCTCCGCGTCCGATTATAACGGAGCCTCTGATAAACGCGCAGTGCCTCAGCTCTGCCTCCTCGTCTATTATACACGGACCGCTTACGCAGGCGCTGTCCGCCACCGACGCGCTTTTAGCTATCCATATACCCGGTTCCGGATTGTAAAACAAATCCTGCCGAAGTCTTTTTCCGGCTTCATATATATATTCCTTAAGCTCCGACAAAGCCTCATGAGGATATACCTTATTGGAAAACAGTTCGGCCGCCATGGTATGCTCAAGGGAGAGCAAAGAGGTCATATATTCACTCATTATTGATTTTCCTTTCTTAATTATTCCAAACTTCATCATGATTATTCTTTGTTTTCAGTTATCGGCATTTCTCGCAATTATTCGTTTTTATATTCCGTAACAATGCAATTTCCGACCAATAAGATCACTTATACGATTATATTTTTTACTATAGATATCCCGTATATACCAAAAGTATTTTAAAGCCGGCATTAAACCGGTATAATTTATCAACACCCACATTGTATTATTATAGCAAAAACCGACCGTAATGTCAATTCAATTGACCCAATTTAAGGCAAATTGATACATTTACGGTCGGTTTGCAAAGCTATATTCGCTTATATATATAATTTCAGCCGATATTGTTATCTATCACGCAGGTGCTGTTATCGCCGTCTGTCACGAATGTCTCTCCCAGCTGCGCTCTATGCATTACATTATCCTTTATTATACAATAGGAGTTATTCTTAAGGACCACTGAATGAACCGGGCTGTACTCCCCCTTTCCGCCGTCGTCGCATCCAAGAAGAAACGCGTTTCCGGTAACAACGACATTTTCACAGTTCATCATCCTGAAATGGCAGCTGTCAAGATCGTCCTTCAGCTTATCGCAGGGTTTTCCGTTTCGTCTGAAAATATTACCTGTAACGGTAACGGTGTTGCAGCCGCCATTCTCGTCGCCAAGAGAAATCGCCGGTCCTCCGCTGCGGTCGAAAAAGTTTCCGGTAATATTATAGCTGTCGCCGCGGTAAAATTTGAACCCGGCGCCGCTGTTCCACTCCACACGGTTGCCGGTAACGGTTATGGAAGCGACGCACGGCCCTCCGAGAATTCCGCAGTTACCGTTTCCGGAAAACCAATTGTCGAGTATAAACGCGTCCCAGCCGTCAATATAAAGACCACAGCCAAGGTTATGGCATATCATACAGTGACGTATTGAAAAGCACCATATATGTTTTAAATGTATGCCGTCTCCGCTGAAATTTCCTATACGGCAGTCGTCAAAGGTAGGCGTGTCCTCCTTTTCTCCTCCGTTATATTTCTCCCAGTCTATCTTGACGCCATGAACGTTTTTGCCTTTTCTGCCTCCGTCAAGGCATATACCGCTTATGCTGCCTCCGAACGCCCCGGTCATATCTATCATGCAATCGGTATCACCGTCTCTGAGATGCAGCACTGACGTGCCGAAATCCCTGAAGCTCCAGCCGGAGCTTCCTTTCATCGCGACACCCGCTCCAAGCTTAAGAGGTCCCGTAACATAATTACCGGAAGGAACTATCACCGTTCCTTTACACCTTTCGGCCTCGCTCAGAGCCTTCCTGAACGCCTCCGTACTGTCAACGGTCCCATCAGGCACGGCTCCGAAAGAAATAACATTGAATTCCGTCATAATAATCACCTCATGTCGCCTTCGGCGACTAAAAAACCGTTATAATCGGTTTTTAATAGATATGAAAAATTTTCGCAAGAAAATTTGAGCGTGAAATCACCGTATTTTGAGACGATGTAATATAACTTTCACACTAATCTCCTCATGCCGCCGCAGGCGGCTAAAAAATATTTAAATCGGTTTTTATAAAAAATTTTCGTGTTTTGCTCTGCAAAAAAATTTATGCGTGAAAGCGTCTGCATTTTGACGCTATAAAATATATTTTTTAAGCTAAAACTCTTGTCAAAAATTTTTCATCATATAATCGTAGCATTTCGATATGTATTCCAGCTTGTAGCCTTTTATCTCAAGCGGCGCTCGGCTTTCTCCGGGTATCTCATAATTGAACATCCCCTCGTACCCGATCTCCTTTAAGGCTTTTACTACCTCCTTAAAATCAACGCTGCCCTTTCCGAACGGCATCATATGCTGATCCCGTTCACCTTCGTTGTCCGCTATATGCAAGGCTTTTAAATGCCTTCCCGCCTTTAAGATAAATTCTCTCTGACCGCCTCCGAACAGATTTAAATGCCCGGTATCGAGACAAATTCCGAAGCGTTCCGGAGAAAGCCGTGACAGCACGTACAAAAGTCCGTCCGCGTCACGCGCTATACGGGTCAGATTTTCAAGACATATACGTATATTCATTCCTTCGGCGTATTCCTCTATCAGCTTAAGCTTTTCGATATTCAGGTCATATCGCTCCCTATCGGTCAGCTCATTTTGTTCCGCTACAGGATCGCAGTGCAGAACCGCATTTTCAATGCCGACAGCCTCATAAAGTTCTATCCATCGGCACAGCCTTTCCACCGCCTCCGGATCAGTAACAAGCTTACAGCTGAGCCACAGATGCCCTTGTTTGACCGTAAAGTTTTCGTTTTTCAGGAACTCGCGGAATTTTTCTCCCGTCTCTCGCGGATTCCCTCTTGACAGCAGCTCCGCCCCATGTTCATCCGAAAGCTCAAAGCAGTTTATACCGTGTTTTTTGAATTCCTTTACCGCCTCCTCCGCGGTTAACTCATAGTAGTAATAAGACCAGATACTGAGTTTAGCTTCCATAAATAACATCTTTCCTTTCTTCAGCAAAAACTTAGTTTTGCGTACTTTTCTTATTCGGAATTAAAATATCCCCCATATTGCCGTCATCCGCGCTAAAGCCGACAAACGGAATCGTCCCCAAGCTCATTTATTAATAATTTTTATACTTGAATACATACTATTTTTATACTGTACCTGACAATTCGATTGTTTTCATACTATCATATTATTACATATTTGTCAAGGATAACTATAAAACTATCGTTATTAAAAAATCTTAATAACTTTTTTCGCAAAAACTATTGCAAATCGATAAAAAATATGATATAATAGTCAGGCAATTAAGGCCTGTTAGTCAAACGGTTAAGACGTCGCCCTCTCACGGCGAAGATAGGGGTTCGATTCCCCTACGGGTCACCAAACGTAACAAATCCGAACTATTTCGTAAATCGAAATTGGTTCGGATTTGTTTTTTACTATAAAATTGACGCTGTTTCAGAGCGATTTATTGTTGTACAAACATATTCTAATATGATCAGGTACACGGTTAAAGTAAACCACACTCAAAAAATACATTTCTCGAACCGGGAGTCTTATATGTTTGGTCACTCCACGGAAACTTAATCTCGTAAATCTCTGTTTTGAAGTTTACGCTTGGAAGCTTATCCATAATCGGTTTTGCAAAATGACTATCGGGCAAGCCGATAACGAACATTCCGTAATTTCGGGAAATCTCTCGTTTGATCTCGTTCAGAAAAATGCGGTAATTTTCGACGTTATCATTTTTGCACAGAAAGAATGCAAGCATTGGGAAATCAAGAGGTTCGTTCTCCTTAGGCAGCTTGATGTACCTCAAAGCGGCAAGCACCGGATTGAAAACACGAGCAAGCTTCATAAGTCTACCATATCGTTTAACGATATATTGCTTATACTCGGTTTGCTTCCATAGGGCTGCGGTTGCAATTATGTTTTCTCCGTCGAGAAGCAAATAAAAGTCACTGATATGCAGGTTGCAGAAATCATCAAGAGATTGGACAACCGGAAACATATCCTTTCTCTTGCCCTCGGTGTTCAGAAATTCCAGTAGATTCGACCTATCTCTCTCTGTTGCCCTTCGGAAAGAAAAGCTGTGCTTCGGTGCTTTTAACTTGACCTTCGGGTTTATGATATAGGTCTTATATCCCGAAATTGGTTTCATGGAAAGAAGTCGACGGCTTTTTTCGAACATTCTCCGTGCTTCTGTATTCTCAGCCACCACGGAGCAGTAGTAAAAATCAATATCATTCTGTTGAAGGTCTTTGATAAACCTCGCTCCAAATCCGACACCGCCATCGTACTCCGAATCCTTTTTCAGTCCGCAAATATACGCCGCACGGCAGATTTCTTCCCCGATATACACATCGCGAACGAGTTCAGAACAAGTGCCAATGGCGCGTTTTCCATCATGAGAAATAAACACGCGGGCATTCTTTGTGTCCTTTATATAAGACTCGTAAGCATCGGGACGTCGGGTATAGATCAGTTCAATGCTTCCCTTGGCAGCTGAGCTTTCAAGAATACGTAATATCTCTTTTCCGTCCTCGGGGGAAGCTATGTATCCCGACTCGCTCATTTCTTCTTTTCCTCAAGATTTTCGCCAATGGGAATCCCTGCTCGCTGATCGACCTCAAAATGGAAAAGGATATTAATAAACCAGTATGCAAGATTTATCATGAATCGATGCGTACGCTTAAACATCGTTCTGCCTCGTTTGAAGATAGACCCGAAGCGGAAAAACTTTCTCTTATATTCCTTGCAGAAGGTACGAAGTGATTCGGGTGTTAATTGCTTGGGCGTAAAAGTGATCGTACCGAACGTATATCCGCTTTGCAGCCACCAGCATTCCGAAATCAGGCGGTTGTCTGCCTTGAAAGCATCGTACGTTTTGGTGTTGGGGAAAATGAGAAGATGGTTGAATGCGACCACGAAGAACTGATGCTTCTCACAGAAAGCCAGCGTTGCTTTGAAGGTATCCTCGTTATCAGAATCAAATCCAAACACAAAGCTTGCATAGATACCGATACCAACATCGTGAATTTTTTGAACCAAAGCGTCTCTTTCCCCGAGACGCTCCGTCCAGCCCTTGTTCATCTGTTTAAGATTATCACTTTCAATGGATTCAAAACCGATAAGAACCATCTCACATCCGCTTTCCTTCATAAGGCGCAGCATTTCTTCATCTCTTGCAATATCAAGAGTAATCTGTGTCGTCCAAATGATCTTTAGCTTTTTCAGTTCTTCAAAAAGCTCTTTCGCAAACGCCTTGTCCGAGAATATGCTATCGTCAACGAAGAAGAATATCTTATGCTTGCACGACTTGATCTCAGCGATAATATCCGTAACCTCTCTGTGCAGATAACGCTGATGATAATATCCTGCAATGGAGCAGAACTCACAGTTATGATAGCATCCTCTGCCTGTTTCAACCAAGGAGACCGGCAGATATTTTTTCATTTTATCGGCATAAATGCTTCTATCGGGCATTTTATAAGCAATGCAGGCTCCGCCGTCGTAACGTTTTTTCAGTTCTCCCGCCTCAAGATCGGCAAAAACTGTGGAAATAATACGGTCTGCATTTCCGACCATAATAACATCCGAGTGCTCAGTTGCTTCTTCGGGACAAAGCGTTACGTGATACCCACCCATAATGACCTTTTTACCGCGCTTTTGAAATTGCTCGGCAATATAGTAAGCTCGTTTGGCGGTATAAGTTTCAACTGTGATAAAAACGATATCCGTTTCAGTTTCATAATTGATATTTTCAATTCTATCGTCGAAAAACTCTCGCTCGTAAGATTCGGGAATCATAGAATTGAGAACCGCAATGGTCAGCGGCTCCATAAGCCAACTGCGCAGGTATTTCTGCCCCGACTTTTTACCGATCGCGGGAAGTATAAAGGTTATTTTCATGCCTTTTTCCTCCATTCCCTCTTTAGTGTTTTTTCAACCTTCTTGTTGTAGATTTTAAAGCCGAGGTTTACCCCAAGCTTAATGAGTCCACCGTATTTGTTTTTGACAGCTCGTTTCCAAATGCGTTTTAGCGTGTAACATTCGTTAGAAACCTTTACAAGCATTTCTTCAAGCTCCCTTGCCGTGAAATTTTTGGGTGCGAAGGCAGCATGAATACTGTCATAATCGTTCCAATCCTTTGAAATGATGCGACCTTCCGCATCAAATCTTTCGTATGTAGGAGTGTTCGGATAGGGGGTGAGAATAGCAAATCGAGGAATATCCACACCAATCTCCTCAATGTATTCGGGCATTTTGAGAATGCTTTCTTTCGTATCACCGTCAAATCCCAGCATAAACGTGCCGAGTATGGAAACACCGTTCTGATGGAATTTATCCACTGCCGCTTTGTACTCCGCAACCTTGTTTCTTTTATGGCTCTCCGCAAGGCTTGCTTCGCTAAAGGTCTCAAATCCCATTAAAATTCCGATGCATCCGCTTTCTATCATAAGATCAAAAAGCTCTTCGTCCTCACATACGTCGGTGGTACAAAGCCCTGCCCATTGGATATTCAAGGGAATAAGCGCTCGGTAAAACTCTTTTGCATAAGCGCGGTTTGAGGTAGGAGACGGATCAAGGAACAGTATACGCTTTGATTTCAGCGACCTGATCTCATCAATAACGTCATTGACCTGTCTTGCGGAGTGTTTACCTCCCCAAAAGGAATTGATGACACAAAACTCGCACTTGTTTGTGCAACCGAAATTTGCGATTACAGTGGGGACACCAATGTACTTGCTCTTTTGCATGAGCTCTCGCATCGGAACGATATTCGCAGATCCGATATCACAATGTTCGCCGTCATAACGCTTTTTTGCAGCACCGTTTGCATAGTCCTCGATAAATTCTCTCCAAATTCTATCGGCAGGTCCTGTCATAACCGTGTCGGCATGTTGCGCCGCCTCGTCCGGCATAAGCGTTACATGGTGACCGCCCATTACGATATAGCTGCCTTTCTGCTTGAAGTATTCAGCCAGCTCATATCCGCGATTCACCGAAGAAGTGACCGAGGTTATGGCAACGACATCGTAGAAGCCGAGCTTTTCGTAATCGCACTTTTGAACGCCCTCATCAACAGCTTTGAACTGCACTTCGTATTCTTTTGGGGTAAGTGCGGCAAGATACGGCATCGTGAGAGGCATATAGCTTAGTGATTTGGTGAATGCGCTTTTGTAACGGTAATTGTTATCATACGGAGTTATGAATAGTATTTTCATCCTTTTTCACCTCCGGAATATCCGAATTATCCGCCATAACATCTGCCCCGAAAATATCGAATTCCTTGGCGTATTTACGGTATCCGATATTGACAAGCATATAAAGGCTTTTCATAGTTCGGAATTTGGTCAGATCCAAACGCTTAAATATATTTTTCCAAGAATAAGTTTCCTTCCACGCCCAAGCAATACCTGCCTCCAGCTCTTCCTTTGTCATTTGCTTCGGCTGAAATACACAGTGCTCAACGTCATACATAGCGAAGTCATGCTCTTTGATACGTCCCTCGGCTTCAAGCTCTCGGTAAAACTCCGTTCCGGGGAATGGTGTGATGATCGAAAATCTCGGTAGATCGATCTTAGCTTCGATGCAAAGATCAACCGTGCGTCGGAATACATCCGGGCCGTCCTCGTCTGCACCGAAGGCGAAGCACCCCATAACCATAATGCCTCTGCGGTGAAGCTTATCCATAAGTGCCTTGTATTCTTCAACGTGATTGACACATTTGTTTATACCTTGTTGTGTTTCCTGATTGACCGACTCGAAACCAACAAGAATCCCTTTACAACCGCTCTTTTGGAAGATGTCCAGTAATTCCTCGTTGTGTCCGATAGCGGTAGTGGTCAGACCCATCCACCACTTTTTTAGTGGGATCATAGCTGTGAACAGCTCCCTCGCGTATTTCACATCGGCAATCAGATTGACATCAGGGAAAATGACCTCTTTGCCTTTAAAGGTTTTGATCTCCGCAATGACATCCTCAACGGGACGTGTGATGACGCCCTTGCCAAACGCGGCGGGATATGCGCAAAAGGTGCAAGAGTGGTTACAACCGCGCACCGCTTCCACGGTATTGAGGGTTATGTATTTCTTTTTGTTCAGCAGATCCTTGCGTGGCAGAGGTCTGTTTGCAATGTCGGGACAACCATCTCCGCGATAAATAGGCTGTAAGCATCCATCGCGTATGTCAAGGAGTGCCTGCGGAAAGGTCTTTTCACCAAGTCCGGTCAGTATCGCGTCGGCGTGCTTTGCCGCTTCATCCGGCATAAGTGTCGGATGTACACCCCCAAGAAGCACGGTCTTGCCAAGGCTGCGGAAGTAGTCGGCGTAACGATAGCATCGTGATGATGTACCCGTAATGCAGGTGATCGCAATTACATCAGCATCGGTATCAAGCGGAATGGCTTCGGCTGTTTCATCATAAATTACAACCTCGGCATCAAGCTCCTTTGGAACAAGCGCTGCGAGGAGTGCAAGCGTTATGGGAGCATAGTGAAGTCCTTTATGAAACATTCCGTTATATCTGTGCATAGCACCCGCAGGTGAAAGTAATGCGATTTTCATTGTGAACTCCTTTCTCGGATCAACCGATCGGAATAAATGAGGATACCGCCATTAAACTGATAAATATAGCAACGATGGACAGCATAATTTTATTGCCTGAGCATTTGCCAAGCAAAAGTTCTGTCTTGGGCTGCATTACCGCATTGTAATAGGCAGGCAAAACAACGATAACAAGGATGATGGAGAGAGCACCCGCGCCAATCTGAACGTAGTCAAGTATACCAAGAGGAAGAAAGATGGCAATTAAAAGTGCGGGGATCGTAGTAATAAACCAAGAGAGCCTTGTAGATAAACCGAACTGCCCACCTACCACGTCCGCAAATGCAAACCCACTTGACCAGAAGGAAGTAAACATGGCAAGCAGTACAAGAACCGAGCAAATAATACGGACGAATGCGATACCGATGCCGTTCGACAATCCGATCGTTGCGATTTCGGTAACGGTGTCCGATCCGAGGATAACGGCAACCGTAAACGCTATCGTGGTCAATGCGTTAAGGGTAAGACCTCCGATAACCGCTTTGTTTGTAAGCTCCTTCTTTTCAATGTGATTGCATACTTGAATGATGGAAAATATGGCAGAAAACGCAAACATAAACAACCCATACACCGCTAAGACCGTACTCGGCGCACCAAAAGAAAAGTTCAGCGAGCCCTTCACGTTGAGGAATGACAACACCATGAGCGTTGTAACAGCGCCGCCAATCAGCAGCATAGAAAACTTTTCGCCAATGCCCATACCCTTGACACCAAAAATGATCACGACCGATGCGAGAGCATAAAAGATAATCTGGGTAGCCGTACTGTTAATTCCAAGCAGATCTGTGAGAACGTTTCCTGCACAAAGAATATAGACAACTAAATTTTCGAGCAATAGTAATACCAGCAGAACGAGAAAGGCAATGTTTAGTGCTTTCTTGCCCTTTCCGTTGAACAGATGCTCGTCAAGAATAGCGAGCAAATCGTCGGGCTTCTCTGAATTGCGAGTGAGATCCGCAATGATCAGATACATAAATGCGCTCACCACATAAGCAATAATAAGTGCTGTTATCGTACCGAAAACACCAATTTTATTGATGGCATACGGAATAGTCAGTATCCCCGTTCCGATTCCCGCACCGGCGACCAGCATAATGGATTCTATAAAAGTTAGTTTTTTTGTTTTCATATGTGTGTCCTTGAATATTTTGATCTATTAACAATTAAACTAATAATTATTTTGTCTATAAAGCCATTATATCAAATTTTTGTGAATATTTCAATAGTATTGCTTATATTTGCCTACTGCGCGTGAAATTTCATAACTATTCGATTGGTAATCTATAATTGATTATTCGATATTGGGCGTTTCCATTGCTGACCGTGCGCCGAGCTTGAAAGCATATTCGAAGAGTGCTTCAGAGGCTCCATACTCGCTCCGGAAATCGCGGAACTTTTCGAAGCTCTCCTTCTGCTCGTCGGTCATCGTAATGAGTAAGTCATCGTTGCCACCTCGGCGTCCCTGCGGCTTCCATTTTCAGAAGCTATCGGTCAAACGCCTTATTCTTTTTCCTGTATTCAGACGGCGAGCATCCCACCTCACGCAGAAATACCTTACGAAAATAGCTATAATCGGAATATCCGTTTAAAAGCGCGGTCTCCGTAACGGTACGTCCCTCACTGAGCATTCTTTTTGAATTTTCCATACGGCAGTATGTTACAAACTCCATTATCCCTGTTCCGAACGCTCTCTTCGATATCTGGTGCAAGGACGAGCGAGAGCAGTGAAATTGAGCGCATATCACTTTTGCCGAAAGCTCCCTGCTTAAATTGCTTTTGATATAACGCTCTATATTTACGGACACCGCGTCGTTTTTCCATGTGGCAAGGCTCTGCACCCGGAGGTACACAGATACCGCGTCAAGTATATGTACCGCCGCGTTTATCTGTTCGGCGCTTCTTGCCGATATCCCCTTTATAGCCGATATACTCTTTTCCCTGCTTATGCCGTACTTTTCCGCAAGGTCGCACGCCTTTTCCACCGCCGAGGAATACTCCTCTTTCGGAAGCATATGCGCGAGTATAGCGTATCCGAGTACGCCACCGCCTAACCGTATGGGAGTTATTGCCTCCGTAATACCGGCATGGCAGGTATATATATGCGGTCCAAGCAGCTTTTTAGCACGCTCGCACGCCTCTCTGTCACAGCTTCTGCACCCTTCGAGACCTCTTTCTGTGCTTCTTATGAGCGCGCAAAACTCCGGAGCGTTCTCCGGGTACTCCGTGACAAGCCTGAATGTATCGTCAAAAATAGATATTCTGATACCAACGGCAGTGTAAAAATCCTTTAAAAGCCGATTAAGATTTTCTTTGTCAAACGTTGTTACCACAGATCATACCTCCTGTACTATTATTTGTTTAATTATACAGACATAAAATGAAGATTTCAAGAGCTTAGCGTGAAAGATTAATTTGATCGCATCAGAATGCGGATTGTTTCACGCATAAATTTTCTAAAAAGCTGAACGCTTTTTGTTTTGCAGAGCAAAACACGAAAATTTTTCATGTTTATCCGAACGTCATATGCAAGACAGCGTGAAAGATTAATTTCATCGCATCAGAACGCGGACGGTTTCACGCTTAAATTTTCTAAAAAGCTGAACGCTTTTTGTTTTGCAGAGCAAAACACGAAAATTTTTCATGTTTATCCGAACGTCATATGCAAGACAGCGTGAAAGTTATATTTCATCGCGTCAGAATGCGGACGGTTTCACGCTTAAATTTTTTGCTTAAGCAAAACTCGAAAATTTTTCATGTTTATCTGGATGTTTAATTAGAAGATAAGCCCCTTCATTCAACGTATAAAAATTGAGCGACGCCTGAGAGGCTGGGAACATCTTAATTTAGTTATATTCTATCAAAAACCGATTAAAACGGTTTTTAGATGCCTTAAGTCAGTATGGGGATTTATATAAAAAAAGAACAAAATTACCAATCTGGGAAACATATTTATCTTTTATTATTTCAAAATAAATGATATTATACATTTTAGAATTTACTCGGCAGTTTGCGCCTGCGCACCGTATGCAACCGCTCGGGCGAATGCGCAAAAACGCGGGTTCTGCGTAAGAAAGGAATTATCGTTAATATGAAAGAAATTTTTCAAAATATCTCAAAAATAAAATATGAAGGCGCTGAAAGCCGAAACCCTCTCGCTTTCAAATACTACGACCCTGACAGAATAATTATGGGTAAGACTATGAGCGAGCATCTTCCTTTCGCTATGGCATGGTGGCATAATCTCTGCGCAACCGGCACAGATATGTTCGGAGTCGGCACGCAAGACAAGACCTTCGGAGCGCACCCCGGCACTATGGAGCACGCGAGAGCAAAGGTCGACGCCGGATTTGAATTCATGCAAAAGCTCGGCATCAGATACTTCTGCTTCCACGACGTCGATCTGGTTCCGGAATCCGACAATATCAACGAAACAAACCGCCGTCTGGATGAAATCAGCGACTATATACTTGAAAAAATGAAGGACACAGATATCAAATGTCTGTGGGGAACCGCTAATATGTTCGGAAATCCCCGTTTCTGCAACGGCGCAGGCTCGACCAACAGTCTTGACGTATACTGCTTCGCCGCCGCACAGATTAAAAAAGCGCTTGAGATTACGGTCAAGCTTGGCGGAAGAGGTTACGTTTTCTGGGGCGGACGGGAAGGTTACGAGACTTTGCTGAATACCGATATGCGCTTTGAGCTTGAAAATATCGCGGCTCTTATGCATATGGCGGTCGACTATGGCCGCTCCATAGGCTTCGGCGGAGATTTTTATATCGAACCTAAGCCCAAGGAGCCGATGAAGCATCAATATGATTTTGACGCCTCTACCGCCATAGGATTCCTGAAAGCCAACGGACTTGACAGGGATTTCAAGCTTAATATCGAGGCAAACCACGCAACTCTCGCCGGGCACACCTTCGAGCATGAGCTCAGAACGGCGGCGATAAACGGTATGCTCGGCTCGATAGACGCAAACCAAGGCGATATGCTCCTCGGATGGGATACGGATGAATTTCCTTTCGACGTATATTCCGCGACCATGTGCATGTACGAGGTCTTAAAAGCCGGAGGACTTACCGGCGGCTTCAACTTTGACGCAAAGAACCGTCGTCCCTCATATACCCCGGAGGATATGTTCTACGGCTTCATACTCGGAATGGATACCTTCGCGCTTGGACTTATCAAAGCCGCCGCCCTGATCGAGGACGGAAGAATAGACGAATTTATAAAGGGAAAATACGCAAGCTTCCGCTTAAGCGAGCTTGGCAGAAAGGTACTTGAAAAACGCGCCACATTAGAAGAGCTTGCGGCAAGAGCCTCGGAGCTCGGCGCCCCGGCGCTTCCGGGCAGCGGCAGGCAGGAGATGCTTCAGTCTGTGGTAAACAGCGTTTTATTTGATAAAATATGAATACTTTTATAGGTGTTGATCTCGGAACCTCCGCGATGAAGCTTATGCTTGTAGGCGAGAACGGTGAAATTCTTTCCTCATGCTCGGAAGAATATCCTGTTTCATACCCTCGCCCGGGATGGAGCGAACAGAATCCGGAGGACTGGTACAAAGCCCTTGAGCGCGGAATACCTCTCCTGCTTTCAGGTCATAATCCCGCTGACGTCAAAGCAATAGGCATCGGAGGTCAGATGCACGGTCTTGTGGCTCTCGATAAAAACGACCTTGTTATACGTCCGTGTATACTCTGGAATGACGGCAGAACAGAAGCCGAAACCGAATTTCTGAACACGGCGATAGGCAAACAAAGGCTTTCCTCATTTACCGCCAATATAGCCTTCGCCGGATTTACCGCGCCGAAAATACTCTGGATGAAAAACAACGAACCGGAAAATTTCGCTCGAATAGCTAAAATAATGCTTCCTAAGGATTATCTTGTTTACCGTCTGAGCGGAGTTCACTCAAGCGATTATTCCGACGCTTCCGGCACGCTTTTGCTTGATGTTGAAAACAAACGCTGGAGCGAGGAAATGTGCCGCATATGCTCTGTTGAGAAAAGCTGGCTGCCAAAGCTGTATGAATCCTGCGAATGCGTGGGAACCTTGCAAAGCTTTCCGGCGCTGCCGGAGCTTCACGGAATAAAGGTAATAGCCGGAGCCGGAGATAACGCCGCCGCCGCGATCGGAAACGGTACCGTACGCGACGGGGACTGTAATATTTCTCTCGGCACCAGCGGCACGGTCTTTATTTCCCAGGATCGTTTCAGCGTCGACGCCGACAACTCGCTTCATTCCTTCTGCCACGCGACAGGCGGATACCATTTAATGGGCTGCATTCTTTCCGCCGCCTCCTGTAACGCCTGGTGGATAAAAACTCTTGGATCAAGTGATTACGACGGAGAGGTCGCCGGAGCTGAAAAGTATCTCGGGAAAAACGACGTTTTCTTTCTGCCGTATCTTATGGGTGAACGGAGTCCGCATAACGACATACACGCTAAGGGCGCTTTTATCGGCATACATCCCTACACCACGCGTTGTCAGCTTTCTCTCTCGATACTTGAGGGTGTAACCTTTGCGCTTCGTGACTGCGTTGAGGTAGCCAAAAAAAGCGGTCTCGCAGTCTCCTCCGCAAGAATCTGCGGCGGAGGAGCAAAAAGCTCTCTGTGGCGCGGGCTTATTGCCGACATTATCGGAGTACCTGTGGAAATACCGGCATATGCCGGAGGTCCGGCTTACGGAGCGGCTATTCTGTGCATGATCGCCTGCGGCGTTTACCGCGATACTCTCCAGGCGTCAGACGCATTGCTCAGGGTGTCCGAAACTGTTCTTCCCGACAAAAACCTGACCGAAAGATATAATGAAAAATATAATATTTTCACGAGGCTTTATCCGGCGCTGAAAGAAGTTTCTCATTTGTTCTGAAGCCTTGTATCAAGGTGCCTGCCTCGCTGATCGCGCGGCAGGTACCTAAGTTTATCAGGCAAACTATATTTACGACACGGGCAGATTAAAGTTTTTTTAATTATTTTCCATAAAGCTATTGACAAAACCTTTTTTATATGTTATACTAACGAAGTGAAAAGAAGCAGAACTCTCCGTTCTCACCGAAGGCTGCGTTGCTCCGAGGTCAATACCCGAACTCATACCGTATTTGCGGTATGGGCTATGCATTGCGGAGAGATATCGATCTTTACCGCATATTTTTTATTTTTAGGAGGTGTTTTACCATTAAAAACGCAAACGGAAAAGAGCATTTGATTAACGAGAAAATTGAATTTGCTCCGGGAAAAAACATCCGAGTCATTGGAGACAGCGGTGAGCAGTACGGAATACTTACGTTTTCCAACGCGCTCAGAACCGCTTATGACAAAGGTCAGGATCTTGTACTGATGAATGCGCAGTCCGACCCTCCGGTATGCAAAATAATGGATTACGGTAAATTCCGTTTTGACCGTGATAAAAAAGAAAAAGAAGCCCGTAAGAAGCAGAAAACCGTTGAGATTAAGGAAATACAGCTTACCTGCCTTATTGACACAAACGACTTCAACACAAAAGTTAATCATGCCCGCCGTTTTCTTACCGATGGCAACAAGGTAAAGGTAATGGTAAAATTCAAGGGACGTCAGATGTCAAGGCAAGATGTAGGTAAAGAGCTTCTGAATCGTTTTCAGGAAGCCTGCAGGGAACTCGGTTCACCGGAAAAGGCTCCCGTTCTCGACGGAAGAAATATGATAATGTTTATCGCTCCGGCTAAAACAGCCGCGGCAAAATGAAAGGAGTTCCAATTATGGGAAAGATCAGAACACACAGTGCGTCCGCAAAAAGATTTACTGTTACCAAAAGCGGCAGGGTTAAGCTTAATCACATGAACCGCCGCCACAACCTCGGACTCAAGGCTACAAAGCGCAAAAGAAATCTCAGAAAAACGGGTTATCTCAGCGAATCTATGGCCCCCAATATCAAAAGACTTCTCCCCTATTCCTGAGATATAAGGAATTGCATCAGGAAAGCCCTAAAAACGTTTTTCAGTCGGTGTTATAAGTATTACGGCTGATAGCGCTATAAGAAATTTATCAGAAAGGAAGATTTGGCTCCGCCAAATCACGGTTATATATAATGGCAAGAGTAAAGGGCGCCGTTACAACGCGCAAAAGAAGAAAGAAGATATTAAAGGCCGCCAAAGGATATTGGGGCGCAAAATCCAAGCATTTTAAGATGGCAAAGCAGGCCGTCATGAAAAGCGGAAATTATGCGTTCGCCGGAAGAAAGATGAAGAAAAGAGACTTCCGTTCTCTTTGGATAACCAGAATTTCCGCCCAAGCCAAAATAAACGGTATGAATTATTCAACACTTATCTGCGGTCTTAAGAAAGCTGGCATCAATCTGAACCGCAAAATGCTTTCCGAGCTCGCTATCGCGGACGCCCCTGCGTTCGCTGAGCTTTGCACAAAAGCCAAAGCCGCTCTCTGAATATTCAAAGGCGCTGTACGTAAATGCGAACAGCGCCTTTTTTGCCTTTAACACATCTATTAAAAAGCTTCCCGGACCCGTGCGTGAAATATTTTTTATGAGTTCATAGTCAAATGACGCTTAATGATAAAAGTAAGTAGAATTGTTCATAAGTATATGGTAGAATAATATTTGAGACTGAGTTCCCTATCCCGCAAATATATTCATTAATTTAAGATAAGGATCCCCGAATGGACAGAAAAACTTTAAAAATTATTTCAAAAAATAATGATTATATTAAAGAACTATCAAAGCTCGACGATAAAAAATACCGTGTAAGATCAGGAAAATTCGCTTTTGAAGGCTGGAAATTATTTGAGGAGGCTCTCAAATGCGGTCTACCGCTTGAGTCGGTGCTGATATCCGAAAAAGCGATTAACGACCCACGCCTGCCGCTAACGCTCTCTGAATACAACGAAAATTTTAACATAATCGAGGTCAGTAACGAGGTATATGATAAAATTTCCTATGAAAAATCCCCTGAAGGAGTTTTCTGCGTATCAAAAGCACTTGACAAATTACACAATTTATATATAATATATAATGGAAGTAAGTTTGATAAACATCTGATGGTCCTCGAAGGAATACGCGATCCCGGTAATCTCGGCACTATCATTCGTACCGCCTCCGCTTTCGGTATAGACTGCGTTATTCTGAGCGACGACTGCGCAGATATTTACAACAGTAAAACAATACGCGCCGCGATGGGCGCGCTTTTCCGTACCCGCACAGCGCGTGTAAAGGAGCTTACTCAAACAATACTTCAGCTTCGCAGCTCCGGATTTAAAGTTTACGGAGCGGCGTTAGACACCTGCTCTGTACTTTTGTCTGATCTGAAAATTGCCGATAAAACAGCCTTTGTAATAGGAAACGAGGCCATCGGCATAAGTCCGCAGACGCTTAAATCCGTCGACTGTAAAGTTATGATACCTATGGAAAACGGTACGGAGTCTCTAAACGCGGCTTCGGCGGCCGCTGTCATTATGTGGGAAATGTATCGAAATAAGTAATAGCGCTCAAGCTAAGAAAGGAAGTAGGCAAAGATGACCGATCCGCGTTATTGGCTTTGGCTGAGTCTCAGTTTTTCACCGGGTTCAGCTCAATGTGACTTACTGCTTCGCTCCTTTAACGGCAATCCGAAAGCGATATATGACGCCTCTCCCGAGGTCTTAAGAGATATTTGCAGCGATAATCAGTCGCTAAAGGCTCTTGAAGCCAACCGTGACATGAACAACGTGGAAGCCGTTATCGATAAATGTGAAAAAGAAAACGTGGGCATACTTACCCAGGCAAGCCGTTACTATCCAAAGTCCCTTTTACGTATAACAGGCTCGCCTCCTGTTATATACTATAAAGGCAGGCTGCCCGATTTTTCCTCACGGCTTACCATAGCCGTAGTCGGTACCAGAGATGTGACAGAATACGGTAAGTATTCCTCTTATACAATCTCACACGACCTTGCCTACTCCGGCGCGATAATTGTCAGCGGAATGGCTAAAGGATCCGACACTTACGCGCACAGAGGCGCGCTTGACGCTCACGGTCATACCGTAGCTTTTTTGGGATGCGGCATAGATGTGGTATACCCAAAGGAAAACGCCTCACTGATGAATGAGATCATCGCCAAAGGCACCGTAATGACCGATTTCGCCCCCGGTCAGAGACCGGACGGCTGGCACTTTCCGATAAGAAACCGGCTTATAAGCGGACTTTCTCATGGAGTCCTCGTAACAGAAGCATCGGCGAAAAGCGGCGCGCTTATAACTGCCTCTTATGCTCAAAAACAGGGAAAGCTGTTATACGCGATTCCCGGAAAGCTCGGTGAGCTCGCGAGCGTCGGCACAAACGAGCTTATTATTAACGGAGCCAAAATGATAACCGGAGCAGCCGATATAATTTCCGATTTCAAGGGTTTGTTCAGCGAGCTTAAGCAGCCCCCGCAATATCTGAGTCAGCAAAAAACAAATAGGAACTTCTTGAATAGAAAATACGATCGCGATCAAAATAACGGTAATTATGATAATATAATCACCAACCAAACAACCCTACAGGCGGCACAGCCTCTTCCTAAAATAATTTTTGATGATAAAAAAGAACCGGATAACTCAAGAAGGGCTATGCCTGAAAACAAAAATGATGTCAAGTCAATCGAACAGGATTCTATATACGCCGCTGTTCCCGGTCTGAAATACCCAAGCGAGATCCCGCCGGACACAGGTTACGAGGTCAACCTTTCAAAAGAGAAAGCCGACTACTATGCCACGATAGCCAATACGTCATATCACAGGCGTTTTGAGCCGAACAGTGAGTTCACTGCTTCGGCTTCCTCTCACGGCGCGTCGGAAAATACAATTGAAAGCCAAAGCGATATGCCTAAAATCCGGCATTCCGAAAGATCAAATCAACCAAAAGCATTTTTGCCCGATCTTACTGGACTATCCGAAAACGAAGCGGCCATCCTAAAATTCATCAGTCAAAACGGAAAAAGCTTAGCGGACGATATGCTTCCGCTGAAAATAAGCATCTCCGACATACTCGCCTCGCTGACGGTTCTCGAGGTCAAAAAACGTATAGTACGTCTTCCCGGCGGATATTTTGATTTAATAAAAGAATAAATATACCGGTCTCCGTCCGCGCTAAGGGAATTTAATACATATTATTACGAAAGGTAAATCCGAAATGCCTAATTTAGTTATAATCGAATCACCTTCAAAAATATCTTCTATAAAAAACTGTCTCGGTTCAGGCTATAAAGTAGTCGCATGCCAGGGACATGTCAGAGATCTGCCGAAAAGTACACTCGGCGTCGATATAGAAAACGATTTTGCACCTCATTATATCAATATCCGCGGCAAGGGAGAAATAATTTCATCGCTCAAAAAGGAAGCAAAAGCTGCCGCGAAAGTATTTCTTGCAACCGACCCTGACCGAGAGGGAGAAGCTATCTCCTGGCATCTTGCAAACGCGCTTGGTCTTCCGATCGAACAAACAAAACGCGTTTCCTTCAACGAAATTACCAAACCGGCAGTTAAAGCCGCTATTAAAAACCCCAGAAACATTGACCTCGCTCTGGTAGACTCTCAGCAGGCGAGAAGGATACTTGACAGAATAGTAGGTTATAAGCTCAGCCCATTCCTCTGGAAGACCGTTAAAAGCGGTCTTTCGGCGGGACGCGTTCAGTCCGTAGCCACCCGTATCATTGTGGAAAGAGAAAACGAGATACGTGAATTTGTTCCGGACGAATACTGGCTGCTTGACGCCACTTTCAGAAACAGCGCGGTCAGAGCGAAATTTTTCGGGCTTTCAGGACAGCAAAGCAAATATGAGCTTAAGACCGAGGCGGAAACCAACGAGGTTATCAACGCCGTAAAAAACGCCGAATTCAAAGTAAACAGCGTCAAACGCGCCGTTCGTCAAAAGAATCCCGCCCCTCCCTTCAACACCTCCTCCATGCAGCAGGAGGCTTTCAAAAAGCTGAATTTCCAGTCTCAATACACTATGCGAATAGCCCAGGAGCTGTACGAGGGCGTTAATCTCGGAGCCGAAAACGGCGGTATTCACGGTCTTATAACCTACATGCGTACCGATTCGCTTCGTATTTCCGCAGAGGCGGCCGACGCGGCCAGAGAATTTATTTCGGAGAAATACGGAGAAAAATATTTACCGTCACAGCAGCGTGTATACAAGACCAGAGAAAACGCGCAGGATGCGCACGAGGCCATACGCCCCGCCGACGTTACCCTCGAACCGGAAAACGTGAAAAAATATCTGAGCTCCGGTCAGTATAAGCTTTACAAGCTCATATGGAGCAGGTTTATAGCGAGCCAAATGTCCAACGCCGAGCTTGACACGGTAAGCGTTGATATACTTGCCGACAAGTATATATTCAGAGTAAACGGCTCGGTGCTTAAGTTCGACGGGTATATGACAGTATATAAGACAGACGACGGAGATGATGAAAGCGAAGGCTCGCGTCTGCCGGATCTGAAGGAGGGAGAGGTGCTGAGCTTAGACGAGCTTATTCCCACGCAGAAATTTACCGAGCCGCCTCCGAGATATACAGAGGCTACGCTTATAAAGTTTCTCGAGGAAAAAGGAATAGGAAGACCTTCCACCTACGCCCCTATCATTTCTACAATAATCTCCAGAGGCTACGTAAAGCGCGACAAACACTCTCTGTATCCGACAGAGCTCGGCGAGATAACCACTCGTCTTATGATAGATAATTTTCCCGATATAGTCGACTATAAATTTACCGCTCAGATGGAGGACAGTCTTGACAGCATAGCCGACGGCAAAACCTCTATGACCGATGTGCTTGAGGGATTTTATAAGGGCTTTGACGAAAACCTTCATAAAGCCGAGGAAAAGACAAGCAAGGTGGATATAGTAATCCCCGCGGAAAAAACCGATATAATTTGCGAAAAGTGCGGCAGCACAATGATAGTAAAGAACGGCAGATACGGAAAATTCGCGGCATGCCCAAACTATCCGGAATGTAAGAACACAAAGCCTCTTGATCATAACGGCGCTGTTAAGACGGACGCCGCGGCAGCCGAAGCGACCGGTCTCAAATGCGAGAAATGCGGGGGAAATCTGATAATACGAAACGGAAAGTACGGAAGCTTTTACGCCTGTGAAAATTTCCCCAAGTGTAAATTCACAAAGCAGATAACAAAGGACACCGGCATACCCTGTCCGCTGTGCGGCTCTAAAATCGTGACAAAGCGCGGACGCAACAACTCATTTTTCTATAGCTGTGAAAAATATCCTGAATGCGGCTTTTCCTCATGGGATCAGCCGCTTGAACAAAAATGTCCTAAATGCGGAGGAATGCTGTTCCGTAAAAAGGGCAAAAACATTGTTTACTGCATAAATAAAGAAAGCTGCGGCTACAGCGCCGAGTACGATGCGACCGGAGAAGAAAATGAATAGTACTGAAGAAAACCTATTCCCTACAGTCGATAATACCGTCACCGTCATCGGAGCCGGACTTGCCGGCTCCGAAGCGGCTTATCAGATCGCGGAACGCGGAATCAAGGTCATTCTATACGAAATGAAACCATGTAAAAAAACTCCCGCTCACCGCTCAGATCTTTTCGCCGAGCTTGTCTGTTCAAACTCTCTGCGCTCCCTGCAGAAAACAAACGCAGCCGGGATGCTGAAAAACGAGCTTCGCATGCTCTCCTCTCTTATTATGCAAGCGGCTGACGCATGCTCCGTTCCCGCCGGCGCGGCGCTCGCGGTTGATCGAAACGCATTTTCCGCCTTTATTACGGAAAAGATAAAAAATCATCCGAATATCACGGTTATCAGCCGGGAGATCACCGATATCCCTGACGGCGGTATATGCGTAATCGCTTCCGGTCCGCTGACCTCGGATCCTCTTGCGGCGTCTATCTCCCGATTTTTCGGAAGCGAAGGGCTCTCTTTTTTTGACGCGGCGGCACCTATAGTCGAAGCCTCCACCATTGATTTTAACATCGCTTTCGCACAGTCCCGATACGGAAAGGGAGACGCCGATTATTTAAACTGCCCTATGGATAAGGATCAGTATCTCGGTTTTTATGACGCGCTGATAAACGCAAAGGAGGCGGAGCTTCATGACTTCGACCGCGAGGCGCAAAAGGAGCTGACGGTTTTTGAAGGATGTATGCCTGTTGAGGTGATGGCAAAAAGAGGAATCGATACCTTGCGCTTCGGCCCGATGAAGCCGGTAGGCCTTACTGACCCGCGCACGGGACGCGAGCCGTACGCGTGCGTACAGCTGAGAACGGAAAACCCGGAGAAAACCATGTTCAATATTGTCGGATTCCAGACGCACCTTACTATACCGGAACAAAGACGCGTCTTTCGCATGATTCCCGGTCTGGAAAACGCTGAATTTTTGCGTTACGGCGTAATGCACCGCAATACATATATTGACTCTCCGGGCAGGCTAACTCCCGCTTATTCCACCGTCAATAGACCCGGTCTTTTCTTTGCCGGTCAGATGACAGGCGTCGAGGGATATATCGAATCCGCCTCCTCCGGGCTGGTAGCCGGAATAAACGCCGCGCGACTTGCGCTTAATAAAGATACCGTGATCTTTCCGGATAGTACGGTAACAGGTTCGCTTGCCTCATATGTAAGCCGTGGCGGAAACGGTAAATTCCAGCCTATGAACGCTAATTTCGGTCTTATAAGACCTCTTGAGCAAAAGGTAAAAGGCGGTAAAAGCGCACGCAACGAAGCGTTACATGAACGCGGTATCCAAGAGCTTTCCGAATTTATCAAGATCTTTTCAGTATGATACCGAGTGAGCATAACCCCAACCGGATATATGTCTTAAGAAAGGATAACCCTTGTAATGAATATAATAATCGATGTAATGAGCGGAGACAACGCGCCGGACGAAATACTAAAGGGCGCTTTTCTCGCCCTTGAAGAATACGGACACAGTATTACGCTTGTAGGCAAAAATGAAATAATCAACCGTTACACTTACGAAAATGGGTTTGACATAAGCCGAGGCGAAATTTCCGTAGTCAACGCAGACGATGTTATAACGATGGAGGACGATCCGTTCGCGATTAAAAACAAAAAGGATTCCTCCATGACTGTCGCGCTTAAGCTTCTCGCCGACTCCAAGGGAGACGCCTTGGTCAGCGCGGGAAACACCGCCGCGCTTTACACCGGCGGGGTTATATACGCCTCCCGTATTAAAGGCCTGCGAAAAGCGGCCTTAGCGACCTTTCTGCCGTTTGAAAAACCTCTTCTTCTGATAGACGCCGGAGCAAATATAGCGGTCAATGAGGATATTTTAGAGCAGTTTGCCGTTATGGGCTCCGTCTATGTAAGCAGGATGCTGGGCATTGAAGCTCCGCGCGTGGGGCTTTTGAACAACGGCACGGAGCATACAAAGGGAAACGATATACTGCGCTCCGCTCATAAGCGTCTGACTAAAAATACAAAAATAAACTTTATAGGAAATACAGAGGCAAAGTCCCTCCCCTACGGCGTATGCGATGTACTCGTCACAGACGGCTTTTCCGGTAATATCGTCCTTAAGCTTACGGAAGGGCTTTGCGGATATATGTTTAAAAAGCTTAAGGATATTTACGCCAAAAATCCCGTCACAAAGCTTTCCGGAGCGATAATTCGCCCGGAGCTCAAAGAAATGAAAAAGGTGTTCAACGCCTCCGAATACGGCGGAGCCCCGCTTCTCGGAGTGTCAAGACCGATCATCAAGGCTCACGGAAGCTCGGACGCAACCGCCATAAAAAACGCGGTCCGCGTCGCGGCGGCTTATTGCGAATACGATATTATAGCCGAAATAGCCAAGCTCACCTGACTTAACACCTTCGCTCATCAGGCCGCACCATCCAATCATCATCGATAAAATAAAAAGAGTTTAGCCGCGACCTCGCGGCATGAGGATCAATATGACAGACAATTTCAATTACAGTCAAATACAAAATATAATCGGATATAGTTTCAAGGACAGATCTCTTTTACGTGCCGCTTTCTGCCATTCATCCCGTTCCGTATACGGAGAGGAAGGAAACGAAAGACTAATATTTCTCGGCCGCGCGCTTCTTGATCTCGTGCTTTCCGATTATATTTATTCACGCTTTCCGTTTACCGACGAGGACGAGCTTAACAAACAGCTGCGAATTTACCGAGACAAAGCAGATATAAAAAAGTATATCTCTGACCGCCGCCTCGAAAAGCATATTCTGCTTTCCGAGCTTTCGGAAGCACTCAGGACAAGTGAAACAATACATTTTCAGGTATTCCTCTCACTATGCGCCGCAATATACCGCGACGGAGGTATGCCGTCTCTAAAAGGCTTTATAATGCCGCTTTTGAGATTATCGGATAATGAATCGAGATATGCCCCGAGGGTCGAGAAGAAAACCGACGCTTCCGTTACCTCACGCACAAAACCCAATACCGGATTGACGCAAAAAAACTTACGAAGAACGGAATCCGCCGACTCAGCTAAAGGCTCGTTCATCCGGGACGCGCTGACATCCGTGTCATTATCATACGGCACATATGATAGAAATCCGGAAAAAACAGGCTTAAAAAAAGACCGCGACGCAAATGCAGGACGACCGGACGGGGAAAATTATAAATCAATGCTTCAGGAGCTTGTTCAAAGGAACCTCCGTACCGCCAATGTACTACTGAGTTATAATACATCCAAATCCGTACGTGGGAATGTCATGACTGAGATAATTCTCGACGGTCGGGTAATTTCAACCGGAAACGGAGAGACCAAAAAAGAGTCGGAACGCGACGCGGCCAAGAACGCTTATGAGCTTCTGACAGACAGAAAAAGCGATATATATATATGGTTTTCCTCACTGAGCGAAAACACCGTTTCGATACCGGAGCGTCGCGAAGATTATATCTCAAAGCTCAATCAGTATTATCAGCGTCTCAGCCGCACCTCGTCAGCGCCTGTCTCCTACGAAAAACGACAGACGCAAGAACGCGGTCAGTACTGTGTCGCCGTTATTACGGACGGAAAGGAGCTCGCCTCAGGAACAGCGCAAACACTGAAGGAGGCCAAGCAAAATGCAGCCGAGGAAGCCTGCCGGGTACTCGGAATTTAGTATTTATCCCTTTGATCGACTTTTCCCATTGCGACGGGCGAGAAGGGCTTTTGAAGAAAGGAAACGTGTAAAGCACGTTTGCCAAAACCTTCATCAAGCTGACGAAAGCCATAAGAGCGAAAGGAAACAGAAAGGTTTAATAAATGCAACAAAATTATAAAACATTGGAAGAAAAAATAGGCTACAGCTTTACAGATACTTCTCTTCTCATTGAGGCGCTCACACATTCCTCATACGCAAACGAAATGAGACAAAAAAACATAGCCGCAAGCTCTAACGAACGTCTTGAGTTTTTAGGCGACGCTGTACTTGAAATAATATCCAGCTCTTATCTTTTCGCACAATACCCTTCTCTTCCCGAAGGCGAACTGACCCGTATGCGTGCAGAAGCTATATGCACCGAAGCGCTCAGCTCATACGCAAAAAAGCTCGGACTCGGAGATTACCTCCTTCTCGGCAACGGTGAGAAAAAGTCAGGCGGAAAAAACAAGCCTTCCACTCTCGAAAACGCCTTTGAGGCCCTTCTCGGCGCTATTTTTCTGGACAGCGGATGCGTGCTTGACAAGGTCAGCACATTTGTTATACCGTTTATTTCCAAGCGCGCCGTAATATCGGAGACCGACATCGCCGACTACAAATCCGAGCTTCAGCAAATCATACAGCAAACTCCGGGAGAAACACTGTCATACGATGAAATATCAAAAACCGGTCCCGATAACGCTCCCACCTTTACCGTTGTAGCAAAGCTGAACAGCAACATAATAGGACGAGGTGTCGGGCAATCCAAAAAGAAAGCCGAGCAGCAGGCCGCAAAGGACGCTCTGAAGTTTTTTAATCATAAAAGAAAATGAAAAAGCATGTAAATATTCCGATCTTTATACCGTTTTACGGTTGCCCGAACGCCTGTGTATTCTGTAACCAGGTAAAGATAACCGGAAAACCCTCTTTTGAAAAGCAAAGCGTTATAAAAGATATCGACGCCGCTCTTTCAACTGTCGATAACAATAACCAGGAGGCGGAGCTCGCATTTTTCGGAGGCAGTTTTACCGCGTTGCCCGAAAAAGAAATGCTTGCCCTGCTTGAGATATCCGACAGATATATAGCGGCCGGAAAAATATCCTGTGTACGCGTTTCTACCCGCCCCGACGCGATCTCGGAAAGAATTCTCGGCGTTCTTGCCGACCACGGAGTTAAAACGGTCGAATTAGGAATTCAAAGCTTTTCCGACAGAGTTCTTGCCGCCTCTAACCGCGGACATAACGCCCTGACCTCGGAAAACGCCTGTAATGCCGTTAAAGCCTTCGGGCTTAAGCTTATAGGACAAATGATGATCGGACTACCCTTTTCCACACCGGAAGACGAAATTTATACCGCAGAGCGTATCTGCGGGCTGAAAGCAGACGGGGCAAGAGTATATCCGACCGTTGTATTTCCCGATACCGCGCTTATGCGCATGAAAAACGGCGGCATTTACTCTCCTCTAAGCACTGAGGACGCTATAACCCGTACAAGCGACGTACTGGATGTATTCGCGCGACACAGCGTACCGGTCATACGAATAGGTCTCTGCGCAAACGAGACACTTTCCGATAACCGGTATCACGATAATTATCACCCGTCTATAGGAGAGCTCGCGATGAGCAGACTGTATCTGAAATCAATGCGCCGCCTGCTTTCCGAAGCAAAGGACATAAAAGGAAAAGAAGCTTGTTTCACGGTAGCCAAAGGCAGGATAAGCCAGGCTATAGGCCAAAAAAGGTCAAACGCTGTCTTACTTAAAGAAGAATATAAATTTACGCGGCTTTCAGTCATTGAGAGCCCCGAGCTGAACGGATATGAAATAACACTTAAAATAAACCCTTGATTTGCCTAAATAATCTTGAATTCAAAACCCTTTATTATTTACGAAAGGAAAAATCACAATATGCGTTTGATCTCACTTGAGCTGCACGGCTTCAAGTCCTTTCCGGATAAGACCATTCTGAAATTCGCTCCGGGAGTTACGACGGTTGTAGGTCCGAACGGCAGCGGAAAAAGCAACATTTCCGACGCCGTACGTTGGGTCCTCGGAGAAATATCCTCCAAAAACATGCGAGGCTCAAAAATGGAGGATGTAGTATTCGGAGGTACAGACAAAAGAAAGCCGATGCAGTTCGCCGAAGTCTCGCTGACGCTTGACAATCGTGAGGAAGACGGTTTTTCCCGCCTCCAAAGCGAATACGACGAGGTAACGGTTACCCGCCGCTATAACCGCAACGGAACAAGCGAATACAAAATAAACGGTCAGCCGGTACGCTTGAAGGACATAAACACCCTATTTATGAACACAGGTATCGGGCGCGACGGTTACTCCATAGTCAGCCAGGGAAAGGCGGCGGAGATAATCTCGCAAAAAAGCGACGAAAGACGAAACGTCTTTGAGGAAGCCGCCGGAATATCCAAATACCGTTACCAGAAAACAGAGGCGGAACGCAAGCTGGAGGAAACGGCTCAGAACTGTGAACGTCTTGCCGATATACTTCTGGAAAAAAAGACTCAGCTCGACCGTCTTGAAAAGGACGCGGAGCGCGCCAGACGTTACCTCGAGATATACGAAAAGAAAAAGGAAGCCGATGTTTCGCTTTACGTCTATGATATAACCGGAGTACGCTCAAAGCTTGAGGAGCGAAGCGCTAAATTTGATATACTTACCAAGGCGCTCGCAAACGCCGATAACGAAATAAATGACGCAAACGCGGAATACGAAAGTCTTGATATCGCTAAAAACAAAGCAAAGGAACTTTCCTCCTCCCTAACCTCTAAGATCGAGGATATATCCGATAACAGGCACAGTCAGGATACCGCAGCAAAGGTCCTTGAAAATGAAATAGCGCATTTAAAGGATCGCATCTCAGACACTGAGGAAAAGCTTACGTCCTACCGAGAAAGCTTAGAGCTTTCCTCACAGGAAGCCGAAAAGGCGGCGGCATCTCTTGAAGAAATAACCGGTAAAAGGGATATCGCTGCGCAAAAATACGACAACCTGGAAGCCTTACTCAGTAACCTTAACGATGAAATACAAAAAACCGATATTGAAATAGAAAATACCAGAGCCGAAACCGACAGACTCGCCTCGCTTTCCGACGGACTCAAATACAGACTCGCGTCTCTTGAAGGAACCTCCCAGTCCACTGTCAGCCACCGAGAGGAACTGAAAAAAGAGCTTGAGGACACCCGCCGTTCAACCGCCGCGTGCGAAGACGGCATGCTTCAGTACAAACGGCGAATGGACGATTATGAATCCAAAACCGCTGCCTTCAAGGAAAAGGAGGAAGAAGCAAACAGCAAAATCGCCGCCCTTAAAAGTGAAGCGGATGAATTGAACGATAAAATAGTCTCATACGCAAGCGATATCAGAGATATTAAAACCCGCATAGACTCTCTGAGAAGAATGGAGGAGCTCTTTGAAGGCTACCCGCATAGCGTTTCCGCATTAATGAGCGCCTCCCGCGCCGGAAAAATCTCCGGAATAATAGGTCCGCTGTCGCATATTTTTTCAGTAAATTCCCAGTATTCTCTTGCGATTGAGACCGCGCTCGGAGCCAATATACAGAACATTGTATGCGAAACCGATGAGGCGGCCAAAGCCGCCGTCGCCTGGCTTAAGCAAAACAACGCCGGACGCTCCACATTTTATCCGCTGAACACTATGCAGGTCACTCCCCTTACAATCGATACGGAAGAGCTTAAAAAACGCAAAGGATATATAGGAGTCGCATCAGAGCTGGTGGAATATGAACCCAGGTTCGACCGCGTTATAAAAAACCTGCTGGGAAGAACGCTTGTTTTTGACAATCTCGATAACGCCAACGCCACGTCAAAGGCGTACGGATACCGTGTACGCATAGTAACCAAGGACGGACAGTTAGTCAACGCCGGAGGCTCCATTACCGGAGGCGCGGCAAAGCGTGAGTCAGGAGTTCTGAACAGAACGGCGACAATAGACCGCCTCAACGCCGACCGTCTGAAGACCGAAACGGAGAAAAAGGACGCAGAGGAAAAGCACGCCGAAATACTCAGACAGCTTGACGAGCAAAATAAGCTGTCGCAGGAGATCGCCGGAAAGCTTAAGCTCATAAGCTCGCTATATCAAGCCGATCTCAATCACTACACAGCCTTTGAAACCCAGCTGAAATCGGTAAACGAAAATATATCGAAGCTTGAGGAACAGATAAACGATACGGATTCTCATGAAAAAAGCATTGCGCAGGAAAAAGAAAGCATCCTAAGCGAGCAGACAAAAAACCAAGAGGAAGCGGAGAAGGTCAGCGCCCTGAGAGAAGAGCTTACTGTTAAACGTCAAAAGCTCAGAGAGGAGCAGGGCAGGCTTAACACAGAGCATACCTCCGTTATGATGGATATAACGGCTTTAAGCAAAGACGTTGAGGCCGCGCAAAAGGAGCTTGAGAACCGTCTCACTATTAAAGAGGACAGCGAAAAACGGCTTTCGGACGCGGAAAATTCAATTGTATCAGACACCGCAAAGCTCAATGAAACACGAGAAAGAATGGTAAGATCCTCAGAGCTTGCCCAGAAGCTGAGCGACGATATAAAACAGATGACCTCGGAACGCGATGAAGCCGAAAAGCACGGCAATGAGCTTGAAGCGCGGTTGTCCGTTCTCAAAAAGTCCATTACGGAAAAGATGAGCGCACGCGAGGTGATCTCAAATGACCATACAAAGCTTGAATCCCAGCTCGAGACATTGAATTCCGATCTTGACCGTATGGTCTCATATCTCTCAAGCGAATACGAGATGACATTTACCGAAGCAGAGGCAATGAATTATCCGCCTGTCACCGCCGAGAACCGGGCCGAGGTCGCCAAAAATCTTAATGAGCTGAAATATAAGCTGCGCGGCATAGGCTCTGTCGATCCTAATTCTATAGAGGAATACAAAACGGCAAAGCAGACCTATGAGGAGATGAATACCCAGTTTGAGGATCTGACTAAATCCAGAAACGAATTCGCCAACACCGTGGAGCTTCTGGAACGGGAAATGCGGACACGCTTCGTAGAGGTAATGGGAGAGATAAACACCGCCTTCAAGCGGGTATTCCGGGAGCTTTTCGGAGGCGGTAACGCCGAGCTTGTGCTGACCGACCCTGACGACGTGCTGCACTGCGGCATCGATATCAACGTCGCTCCTCCCGGAAAAATCATAAAAAACCTTTCACTTCTCTCCGGAGGCGAGCAGGCCTTCATCAGTATAGCTTTGTTCTTTGCTATACTCAACGTCAATCCTTCTCCGTTCTGCATATTTGACGAGATAGAGGCGGCGCTGGACGAGGTCAACGTCGCAATGTTCGCCAACTACATAAAAAAATACTCCGATAAGACGCAGTTTATTACCATAACCCACCGCCGCGGTACGATGGAGGTTGCCGATACGCTTTACGGCGTTACAATGGCTGAGCGCGGTATTTCCCGTGTTCTTACCCTCAACGTAAACGAGGTGGAATCCAAGCTTGGCGTAAAGCTCTGATACATACGATAAATAATTCTGAAATATAACCGTATCGGAAAAGCTTTGGTAACGCGCTTATTCATTTGTTAAAATCCGTAAATCCGCTCGTTTGAGCATGAACGTAAATATAAGCCGTGAAAGCGGCATGGAAAGTAATAAAGATATATTTTTCTTTATCGCGTTAAAACGCAGATAGTTTCACGCACAAATTTTTTGCCCTGCAAAACACGAAAATTATTTATATCTATTAAAACCGATCAAAACGGTTAAAAACCGATAAAAACGGTTTTTTTAGCTGCCTGAAGGCAGCATGGGGGATTAAAATGGGATTTTTCGATAAACTGAAAAAAGGTCTTACAAAGACCAAAAACGCTCTCTTTTCTCAAATGGATTCTTTATTCAAATCCTTCGTAGCAATCGATGAAGACATGCTTGAGGAGCTTGAGGAAATACTCATAGCGTCCGATGTCGGAGCTGTTACGGCCTCAGAGATCATTGAAAAGCTTAGGGATACCATAGCGACTGAGGGTCTTACCGAAGCGTCGCAAGCCAAAAAGGCTTTGATTGACATACTCACCGAAACCATAGGAGAGGGCGAGCCCCTAAAGCTTGAGACAAAACCTTCGGTTATACTCGTAATAGGCGTTAACGGAGTCGGAAAAACAACGACAATAGCCAAGATAGCCAACAACCTGAGGAGTAAAAAGAAAAAGGTACTGCTCGCCGCAGCCGATACCTTCCGCGCCGGCGCGATAGAACAGCTTAAAATCTGGGCTGACCGGGTCGGAGCCGATATAGTAAGTCATGAGGAGGGTTCGGATCCCGCAGCGGTGGTTTTCGACGCTATCAGCGCCGCCAAAAGCCGCGGTGCCGACGTTCTGATAGTCGACACGGCCGGAAGACTGCACAATAAAAAGAACCTTATGGACGAGCTTGCTAAAATAAACCGCGTCATTAACCGGGAGCTTCCGGAGGCATCCCGCGAAACGCTTCTTGTGCTTGACTCCACCACAGGTCAAAACGCCGTTGTGCAGGCCAAGGAATTCAGAAACGCCGCCGATATAACTGGTATCGTTCTTACCAAATTGGACGGCAGCGCCAAGGGAGGCATAGTCTTTTCGATAAAGCGTGAGCTTGGTCTGCCGATCAAGTATATCGGAGTAGGAGAAAAGGCTGACGATATGCAGCCGTTCGACGCTAAAGATTTCGTCCGGGCATTGTTTGATTAAACCGAAAGGACCTTGACATTCATGGAAGCCGTTATAGCAACACATAACAAAAACAAGGTAACGGAAATGGAGGGCATACTCCGTGAAATCCTCGGAGTATCTCATCTTTATACTCCGGGTGAGCTTGGTATAAATGAAGAGCCGGAGGAAAACGGGAAAACATTCGAGGAAAACGCGCTCCTGAAGGCGAGATTTGTTTGGAAACCCGGCAGATTCACAATAGCGGACGACTCCGGGCTTTGCGTAAACGCTCTCGGCGGCGCTCCGGGAGTATTCTCCGCCCGTTACGCCGGTGAAACGTCCGATAGTGAAAAAAACAACCAAAAACTTTTAATTGAACTTGAAAATATCTCTGACCGCAGCGCGCGTTTTGTATGCGTGATAGCCTGCAAGCTTCCCGACGGAGCGGAATTTACCGTAAGAGGCGAGGCAAACGGAGTAATACTGAACGAGCCCCGCGGAAAGAGAGGCTTCGGGTATGATCCCCTTTTCTACTTTCCGTCAGAAGGAAAGACCTTCGCGGAAATGACTTCGGAAGAAAAAAACGCGTTCAGCCACCGCGGAAACGCATTGCGCCTTCTGAAAATCGAATTAAGCGGCAGATTGAACTGACACGTTATTTCTTTGTTTGTACCATTTTAAAGACACAAGGAGGTTAGGTCCGATAATATGTATGAGCTAGCGATATACGGCGGGACCTTTGCGCCGGTACATCTGGGGCATTTGCGGGCGGCTGAGCTTTATTTAAAGGAGCTTAATCCCGACAGGCTGCTTATAATCCCGACACTTATCCCTCCTCACAAGCAAATAACCTTTGAGGACAATCCGACTGACCGCCTTAATATGCTGCGTCTTGCCTTTGAAACTCATCCCGAATACGGAAAACGGATTTTTATATCTGATTATGAGCTGAACTCAGAACCCCCGAGCTACACCGTAAATACTCTACGCCACTTCACGTCGCCGGGAACACATCTGACCTTTCTTTGCGGGACCGATATGTTCTTGACTCTTCATCAATGGTACCGTCCCGCCGAGATAATGAGCCTTTGTCGCGTCGCCCTGATAAAACGCTCCTCTCCTGATGCCGAAACCGAAAAAATAATAGAACAACAGACAGAAATGCTCAGAGAAAATTTCGGAGCCGATATTATCATACTTACCTCAGATCCTATTGAAATCAGCTCCTCACAAATAAGAAACGGCGACGACGGGTTACGAAAAAAATATCTCCCGCCCGCCGTCTATAATTATATCAAGGAGAGATCTTTATATGTCAGAAAATGAAACCCTTAAGCGTATACGCGACGACATTACGAACTATTTAAGCGGCAAAAGACTTTCCCATACCCTGTCAGTTATGGAGGAAGCCGAAAAACTGGGAACACTGTATGGACTAAGCGAAAACGATATAGCCCGTCTCAGGCTTGCCGGACTTCTTCACGACATTACAAAAGAAAAAAGCCCGGACCAGCAGCTTGAGCTTTGCCGGCGCTTCGGATATAAATATACCGAAGACGACGTAAACAGCCCCAAGGTTTTTCATTCGATAACCGGAGCGTATCTTGCGCGCGAAAAATACAAGGAAGCGGTGGACGACACAGTCTTCAACGCCATAAGGTACCATACTACCGGACGACCGGCAATGACGATTTACGAAAAGCTGATCTATCTCGCGGATTATATCGAACCAACACGTACCTTTGATGACTGTATAAGGCTCCGAAAGCTGTTTTATCGCGCAAACGAATATACAAAGGCACATCTGGATAATATCCTGCTTATATCATATGATATGACCCTTTCCTCGCTTATCTCCGAAGGGCAGTATATCCATCCTGCAACGACAGCCGCCCGTAATTATCTGATCGTATCCGAAAAAATAAACCAATCCTGAAAGGAACATAAATTTGCAAATGATAAACGTCACCGAAAAAGATATATCCTCAAAGCTTGGCTTGGTCAGTGCCGTTGTCCGTGTGCTTGACGAAAAACAGGCGGTAAACATTAAGGTCATATGTGTGGAAAAACAGACTTCGCTGTGTAATTATTTTATAATCTGCGAGGGACGTTCCGGCACTCATGTATCCTCACTGGCAGACGAGGTCATAGATATTATCGGACGCGCGGGAGCTCATCCTCTTCATACGGACGGTATTAAGCAGGGAAACTGGATAGCTTTAGACTACGCCTCGGTTATAATCCATATTTTTGACCGTCCAAGCCGGGAGTTTTACAGTCTTGAGAACATTTGGCGAGACGGAAAAGAGATACCTCTATCGGAGCTTACCGATAATTAAGAGAAATTATAAAAGTTAACTTAAGATATTATTTTTAACATTTTTTACAAAATCAATATATATTTTTTGGCACACGCGATATAGTTGTCACCCTTGATTTTCTTAATATCATATGATATAATAATATTACAATTATATTGCGGAAATATGTTTGCTTTCCGCGGAAGGGAGTAAAATATCAGCAAAATGAGAAAAACCAGATTCCTGATCATGCTTTTATGCGTAAGCCTGATCCTTCCTATCCTCGTCTCATGCGCGGATCCGGAGGACGACCCCACTAATCCTAATCTCGACGTTACTGAATACGAGGACAATATTCCCGAAGGTTACTCGCTTAACGGCGATACCGTAGGGGTGCTTTATCCGGGACATATCGAAGAACAGATCATAGGAGACAACGAAACGCTTGACATCGTGTACACCAAAATTTATGAAAGAAACCTTAAGGTAGCCCAGAGGCTTAACTGCGATCTGCAATTCATTCATTCGGGTACCAACTATTGGGAAGATTTTGTTGACGTTCTGAGAAGGTATATACAGACTCTTGATTCCTCCTTTGAGATAGTAATGACTACCAACAATACTGTAATTCAGGAAAAGCTCTTTTCGCTGTTCCATAATCTCAACGATTCTCTTTACATAGACATCGATCAGGAATGGTGGTATAAGGACGCCATATTGGAGCTGTCTGTCGACAACTACTATTACCGCTTCCTCTACGGCGATATCCTTCTCGGAGGTATCGGCAATGCCGGCTGCATCTTTTACAACAAGGACCTTTACGGTCAGTATGTCGATCCGGGAAATCCCGATGGTCTTTATGACTATGTCTTCAACGGCACCTGGACCTTCGAGCGCTTCTCCATTGAGGTCTCGAGGTCGTATATAAATCTCGGCGGTGAAAACGACATACACGGCTATTCTCTCTTCAGGTACGGAGAACCGCTGCACTATTTCCCGGTAAGCTGCGACGTTGAGTTCTATCAGAGAGACGATGACGGTATGCCGGTGATAACGGTCAATAACCAGAAGGCGGTGGAATTTACGCAAAAGCTCTACGACCTGCTTTACAATAACCCGGGCGCATGGCTCTTCTTCCCCAATCAGATAGGTGCCGAAACTCAACACGCAACCGATTTTATGGACGGAAAGGTTATGTTCAGCCTCAGCACCATTATTGACTTCCTTAATGAGAACATGCGCGCAATGGAGGACAACTTCGGAGTCCTTCCGTATCCCAAATGGGATGAGCAGCAGGAGGAATATATCACTATGATGGCAAACGGCTCGACTCTTGTCGCGGTGCCAAAATCAGTTTCGGAGGACCGGGCTCTCAGAGAGACCAGCGCGGTAATCGAGGCTATGTGTTCCGAGGCTTATCAGACCGTTGCTCCCGCGTTTTACGAAACCGCCTGCAAAAGAGCCTATTCCCGCGACGACACATCTGCTGAGATCCTTGACATCATCACAGGAAGACACGAGACCGTCAAATCCAGGCTAACTAAGAATTTCCTTTATGAGTATAGCTCCTCTCTTTCGGGAATAGGAACTATATTTCAAAGTATAATGTCCAAGGGACCTACCGGAAATCCAAACTTTACATCTACGTACGAAAGCATGGAGGGCGCCGCGAATACGTTGCTCCAAGAGCTGATAACACAGTATATAAAGGGTGCCTGATTTTCGATCAGTCATCTCCGGGAGACTGCCGCCAAAAGCGACAGTCTCATTTTTTTGTATTGATAAATAATTCTATACCAAAATTTATACAATGTATACAAAATAAACCATGTAATTTCAGCATTTACGACAGCTCTCTTTTTTGTAT
>CALYAD010000005.1 GCA_944393415.1 uncultured Clostridia bacterium | reverse complement strand
GCGACACCCTGCCGCTTGCCGAAGCCATAAGAGCAAATATCTTTACTCCCTCGGCAGACGCCAATGCTACCGCAGAAATACCGTTTTCTTCGGGAGACGACGAGTATTCGGAGTTTGACCCGTTCATAATCCACAAGTCAAGCCGTGACATGATAAACTTCACGTATCAGATACATTTTGTGACTAACGACGGACTTATACTCGGTCAGGCTCTGGCTGACGAAAACGAGCTGATATTCCGCCATCTTGAGCCGGAAATAAAAGCTGATCTTATTTTTGCCTGGAAAAAATATCAGATATTCTCAAAAGCGGCTGAAAAATTTCTTTTCTTTGTGTCCTCATTTCCAAATAAAGAGTTATATTCTATTTAAATTTAAGAAAACAGCTATCAAAGAACTTCTCTTAAGGGGAAATGTATTTGGATTTGAGTAAGCGGCTTTATTCCATCGCCTTCTCCGGACTTCAGAGCCGCGCCGGGACGTACACAGCGCTGCTCTGAGCTTTCAAAAATCCGGAGTCGGAGATCCGCTACGGGGATAAGCAGATAAGCGTGAACCTATTTGAACGTTGACTTGATCTAATATAACTTCCACGCTATCCCGCCTTATGAAATCAGACATACACCTTTTTCGTGAAATTTTTTGGAAGTTGATGTAAGGAAGCGGGCCTTTCATTTCTTAAAATGTCCTGTAAGCTTCATAATCTCAACGTAAAGAAGGGGTGAGAGCGAAAGCGCAATTACAATCGCCCAATGCCATACACCGAGCGGCACAAGCCCGAATATTTCCGCGACCGGAGGTATTGTCGCAACAAGCACCATAACAGCCGCTCCAAAAATCGTTGTCCCGACGACAAGCCTATTTATGCCACCCCCGCGCCTAAACACCGAAAAACTGCTCCGACAGTTATAAACATGCACGACGGTAGTAAGCCCCATCACAAGAAATGTCATTGTCCGCGCGACGTCAAATCCGGGCCGGATCCCGCTCCCGAGATAACAGTTTCTTCCTACCCACACCGGGATGAGCGTAGATACCGTGAATACGACGGATAGCTGTATGATTTTGGATATAAGACCTTCCGAAAATATACTCGAGCATTTCCTGACCGGAGGCTGCTTCATAATGTCGGGATCGGCTTTTTCAACGCACAGACTGAATCCCGGAATACCGTCGCACGCCACCTTTATTATAAGCAGCTGAAGCGCACTTACAGGAGAACCCCAGCCGAAGATAAGGGAAAAAAGTACAATGGTAATCGCCGAGAAATTACATCCGAGCATTGAATAAAGTGATTTTCGGATATTGGAGTATACCCTTCTCCCCTCCTCTACCGCCGTAACGATAGTTGAAAAATTATCGTCAAGAAGTATCATGTCCGCAGCCTCCTTTGCAACATCAGTACCCGATCCCATAGCGATGCCTACATCGGCGGCTTTTAAGGCCGGCGCGTCGTTTACACCGTCGCCTGTCATGGCAACAACCTCTCCGGCTCTCCGGAAAGCCTTTACTATACGTATCTTATCCTCCGGAGTGGTACGCGCGAATACCCGATAATCTTCTATGATCTCCGAAAGCCTTTCGTCCGATATGGAGCGCATATCCGCTCCGTTCATTATCTTTTTATCGTCGTACAAAATACCTATCTGCTCGGCGATCGCCTTTGCCGTGGTAAGGTGATCCCCCGTAATCATAACTGTCTTTATCCCTGCCTCTCTCGCGGTCCGCACAGCGTCCGCGCTTTCTGCGCGCGGTGGGTCTATAATTCCGGCAAGACCGGCAAATATAAGTCCGTTTTCCAGTATTTCCTGAGTCAGATCCGGTTTCACGTCGAATTCTTTAAATGCCACTCCTATAACACGGAGCGCGTCCGACGCAAAAGAATCGTGTATTGTCATGATCTTTTTCCTCATGATATCGTCGGGCTTCAGCGGTATGCGGTCAACGGCTCCTTTTGTCACCGACAAATAACCGGTATCGCTCCGATAAACAACCGTCATCAGCTTTCGCGAGGAATCGAACGGAATCTCGTGTATTCTGCGGTATTTTCCAAGCTCACAGGCCAAATTCGGAAATTTTTCCTCAGCGATTCGAGCGATCGCAAGTTCCGTCGGGTTTCCAAGCTTATTTTCCGACGCCTTTCCCTCGCCGCTCGAAAGTAAGAATAGCGTAAGAAGCGCCTTCTCCTCTTCCCCGAAATTATCCTTCGCGTCAACGGGATCACAAGCCGACGCCCATAGCCTGCGCACGCTCATTTTATTCTGAGTAAGCGTCCCGGTCTTATCTGAGCAGATAACGGAAACGTTGCCGATGGTTTCCACCGCGGCCGGTGTCCGGACGATAGTATTTTTCCTTGCCATGCTGCCTACTCCGTAGGAAAGAGCGATAGTTACCACAACAGGCATGACCTCCGGGATGGCCGCCACCGCCACGGACACAGCTACCATAAGCATATCGGGTACAGGGCTGCCGTAAAGCCAGCCGATGAGAAGAGCCAGAAGAGCTCCGCCGAACGCGACTATTGAGAGCGTTTTTCCGAGCTTCTGCATACGCAATTGCAAAGGCGAAAGTTTTGTCTTTTCATTTTCGAGCAGCTTGGAAATACGTCCGATCTCGGTTTCGTTGCCGGTGCGGCATACCAGCGCCCTGCATTTACCGGCGACAATGAGCGAGCCTGAAAAAACCATATGCTTACTGTCCGCCGTCGCCGTATCTTTTTCAGGTATAAATCCCGCGTCCTTTGCCGCCGGCTCGCTTTCGCCGGTTAAAAGGGATTCGTCGGCGCAAAGTCCGGCCTCTTCCAGGATTCTCGCGTCCGCGGGAACACGATCGCCCGCGTTCAGAATTATAACGTCGCCAGGCACGAGCAGCTCGGTTTCTATTCTTTTCTTTTTGCCGTTTCGGAGAACAGTACATTTCTGTATATTATATTTTTTCAGTGAATCAACGGACTTTTCCGCCTTGACCTGCTCCCGCACTGACAGAAAAATATTCAACGCGATGATAAACGCTATAACGATAGACTCGGTAAAATCATTGTCATGCGCCGCAAGCGCGATATACAGCGACATAGCAGCCGCGACACATAGTATAATGATTGTGACATCCTTGAACGAGCAGATGATGTGCTTAAATACAGAGACGCGCTTCGCTTCGGAAAGCGCGTTGCGCCCTATTTTTTCAAGCCTTTCTTTCGCTTCGTTTTCCGTCAGCCCGGTCTCGACAGCTTCTCCAAGTTCTGTCGCCAGGTCGCAAAGAGGTGTTGTTTCGTACATTATTACCATTCCTTTCTTATGCCGATACACAAAAAAAGGAGCCAATGAACCAACCATTAAAGCCTACGGCTGGTTTATTGACTCCGAGCATATCCATTCCGGCGAACGGAATATGCAGTCTTTATTCTGTGTATGACTATTGTATCACATTTTTTATAGTCTGTCAATAGGATTAAAAAATTTTTTTGTCACAGCTGTTTTAAGTCATAATTTTAGTTTCTTTTGAATAACGCGTGGAAAAAGCCGTCGGAAAGAGAATCACACGGGAAATTAGTCTTTGCTTCAATAAGCGTGAATTGCTTATTCTGCTCAAGGAATGAACTGACAATCTCTTCATTTTCCGCAGGATTCAGTGTACAGGTTGAATACATAAGCACACCGTAATCCCGTACATATCGCGAGCAGTTTTCAAGTATAGAATATTGTAATGAAGGAAGCGCATCGACGGCGCTTTTGGCTTTATGACGAAGCTCGGGCTTTTTGGAGATGGTTCCAAAGCCGGAGCAGGGGACGTCGCATAAGACCCGGTCGGCTTTTTTTTCAAGTGATTTCTGAAATAATGCTGCGTCCGATGCGGACGGTTCTATAATGTTTATTCCGAGACGCCGTGCGCCGGAGCTGATAAGCGAAAGCTTGCTTGCATGAATATCCATGCTTAATATTTTTCCGCGGTTTTTCATCATAATGGCTGAGGCAAAGCTTTTGCCTCCCGGGCAGGCGCAGGCGTCTATAATTGTTTCTCCCGGACGGGGAGAAAGCGCGGAAACAGCCATACGCGGCGCGTCGTCCTGAACAAAGAAAAGCCCGTCTGAGTAGCCCGGAAGCAAGGTTATATTACCGCCATTAAGTATTATGCCGTCATCGGTCAGCTGTGACGGAGAGGCCTCTATTCCCGCTTTTATCAGTTCCGCCAGATAATGTTCTCTGTTTGTTTTAAGTGAGTTGACTCTGAGAGTAATGATCGGACGACGGTTCTGAGCCTCCATTAGCTTTTCAGCCATCTCCTCGCCGTAGGCGCTTATCCAAAGCTTGCATAGATAACGCGGATAGCCATAAAAGATAGACAGATATCCGCAAATATCGCGTGTCCGATCCGGGGTTTTTATTGAAAGCTTTCCGTTAGAAGCGGCAAGAGCTGTAAGAGCGGAGCGAAGGATACCGTTGATAAGTTTCGCCGCTCCTGGATTAACCGTAGCTTTTGCCAAAGCCACAGTCTCATTTACCGCGGCATATGCGGGTATCGAGTTCATATAGAGAAGCTGATAAAGTCCGATCCTAAGCAATATCCTGACTTTCAGCTGCAAAGAATCGGGATTTCCGGAATAAAGCTTTGATATCTGATAGTCCAGCGTTATTTTCCGTTCGATCACTCCGTATAAAAGAGCGGTGTATAGAGCCTTATCCCGTTCATCCTGTATTTCGCGCTTCAGAATCGCGTCGGCCTCCAGATTTGCGTATCTTCCGTTTTCCTCGCAGGAGAGCAGTGAAAGAAATACTTTTTTTCTTATATTCGCCATTTGTTTGTTTTGTTTCGCTTTCTATAGACAAATACTGTCGTAACAATTAAAATCTCATAACGACAAGTATCGACTGTATTATTTATTATTTGTATGAATATTGTAGTAAACCTGCCTATACCTTGTCGGAGAAACTCCCTCGTGATATTTAAAATACTTAAGGAAATATTTATAATCGCCAAAGGAATATTTTCCGGCTATTTCCTGAAGCGACAAGGAGTTGTTTATTAGATCGTGCTTAATTCTCTGCATTTTCATTTCGTCGATATATGCTTTAAGTCCGCCGGGATGAAACTGTCTGAACACCCGGTTCAGATAATCCTCGTTATAGTTGAAGTGCGAGGCTATATCCGATACTTTGATCGGAAGGTCACAGTTCAGTCTTACCCATTCCTTAACTGCTGAGCAGAGGCGGTGATTGCCTTCACCGGAGCGAAGATTTTCAGAGGTCAGCTCCATAATCAGGACGCGCATAAGGCAGTCCGCGCTTTCACGGGGATATCCAGCAGTATTCGCGTAGTGAAGGATCTGACGGCAGATCAACTCCGCCTGTACGGTATTTTCCGGATGAAAACAGACGGGCGGCAGCTCGTTTTTTTCTGCCCCGGTAAAATGTACCCAGTAGAAGGAAACATCGGCGGTGCTGTAACGGGTCCCGCCGTGGCGCACTCCGGCGTCAAGACGTATAACGTCCCCGGGAGTCAGAATATATTCGGTTCCCGCGGTGGAAATGTACATTGTTCCCTTGGTTAAAATTATTATTTCGGTGCTGTCGATTACCCGTTCCGGATGCTTCCAGCTTCCTCGGGAAATGAACTTGCCGCCGTGAATAAATTTGATATTATCGTACATAGTCGGATTTTTACTCCTAATATACTTTTGCGGGGATTGAAAAAGGAAATTGCCTCTGATATAATTGTATCAGAAATGACAAATAAAATCAAGTATTTAATAAGAGATTTAGAAAAAATAGTATTTTATTTTTAGCCATAAAGAAGTCTTTAACTTGAAAATCCTTGCAAATACTGACTTTTTCGCACTCAGATCAATAATGCTTATTGTTGTTTTGGTGTTCAAACAGTGCTTATTTACAAATTTATAAGTGATGGTGAAGGCGTACTGATAGATGATAGAGGTACATTTATTATCTGATTCAAAGAATGCAAAGTCTGAGGATATTTTGAGCTATCCTTATAAACACATACAGAAAAGCATAAGACAATTTTCGTCTATAAAACAGTACAATTGTCAGGCAGGTATAATATTATGGAAATATGGGATGCATACGATAAAAATTTTAACCGTTTGGAAAATCTGACCCTTGTCAGAGGAGAATGTATACCGGACGGAGTTTTTCATTTGGTTTGCGATGTAATAGTCAAACATAAAGACGGAGAGTATTTGTTGATGCAAAGAGATGAGAGAAAGCATTTTGGCGGAATGTGGGAAGCCACCGCCGGGGGAGCGGCGTTAAAGGGGGAACGACCGTTAGAATGCGCGGTAAGAGAGCTCAGAGAAGAAACAGGCATTATGTCAGAGAATTTAACTGAGCTGGGAAAGGTGGTCAGCGATAGCGACCATGCTGTTTTTGTGGAATTTTTGTGCATTACACGCTGTGATAAAAATAGTATTGTTTTGCAGGATGGCGAAACGTCTGCTTACAAGTGGGTAAGCAGGGAAGAGTTGATTAATATGTCACAGAAAGAATTAGTGACCAAAAGAATGCAGAACTTTATTGCGGAGCTGCGGCGTTAATAATATCATAACTAAATTAGGATGTCCTTCGCCTCTGAGGCGGCGGGCGCCGCTTAATTTTTTCTGCGCGGGATACGATTCCCCACTGAAAAATTTGAATGACAGGGCGAAAAAATGGGCAGAAACCATAAAAACTCAGAAAGGATGAAATACAGAAATGAAAAAAATCAAATCAGTAAACTACAGCGACACAGTAATTACCGGAGGACTCTGGAAGGAAAAGCAGAAGATGCTGAGGGATACCACGGTTTACGCCGTCTATGACCGCTTTAAGGATACCGGTAGGATCGACGCGTTCAAATGCGACTGGAAGGAAGGGCAGCCGAATAAACCGCATTATTTCTGGGATTCCGATGTAGCTAAATGGATAGAGGGCGTTGCCTACCTGACTAAGCTCAAAAAAGAGCCTAAGCTTGAGGCGATGGCGGACGAAATAATAGATAATATTGAAAAAAATCAGGGGGAAGATGGATATTTCAATATTTATTTCACGGTAGTTGCTCCTGATAAACGATTTTCGGACAGAGATTGTCATGAGCTCTATTGTGCCGGACATCTTATGGAAGCCGCTGCAGCCTACTATGAAGCGACCGGAAAACGCAAACTTTTGGACGCGATGTGCAGGTATGCGGACTATATAGAAAAGCGTTTCAAGATCGATAAGGATACGGCGTTTACCACTCCGGGTCATGAGGAGATAGAGCTTGCGCTGGTGCGTCTTTATGACTGTACGGGAGAAAAACGCTATCTTGAGCTTTCAGAGTTTTTCATTGATCAGAGAGGACAGAAAGAGGAAGCGCTTAACAACTGGTCACATGGCTTGTACAATCAGTCGCACAAGCCGGTAAGAGAGCAGTTTGAAGCGGAAGGTCACGCGGTAAGAGCGGTATATCTGTACTGCGGAATGGCGGATATCGCTTATAAGACCGGTGACAAAGCGCTTAAAAAAGCATGTGAAAGGCTGTTCGACGATATAATTTCGAAAAAAATGTACATAACCGGGGGAATAGGCTCTTCCTCCTGCGGAGAGGCTTTCACGGTAGCGTACGATCTCTCCAACCTTCTCGCGTATACCGAAAGCTGCGCGGCGCTCGGGCTGGCACTGTTTGCCAACAGAATGCTTAGACTTGACGCAGACTCACGCTATTCCGATACGGTGGAAAGGATTCTGTACAACGGATTTCTTTCCTCGGTCTCACTTGACGGGAAATCCTTCTTTTATGAAAATCCGCTTGAGATAATACCGTACCTTCACACCCGCGACAAAAGTAACCAAAACAGAACTATGCACTGGCCGCAGATGCAGCGTTCGGAGGTGTTCAGCTGTTCCTGCTGTCCTCCGAATATAGTGAGGTTCATACCGTCTATAGCCAATATGATGTATACCGACGACGGAAAAACTCTGTATGTTCATCAGTTCATGCAGAGCAGAACAACGCTTTCCCGCGGAAATAAAACGCTGAAAATAGAACAAAAGACAAGGTATCCGGAAAACGGCAGGGTCAGTATAACGGTAACCGGAGGAGACACGAGGCTTGCGGTAAGGATACCGGGCTGGTGCGAGAATTATACCGGCGATACGGTGAAGGGATACGCTTATTTTGACGTGAAGGACGGCGACACGCTGACGTTTGATTTCAGCATGAAGGTGAAATTCATAGAGGCGAGACCGGAGGCGGTGTTCGACTGCGGAAGATACGCTGTCATGAGAGGACCGGTTGTATACTGTATGGAGAGCGTGGATAACGGTCCCTGTCTGAGGGATATCCGTATTGACGGGGGTGCGCGTTTTAAATACGGTAAACACGCATCTCTCGGCGTTCCTCAGCTAACCGTTCGTGCATACCGCAGAGAGAATGATGAAAAAGCTCCGCTCTACAGCGTAAAGCACGACTCACTCCGTGAAACCGAGGCTGTGCTGATACCGTATTATGCATTTGCAAACCGCGGAGAGTGCGAGATGCAGGTCTGGCATTTTGTGAAGTAATCTCAATAAATATTCTGAAAGGCGAGGATTGGTATGGTTTTTCAGCTTATTAAAACTTTCGGTGCTGAGATACCGGGAGTTGAACAAATACAAGCGGCGGCACATGTAGCGGATGGTATAGTTGTTTTTCTTACTGAAAAAGGAGATGTGCTGAAATATAACGTTCATAGTAACACGTCAGAAATTTTATTCGGTACCGCAGCACCTGCTTACGTCGTATACCCTGACGGAGGCTTTGACCCTATGTCACCCTCAAGTATTTATACTCTTGATGACATAATCGTTGTGGTAAACGACTATAAAACGCATGGATTTGTTTATAATAGTACCCAAAACTATCTTATTCGTCTGCAGCGCAGTGATTATTACGCTGAATATGCTGATATATCCAAATTTCCAATAGCGTTTTTTAAAAGTAAAACAGGAGATACGAATCTTATTTATTCTGATGACTGGAATCATCTTCAGATAGTGGATTTGACGACCCGCAGGATACTCACTGCAGATAAGTCTCTGATAGAAGAGAATGCGGAAGCTTGGCACATAAATAGTTGCAAGGAGCATGGTGAGGGTAACAAATTATTCTGGCCGACACCTTACGATTATTTTTACGGTGGTCTGGAAATGTCTCCTGATGAAAGTAAATTTTTAAGTAAAGGTTGGGCATGGGGTTCGGTTGACTCACTCAGGCTGTATGATACCGCGGACTTTATAAATAATCATCGTATAAGGGATAAAGAAGTGTTTTTCGGTGAGCATATCGGTCGCAGTGCCTGTTTTATCGATAATAATTCTATAGCGTTTATCTGCGGAACTGGTACATTGGATGAAAAAGAGCCTTGGAATATAGGGGTATATGATTGCCTCAGCAGTACAACTGCACATATATATTTAGAAAAAGAACTGAATATAAAAGACTCGCAAATTTATTTTGTACAGGAAAAGAACTGCTTTTACTTATTCTCCAAAACTATAGGAACCGCGATTATTTCATTAGATGGAAAAATATTATTTCATATCCCTGAATTTGTACCTGATAAATATGACAAAGCAAGTGATAATTTTCTGAAATACACCGGAAATGAATTTTCGGTATTTAAGATAATTTAAAATGCGGCAGACACAAACCGGCGCGCTTAGGAAAAAAGGTGCGCCGGTCATCTGTTTAAGGTTTATGAATAATAGGATTTTAAACAAGCGATGGATCTTAAGATAAGCTTCAAGTTTACCGTTCTTTAAGGCAGTCGCGCCGCATGTAAGTAAGGGAAAAGCTTGGTGAAATAGAGTAATTGTCATTAGGGCTTAACTGTGTTTTTCGTGTAAAGACAATTTTAACTTTTTATTTATCATATATTTATTAGCAGTTTAACTTTTGGGAATACACTATAAAGAAAAGCGCTCAGGAACAAAAGACGATAATATATAAGTACTATGACATCATGAGGGTAACGGCGGTTGTTTTTGCTTTGACCGCCGTATGACGTGAGAAAGGATTGTCCGAAAATATGAATGAAAATAACGATAACTTGCAAATTAACGGCGAGTACGAACGCTGCGGTAACGGAGAGAGCATAACCGGGGCAGCGTCGTCAGAGACAAGCGAAATAAATTTGCGATACGAAAGTAAACAGCAGTTGGCAAAAAGCGCTTTACTTGGAGCGTTTATCGGTCTCGCAGTAATTGTGCCGGGGGTGAGCGGATCCGCGGTGGCGATAATTTTCAGACTGTACGAAAAGCTTCTGTACGCGCTCGGTAATTTATTAAAGGAGTTTAAGCGCTGCGTACGCTTTCTTCTTCCTATCGCGGCGGGAGCGGTCGCCGGGCTTATTCTCGGTTTTTTCGGAGTAAGGGAGCTGCTGAATATTTTGCCGTTTGCCATTGTCGCTCTGTTTGCGGGGCTTATGCTCGGCGCCTTCCCTTCCGTGACCGATCAGCTTAAGGGACAAAAGCTGACGGTGTCTCGGGCGATTCTGTTTCTTGCCGGGTTTGTTCTGCCGATAGCCGTTTCCGCTATCTCGGTATTCGCTTCGTCGGGAACGATGTCGCTTGAAGGATTGCGCGCCTATCACTATATCCTGTTTATAGTGCTTGGAGGCGTGGTTGCGGTAACTCAGCTCGTTCCGGGTCTGAGCGCAACGGCGCTTTTGATGATGGTCGGATGTTTTTCACCGTTAATGAATTCCGTAAGCATTGGGTATTGGAGGAGCAATCCGAGTATATTCCTCGTTTACGCGTGTCTCGCGCTTGGCTTTGTTTTGGGACTTCCCACAGTGTCTAAGCTAATGTCTCTTCTGCTCAAGCGCCGCCGTGCGCCTACGTTTTATACTATTGCCGGGCTTTCTTTAGGCTCTGTCGCAACGATGTTTTTCAATTCCGAGATAATTTCAGTTTATCGAAGCTGGATGTCAGGGGGAGCTGTTACGAGGGATGTGGTACTTGGAGCGGTCCTTTTTGTATTCGGTGTTGCGGCTGCGTATTTCTTTGTGCGCTTCGAGCGTAAGCGCGCGGATTGAGGATGGCTAATTTTGCGAAAAATTTATTGCATATAATTAAGGGGATAACCAAAGGGCTGAAATCAAATGATACGGTATAGCGCAAGAAAATTATCGGAAATACTTAGAAGAATGCCGCTTGAGGAAGGCGAAAATAAAACGCCTGTTTCTTTTCTGTCTGTTTACCGTTTTTCAGCAAACTATATTATGTTGCCAGAAAAATGCTCTCCTTATCTTTTTTTTATAGCGGACGGTACGCTTCGTCTGCATACCCCTTCGGGAATTTTGGATTATATTGCGGGACAATATTCGGTATCATCCATAGATACTCCATTTTCCGGAGAGATACTGACAAAATCGGAACAAAATGATTTTATGGCGCTGGTTGTCGGATTTACAGCGGAAGAGGTAATTACGCTTGTACTGTCCTTGGATGGTGATTTGGCGGAAAAGATATTAAAAGAAGAGGTTTCGGCGAAAGCTATGACGCAGGCAGACCGTTCGATAGCTGATTGTCTAATCAGGCTTTTGACGATCAACGGGGAACGGGATATGCTTTCTTTTATGGAAAAACACATTAAAAGAGAGATCTTATTCTATACGCTGTACGGCAGCTGCGGAAAACGATTTCTGCAAAGTATCATAAATATAACTAAAGCACTCAATCACTTTTTCTATGCTTTTTCCCATTTCACTCTCACATCTATTGTAACACTACAATTTTATTACTTATTTTTATAAAATGAACTTGACAAACCCCGTTTTTTATGATATAATAATGGTCGTGCCGAAAAGCTATACGGATAAACGGCACGTCAATATTATAACGGGGTGTGGCACAGTTTGGTAGTGCGCTTGGTTCGGGACCAAGAGGCCGCAGGTTCGAATCCTGTCACTCCGACCATCAAAGGGCAATGAAAAAGATATTGCCCAAGAAACCCCCGATTTTATCGGGGGTTTCGCCGTTTCTACGGTCAAAATTTTTACAAGCGATTTTGCAGATGTGAAAAAGGTATTTTTCCCTTTCTGTAGTGAGCCGAACTCTCGCACAACCGAATACAAGCCACCGAGCGCATGGATAAGAACAAATCCATGCGCTTTTTTTATTCCACAGAAAGGAGGAAAACGATGCGAAAGCAAACCGATCTGGACGAGGTCAAACTAACCGCCCTTGCTCTGCTATCCACAGAGATCAATGAAACACCATACTCACCGATGATCGTCAAGCACCCCTTCACCGACACCGGAGTAAGTGCTATAGATGCGTTTTCAGACAACGATGAATGGTGTGGATGTTATTGTAACACAGCTTCATTTCGTTGCCTCCGATGGCTATACGAACCACATGAGAGAAACGGTAGATAACATGGATGATCGAATGTATGAGCTTTATGTAAAGTATCATCTTGCAATCTGCGAAAGACCCGATATGGTAGGCTATTCACACCACACACTTGATATTTTCAGAAAGGAATAGAGTTATATCACCATCTACGGTAGCATCGCACAGAGCGAATCCGAAAACATCAGCGCCAACGTCAAATGGGGCAAGGCGCGGAGTGCCAAGGAAGGCAACGTACCATTCCACTACAAAAACTTCCTCGGTTACCGCAAGGGTGCAGACGGAAAGCCCGAAATCGATCCCGAAGAAGCCGAAACGATCCGCTTTATCTACGAGCGATTCCTTGCAGGCGATAGCCTATCGGGTATCGCACAGATGCTCAACGACCTGCAAGTCCCAACCCCTTCGGGTAAAGGACTATGGCAGAACTCAACGATCCAATCCATCCTCTCCAACGAGAAATACAAGGGCGATGCCATCATCAACAAGACCTACATCAAGGACTGCCTGTCCAAAAAGGTGATGGTCAATAACGGAGAACGTCCGAAATACTATGTGGAGAACAACCATCCTGCCATCATCGATGCGGTAACCTTCGGCAGAGTCCAAGAGGAACTGGCAAGGCGATCCGGCAAGCCCAAGACCAAGCAGGTCGGTACCAAGACCGAGCAAGGCAAATACTCAAGCAAATACGCTATGACCGAACTGCTCGTCTGCGGTGAATGCAAGACACCATACCGCAGATGCACATGGACGGTAAAAGGACAAAAGAAGATCGTGTGGAGATGTATCAATCGGCTTGACTTCGGCAAA
>CALYAD010000004.1 GCA_944393415.1 uncultured Clostridia bacterium | reverse complement strand
CCACCATTTTGAATACCGGATCGTCTTTCGGAATGCAAATTTCTAAATTTAATGGTAAAACTACTTGACTTCTGTTTCTCATTGTTGTATAATATCCTTGCTTTCTTGTATGTTGTTTTTGGTAATTCAATTATACAACAAAGCAAGCGGTTGTTCAATACCTTTCGGTAAAGAACAACCGCTTTTTTGCTCTTTGGGGAGCTCTTATTGCGACAGCCCCTTAAAGCTTTTTCATGAGCTATGCCTGTATTTAGGCAGCTCCTTTATTCAAGCTCATATTCCATTGTGCCGGAAAAAACCGTACCGTCGGTAGCCTCCTGAACTACAATCAGTCTCATGCTGTTGGATCGCTTGAAATTATTTACCGTAAGGGTACCGTCAGTGTTATAGACTGTATCGTAGCGCTTTCCGTTGATATATACCACGGAATAGCTGTTGAAGCCTGTTCCGATCACGGTAAGTGATTGACCGGAATAATTTACGTCATTTATCGTTATCGGGGTCACACCGAAGGTCATGTGCGCGGCAGACGGCGGATTTTCTCCGTAGCAGTACTTATTCCCGTATAGCGCGTCGTATTCAAGAACACGGAGATATTCAGCGTATTCCGGAGAATCTTTAAAGTAACGGTGTATACCGTTCATAAGCCCATCGTCTATTCCCAGCAGCTCGGAAACATAAGCGGACAGCTGATAAGCCTCAAGCTTTTCAGGTGCGTTTGTTTTATCCCCGAGCTCGTAATTACTCCAAATGACGTACTCTGTAGAATACATATCACCGCGGCTGAGGTCGGATTCCGAAAGCTTAAGGTCCGGGAGATGATCGCCGTAGAAAACTATCACGGTCTCTTCGTCGTATTCCGAAAACGCGTCGGTAATTTCCCTAATAAACGCGTCGGTTTCCGCTATCTGGTTTACATAATAGGAATACATATGATACAGGCTTTCGTCGTCAAGACCGCTCACATTTATTTTATATTCGCCGGTCTGAACAGTTGGATACGCCCCGTGCGGCTGAACCGATACCGCGAAAACAAAATCCCGCTGCTCGCTTGATTCAAGCGTTTTCAAAATCTCCTCGGTATAGACATTATCCTTAGCCCAGCCAAGCTCATTGTATTCCAGCCCATACATATATTCTATCGGGGTGAAGGTATCGAACCCAAGATGCGGATATACCTCGTCACGGCTGTAGAACGTCCCGGTATTATTGTGCATGGAGTGCGTGGAATATCCCTGATTTTTCAGAACAGTCGCAATCGATTCGCATGCGTTGTCCTTGAGCACCATAATGAACGGATATTCACCGGGTGAGAAAAAGTCTATATTCATTCCGGTCAGAACCTCAAATTCGGTGTTTGCGGTTCCTGAGCCGATAAGCGGAACAGTAAGATAGCCGCTCGGATAATTTTCTTTGAGATAGGTAAAATTGGGAATTGGGTTTTCCGAGAAGCTTACCCCGTTTATCGCGTTGACATCAAAAAAGGATTCAAGCTGAATAAATATAACATTAGGTTTTTCCTCGTTCGGGGTAAATTCCGTGGTTTTTTCTCTTTCCTGCCTGAGCTTCTCCACTATTTGATCAATAGTATCGCGGTCGTACTTCTCAGGCTCTGAAATACCGTGGCAGAATATGCTTCGGGAAAAGCTGTAAGGAAAGCCCGCTTCATAATAAGCGTCCATAATGACGCTGTAGTCTGTAGTCACGATATTCGTGGCAATAGATACCGGAGTGGATATCGCAAGCGCTCCTACGATCACGGCAAAGGATATAAGGTCGCGCTTTAGCTTTACCTTGCGTCTCGGAGATTTTATCCAAAGGACAACCAGTCCGGCGATCGCTCCTATTATTGCTAAAACAATAAGCACTATCTGCCATATTCTGAGATATACCGTCAGTATCTCGAGCACCGAAGGCAGAATAAGAAAATCCGAGCCGGTAAACGGGGACGGGCGATTGATAAGTATGATGGCATTCGCTGTCCCGAGAACGGTCCAGATGACCGCTGCCGTGGTCCACATCGCAAAGCCGCGGCGGATAATGAGCGATACCGACATGGTGGCGAATATTATAAGAGAGTTGTAAAGGAAAGTAAGGGGTTGTAAAAACGTAAATCTCAGTCCAGAAAGGATGCTGTGTCTGCTGAAGCTTTCTATATAAAATTCTATAATAATACTTGTTATAACACAAAAAAGCATCGGATGCGCGTTATAGGTATCGGACAGCCATTTTCCTATCCTTGAAAAAATTTTCTTAATTCTGAAATACCTCCGATCGAAAACAGAATAATGTAACAATTATATTACAGTAACAGTGTTACATTATTCTATCATACATAATCGGAAAAATTTTTAACTTGCTGTAAATAAATATATCCGCGCCTGCTATGGTGCAATTTCAGGGAACTTTTTGGAAAAAGTCCCCTGAGACCTTCAAAAACTTTTCTGAAGGGAAACGCGTTTGTGCTTGATTAAGCGGCTTTGCTTCTCCTGTATTTTTCTTTCAGAGAAGTTTTAGGAAGATTGTAAGGGGCTGTCGCAAAAGCATTATAAGATGCGAGAGCGGCAGCTCTCTCATTCCTGTTTGCACAGGGAGCGGCATTCAAAACAAAAAAAGCCTCTGTTGGAGGCAATATTAAGGACGACAAA
>CALYAD010000003.1 GCA_944393415.1 uncultured Clostridia bacterium | reverse complement strand
TTGCTTTCTTGTATGTTGTTTTTGGTAATTCAATTATACAACAAAGCAAGCGGTTGTTCAATACCTTTCGGTAAAGAACAACCGCTTTTTTGCTCTTTGGAGGGCTCTTATTGCGACAGCCCCTTCTTAAACTTCCCAAAAACTTCTCTATAGAAAAGTTCTTGAAAGTTGTTAAGAAAACTTCTTTAGGGAAGTTTTCTTAAGCAAGTCAAAGGGGCGCTTCTTGAAAGAAGCACCCCATTAATTTATATATATGTAAACTGAGAATCGGTGAGCAGTGAGCAGATCGGCTGCCGACGCCCCCGCGCCTCGTCCGTAGACAGGGTTAAGTACTAACAGACAAGACGCGGTTGGCTGACACACCAATAAGCTCCCGTCAAAAACAAATAAAGCCGCGCAGGGATAGCACCTGAAGCGGAAAAACTTGTGAGGAGTTCCAGCTCCTCCAAGTCCGGCGGTTTTTTTGTTCTCTCAGAGAACTCCGGGTTAATGCTCAGAAACCTTTTTTATAAAAAAGGTTTCTGAAACTTCCAAAAAATTTCTCTTAAAGTGTTTATGACTGATTTCATAAGGCGGGGCGTTACATCTCCGCCTCCGGCTTTTTAAAGCTCAATATAGAAAAGTTCTTGAAAGTTGTTAAGAAAACTTCTTTAGGGAAGTTTTCTTAAGTTAAAGCATAAAAAAAGCTGTACCAAGAAGTGACGGTACAGACACACATAAACCGGGATTTTTCCCGCAATTATAAAACCTTAAACTTTTTTTCGGATAGCCCTTGCAATTTTGAAGAAAATATGTTATAATCTCCTAAAAGGGGTGCCGGTTATCCGGTTGTGTAAGGTGTGCTAACTCCACATTTTATGCAGGTTCCGTCGTATTCCAGTACGACGGGCTGCCTCTTTTTTTCTTTATATGCTTATTATACCGCAAAACCTACCTGTTGTCAAGGGGTTTCGCAAATTTTTTTCCGCGATTAACGCAATCTTTCAAAAAATTCCTCTCCGGATCATCATATTACCCGGACTGAAATCAGACAGGCACATATTACGGAGAAGTTTTTGAAGGGGATCGAACTCCTAAAATATATTATATTTTCAAAAAACGCCCTTGACAAAGCCGTTTATTTATGACATAATATAGAAGGGGAAGCTTAGTGATATACCGGGTATATTTCAAGTTTCCCGTTTTTATGAAAATCAAGCCTTACCCGAGGGCTTATGATCGGGGAGAAAGGATAAACGGTGACAGGAATGGAAAGAAAAATTAAAGTGACTGTTTGGAATGAGTTCCGTCATGAAAAGAATGAGCCGAGAATAAAGGAGCTGTATCCGGAGGGCATACACGGAGCCCTGCGCGACGCGCTTATGGAATGCGGCGATTTTGAAGTTACGACTGTGACTCTCGATATGCCGGAAAACGGACTTACCGACGATATCCTGAATAACACGGACGTGCTTATGTGGTGGGGGCATATGGCTCACGGCGAGGTAAGCGACAAGGTAGTGGAAAAGGTACGCGAAAGAGTTCTGCGGGACGGAATGGGATTTTTCCCGATCCATTCCGGACACCACTCAAAGCCCTTCCGAGCTATACTCGGCACGACGGGAGACCTGTCCTGGGGAGCAAATCAGCAGGAGATAGTTTGGAACATACTGCCTCAGCATCCCATCGCCGAGGGAATACCGGAGAGATTCGAGCTGACCGAGGAGATGTATGGGGAGCCGTTTTACATACCTGCTCCGGATGAGCTGGTTTTCGCCTCGTGGTTTGCCAACGGAAACATTTTCCGTTCGGGGTGCTGTTATTACAGGGGTATGGGAAAGATATTTTATTTCCAGCCGGGACACGAGGAATGTAAAAGCCTGTATAATCCTTATGTACGCCGCATAATCCGAAACGGCGTGCGCTGGCTGGCGCCCTCTGATATCGGACGCGCCGACAGAGGCTGTATACATCAGGCGACATCAGTGCTTGACGATCTTAAAAAAGAGAAGGAAAACGCCTGAAACGGAGGAAATGACGCCTTATGCTGAACATTCAAAATTATCATAAAACCCTAAAGGCGCTTCACGTTGGGTGTGAAGACCCGAGAGCATATTTCATACCCTTTCCGGACGCACAGAGCGCGGAAAGCGAATACCGTGAGGATTCGGTGTTCTTTAAAAGCCTTTGCGGTACATGGGATTTCAAATGGTACCCGCACGCAGGGGAGATTGCGGGAGAGGATTTCCCGGTATTTCCGGAGCAGTACGATAAGATCGACGTACCCATGAATTGGCAGATGCTGCTCGACCGCGGCTACGACGTTCCTAACTATACAAACATAAACTATCCTTACCCGATCGATCCGCCGCATGTTCCGGATTTAAACCCGTGCGGACTTTACCGCCGTGAATTTACCGTGACGGAGGAGATGATAAACGGCAAGGATGTGTTTATCGATTTTGAGGGTGTGGACTCGTGCTTTTATCTTTGGGTAAACGATACGTTTGCCGCATATAGTCAGGTAAGCCACATGACAAGCGAGATAAATATTACCAAGCTTGTTAATCCGGGAAAGAACACATTAAAGGTATTGGTATTCAAATGGTGTGACGGCTCCTATCTTGAGGATCAGGATATGTGGAGAATGAGCGGTATATTCAGAGAGGTTTTTCTTCTGTTCCGTTCAAAGACCCGAGTAAACGATATATACGTAAGGCCGACGCTCGACGCTTCGCTTAAAAACGGTAAGCTGAGAGCCGAGATCAGCCTGAGCGCGAAAGCCTCTCTGAGCGCAAGGCTGACAGCTCCGAACGGGGAGGTTATAGCTGAGGCTAAAAAGAACGCTAAATCTCCGGTAATAGAATTTGATGTGAGCGGAGTATCGCTGTGGAGCGACGAGGTTCCCGCGCTTTATCAGCTGTATCTGAGCTGTGGCGGAGAGGTGATAAGGATACCGGTCGGCTTTAAGAAAATAGAGATAATCGACCGGGTTATATATATAAACGGCAAGAAGGTCAAGGCAAAGGGCGTTAACCGTCACGACAGCCACCCGGTTCTCGGTCACGCCACGCCGTATGAGCATATGGTGAATGACCTTATGATAATGAAGCGTCATAACGTCAACACCGTCCGTACCTCGCACTATCCGAACGATCCCCGTTTCACCGGACTTTGCGATAAATTCGGTATATATGTGGTGGATGAGACCGATATAGAGACACACGGCTGTCAGGGTGCCGGAAACTGGAAGCTGCTTTCCGACGACCCCGAATGGCAGGACGCGTATGTCGACCGCGTAAGGCTTATGTTCGAGCGTGACAAAAACCACGTAAGTATCATTATGTGGTCCCTCGGAAACGAATCCGGCTACGGCTGTAATCAGAACGCGATGACAGCGTTTCTGCGCTCAAGAGATAAGTCAAGGCTTGTGCATTATGAGGGCGCGCATTCGGGCTATACCGGAGGAAGGGAAAATCCGGAGGCGACTGACGTGGAGAGTCATATGTATCCGAATCCCGCCTCGCTCCCCGAGCTTCTCGAGGATAAAAAGCGTACAATGCCTTATTTCCTGTGCGAATACTCGCACGCGATGGGGAACGGACCGGGCGATCTCAGGGCTTACTGGGAGCTAATATACAAATACGATGTATTTTTCGGAGGCTGCGTGTGGGAGTTTATTGACCACTCGGTGGCTGTAAAGCAGCCGGACGGAAGCTATCATTATACCTACGGGGGCGATTTCGGCGACACCCCAAACGACGGTAACTTCTGCGTCGACGGACTTGTATATCCGGACAGAACTCCGCACACAGGGCTTCTTGAGGTGAAGCAGGCTTACGCTTACGCGTACGTCGAGGAGACAGACGCCTTGGCAGGAGCTTTTAAGATACACAACCTCCGCAGGTTCACGAGCCTTGACGATACGGATCTTGTATGGTCGGTGGAGCGGGAGGGAGTTACCGTTCAGAACGGTTCCATTCCCGTGCTCGGTACGGCTCCGGAGGGCGAGACCTCGGTCGTCATTCCCTATGACCTCAGCGGACTTAAGGGAAATGTCTACCTGAATATCGGATTCCGTACGAATACCGCGTCTGCATGGGCTGACGCGGGTTATGAAACCAGCTTCCGGCAGTTCGCGCTTCCGGTGGAAAAGGCGGAAAAGATAAAGGAAAACGCACTGTATCCCGTGACATGTGAGGAAAGCGGAGAGGCTATAACGGTAACGGCAGGCGAAACGGTCTATACCTTCTGCAAAATATGCGGCTGCCTTGCCCGGATAAATGACAACGGCAAGGAGATGCTTGCCGAGCCCATGCGTCCCACTGTCTGGAGAGCGCCCACGGACAATGACAGATACATTAAGAACAAATGGCTGTCGGAGGGATACGACAGAACGGACATCAAATGCTATAGCGTTAAGACGGAAAGCAGTGAAGGGAAATCTGTTACGGTCATATCGGAGTTATCGCTGGGCGCAAAATCCAAGCCGCCGGTGCTCAGGGCTGAGGTAAGATATACTGTAACGGGAAGCGGCAGGCTTGAGGTCAGAACAAGCGTAAAGCAGAGCTCGGATTTCCTGCCGAAATTCGGTTACGAGATAGTTATGCCCGAAAACAGCGAAAGATACAGCTACTTCGGACTCGGACCGGCAGAAAGCTACAGCGACAAGCGTCTTGCCGCGCGCATGGGGCTGTTTACCGGAGATGTGAGGGATAATATTGAGCATTATGTATATCCCCAGGAGAACTGCTCGCATTCGGGCACGCTGCGCGCCTCGGTGAAAAGTATCGCGGGACACGGTCTTGAGTTTGAAAGCGACGAGGGCTTTGTATTCAGAGCCAGTCACTACAGTACCAAACAGCTTACGGAGGCGGCGCATGATTATGAGCTGGTACCTTCGGAAAAAACGTTTGTCAGCATCGACTATAAGCAGAGCGGAATAGGCTCTAATTCCTGCGGTCCGGAGCTTCCGCAGCAGTACAGGCTTTCCGAAAAGGAGTTTGACTTCGTTTTCTCCGTTATCCCAACGAGAAAATGAGGATAGATAAATTTCTTTCGGTTACCGGGAAGGCGTCCCGCTCCGAGTCCTCGAGGGCGGCAAGGGCGGGACGCATCACCGTCAACGGCGTCATAGCTCGGGACTGCTCCCGTCACATAGACCCGGAAAAGGACGAGATATGCTTTGACGGTATAAAAGTATTATACAGGGAGTTCATCTGGATAATGATGAACAAGCCGGCGGGTGTGCTCAGCGCCTCTGAGGATCGGAAACAGAAGACCGTGATCGATCTGCTGCCTCCCGAGCTTCAGGAAAAGGGGCTTTTTCCGTGCGGCAGACTGGATAAGGACACGGTGGGACTGCTTATGCTGACCAACGACGGCGCGCTTTCACATGCATTGCTTTCTCCGAGGCATCACGCGGAAAAAAGCTATTATTTCCGGTTAAGCAGACCGTACGACAATGCCCGTGGGATCGAGAACGGAATAATGATGGACGGAAAGCTCACAAAGCCCGCCAAAATAGTGATGCGGGACGCGCTTTGCGGAGTGATAACCCTGACTGAAGGAAAATATCATCAGATAAAGCGGATGTTCGCGTATGCGGGCTGTACCGTGGTATATCTTAAACGAATTTCCTTTGCGGGAGTAAAGCTTGACCCGTCTCTCGGAGAGGGAGAGTGGAGATATCTTACTCCTGAGGAGGAAGAGGCTCTCAGACGCGCACCGGTGTGATACGCGTTTCTCAAAACCGGCGGACTGATTAAGGATTTTTAAAACGGCAACTCATACAGAAAGGCAAATTACAGTTAAAATATGGATATAATTCAGAAACTTTCGGAAGAATTAAATCTCAGGTACGATCAGGTGGAAAGGACGGTAGCGCTTATAGACGAGGGCAATACCATCCCTTTTATAGCCAGATACCGCAAGGAGGTTACCGGCTCGCTTGACGACACGGTGCTCCGCAATCTCAGCGACCGGCTCGCTTACCTGCGCAGCCTTGATAAGAGAAGAGAGGAGGTTCGCTCGGCTATCGCCGAGCAGGGGAAGCTGACGGATGAGCTTAGTCTGGCGATAGATAACGCGGAGATACTCACGGAGCTTGAGGATATTTACCGTCCCTTCAGACCACACAGGAAGACCAGGGCGTCTGTGGCGAGAGAAAGAGGGCTTGAGCCTCTTGCCGCGCTGATAATGGAGCAGAAGGATGTGTACCAGCCTTCGATAGAAGAGGAAGCGGCCCGGTATATCAATGAAGAAAAGGAGGTCCTCACCGTCGAGGACGCGCTTCAGGGAGCGAGCGACATAATCGCCGAGGATATCTCCGATAACGCGGACTTCCGCAAGGAGATACGCGCCATCACGTTCGAGAACGGAACTATAGTGTCAAAGCAGGCAAAGGACGGCGATTCCCCGTATACGATGTACTACGACTTTTCGGAAAAGTGCAGGACTATACCGGGACACAGGGTTCTGGCGGTCAACCGCGGAGAGAAGGATGAGTTTCTGAAGGTCACGCTGGAGATAGCGGAGGAATTGCCGCTTGATTACCTGTTTGGGCAGGTAATAACCAATCAGAAGAGTCCGGCGTATAAATATGTTTCTGCCGCGACGGTCGACAGCTATGAACGTCTGATCGCGCCTTCCATCGAGCGTGAAATTCGCGCGCAGCTTTTTGACGACGCCAGCGAGGGAGCGATCAAGGTGTTTTCAAGCAACTTAAAGCAGCTCCTCCTTCAGCCGCCTGTCAAGGGCAAGGTGGCGCTCGGGCTTGATCCGGGCTTCCGTACCGGATGCAAGCTGGCGGTAGTGGATCCCACTGGCAAGGTGCTTGACACCGCGGTGATTTATCCCACGATAAAATCTGATCGCAAGTATGACGAGGCGAAGGTCATTGTAAAAAAGCTTCTTTCAAAATACAAAATCGAGATCATAGCCATAGGCAACGGTACGGCGTCAAGGGAAAGCGAGCAGTTCATTGCGGAGGTACTCAGGGAAAGCGATACGACCGCTAAATATATGATAGTAAGCGAGGCCGGGGCTTCGGTCTATTCGGCTTCCAAGCTTGGCGCGGAGGAGTTCCCGGATTTTGACGTGACTCAGAGGAGCGCGGTATCAATCGCCAGGCGTCTGCAGGATCCGCTCGCGGAGCTTGTAAAAATAGAGCCTAAGGCAATAGGAGTGGGTCAGTATCAGCATGACATGAAGCCGGCAAGGCTTGACGAGGCGCTGCGGGGCGTGGTAGAGGACTGCGTCAACAGTGTCGGAGTGGACGTCAATACCGCGTCGTATTCACTGCTGTCCTATGTTTCGGGCATCAATTCGGCGAGCGCAAAAAACATTGTGAAATACCGTGAGGAGAACGGAGAGTTCAAGTCGAGGAGCCAGATAAAAAAGGTGCCGAGGATCGGCGATAAGGCGTTTGAGCAATGCGCCGGATTTCTGCGTATACCGGGCGGAGAGGAGATCCTTGACAATACCGGAGTGCATCCGGAGTCTTACGACGCCGCGCGCAGGCTGCTGGAGCAGTTCGGTTATACGGAAAAGGATATCGGCACCGGCAAGCTTACGGAGCTGCGTAAAAAAATAAAGGAGTACGGTTCCAAAAAGCTGTGCACGGAGCTTGGTATAGGCGCGCCCACACTCGGGGATATACTTGACGAGCTTGAAAAGCCGGGAAGGGATATACGCGACGGATTGCCCGCCCCGCTTCTGCGCGACGATGTTTTGTCGATGGAGGATCTTAAGCCCGATATGATACTAAAGGGAACTGTCAGAAACGTCATAGATTTCGGGGCTTTCGTCGATATCGGCGTGCATCAGGACGGGCTTGTACACATATCTCAGATCAGCGATAAGTATATCAAGCATCCGAGTGAGGTTCTGTCGGTCGGGGACGTTGTGGAGGTAAAGGTACTTAACGTCGATGTGCCCAAAAAGCGTATCGGTCTCACAATGAAGCTCAAAAGCTGATATTCTAATAAATTAGAACGCTCGCAGAGATATTAAATCCGTATTTTGGAGATTTTTATTGATTATTATGCACAATGCACAATTTAAAAAATAAAAGTTTGGGTAAATAAGCTCTTTATTTTTCATCAGAAATTTGATATAATAGGGTAAACGTAAAAATATGCTTGACCGAGGAAGTCCTGTGTTATCCCCGGACTGTTAGGTCGGCAGCAATTACACAGGAGGTTATTTTTAAATGGCAAGTCTTTCATTTAAGCATATCTACAAGAAATATCCGGGAGGAGTAACGGCCGTATCGGATTTCTGTCTTGAGGTAAAAGACAAAGAATTCATAATTTTGGTCGGACCGTCCGGATGCGGAAAAACCACCACTCTCCGTATGATAGCGGGACTCGAGGAGATAACCGAGGGCGAGCTTCATATAGGAGACACGCTGGTAAACGACATAGCGCCCAAGGACAGAGACATAGCGATGGTGTTCCAGAACTACGCTCTTTATCCTCATATGACTGTTTTTGATAATATGGCGTTCGGACTAAAGCTCCGTAAGACTCCTAAGGAGGAGATCAAGAGACGCGTTGAGGAGGCTGCCCGTATACTCGATATCACGCACCTTCTCGAGAGAAGACCGAAGGCTCTTTCCGGAGGTCAGAAGCAGCGTGTTGCGCTGGGACGCGCGATAGTCCGTGAGCCTAAGGTATTCCTTCTTGACGAGCCGCTCTCAAACCTTGACGCTAAGCTGCGTGCGCAGATGAGAACCGAGCTTACAAAGATACATCAGAAGCTGGGAACGACGTTTGTATACGTTACCCACGACCAGGTCGAGGCTATGACAATGGCTACGAGGATAGTCGTTATGAAGGACGGACTTATTCAGCAGGTCGCGACTCCTCAGAACCTGTATGATCTCCCTGTAAACGTGTTCGTCGCCGGCTTCATCGGAACGCCTCAGATGAACTTTATAAATTGTAATATCGAGAAGAAGGGCGAGGATCTTTATTTCACGTTCGGCACTAACAGCCTTAAGCTGCCGCCGGAAAAGGCAAATAATCCCGCGCTCAAGGATTACATAGGTAAGGAGGTTATACTCGGAGTTCGTCCCGAGTGTCTGCATGACGAGCCTCGCTATCTTGAAGCTATGCCCGATTCCATAATTGAGGCGAACGTCGATGTTACCGAGCTTATGGGCGCTGAGATATACCTTTATCTCACCACTTCCGGAGCCGACGATGAAGAACAGCAGCTTATTGCTCGTGTTTCTCCCCGTTCCGAGGCGAGAGCCGGCGATAAGGTCAAGATCGCCGTTGAGCTTCCGAGAGTTCATGTATTCGATAAGGATACCGAGCGCTGCATAATTCACTGATACACAAAATAAAAGGAGTTGGTTCAAACGAAAGTATGAGCCGACTCCTTTTTACTTACCCGCCGTGTTTTCCGGAAATGCTCCGGAAGCGCGAAATAATTAAGGGTTTAGGGGTACAGGAAAGGGGCCGACTCAGATGCGGATTCATGAGCCGACTCCTTATTTATCTGTATTTTGGATAATTAAACGTTATCAGCGGCATGAAGCTGAATTTTCTTTTGCCGACCGTTTATATCTGAGGAGCGAAAGCATGCGGGCGGGACTGAAATCAAAACTATAGCTTAATACTGTGTCGGGACGTTCGGCGTTCGCGAAATCCAAGGCCGGACGTCTGTAAAAGGGGAATGTCGGAAGAAGACTCGATACGCTGCCTCCGTCCGCGTACAGGCGCTCTTTATATGGGGAGCGCTCTGTTATATCCTCCACCAGGCACCGTATAAGATCATATCTGCCGGCTCGGATATTATAAAAGGAGGCTCCCGGACACGGCTTAAAGCCCGAAAACAGATATTTTCCGCTTTCGGGGTAAGTTATAAGCTCAACGCATGCGAAGCCGCGGAACCCGATACGTTCAAGAAAATCCGCGCAGAAGCCGCATATTTCCCGGTCGTATACCGATTCGAATTCGGTGCAGCGTCCGGGAAAGCTGTCTTCGGGACCTCTTTGTATGGGTTTTTGCGCTCCGATAAGTCTGACTTTTGCGTTCATGCCACAGTAAGCGCTTATTATACGTATATTTTTGAGATGGCTGTACGCTTGCAGGATTACAGGCTCGTTATGGCCGGCGGAAATAAGAGCGCTGAGTGCCGACATAAGCTCGTCCTTGCCAGTATATATGCCAATATAGTGTTTTTCATTTATATCGGAGACTTTACAGGATAATTCTGATCTGACGGGGTACAGCATACAGGGAAAATCAAAAGGTATAGCTTGTCCGCAGAGTACGGAGGGAGTGGATATTATACAGCTTGGATATGAGAGACCGAGCCTGCTGCAGGTGAGAAAAAGCGATAGCTTATCCTGTATTTTTTCGTAGGTTTGGGGTGACAGCAAGCGGTTTTCAGCAAATCTGCCGATCAGGGGAGCGTTTCTGACCAAAAGACAGGTGTAACGCTCAGAGCAGGGAATGAGGAACAGACGTGGAAAGTCGCTTATCAGATCCTTTAATATTTTTGGAACCTCACGCCTGAAAACAACGGAGGTGTCAAGGTTCGGTATGAGCTTTCTGATAAATATACGGCTATAGTCGGTGGCGGGGTGCGCTCGTGAGCCGAGAAGCACGGAATCAGCGCCGTAGTTTTCGTAAAAGAGCCTTGCGCAGCCGTACGCGGTCTCATCCGTTCCGAATATAACAGGCAGAAAGCCGCATCCTGATTTCTTCATAATAATCCCCCCATGCTGCCCAAGGCAGCACAAAACAGGCATGAAAAATTTTCGGGCTTCGCTTTGCGAAGCAAAAAGCGTTTAGCTTTTTAGAAAAATTGGGCGTGAAACTATCTGCATTTTGATGCGATCAGATTGATCTTTCACGCTAATTCCCCATGCTGCCCAAGGCAGCACAAAATAGGCATGAAAAATTTTCGGGCTTCGCTTTGCGAAGCAAAAAGCGTTTAGCTTTTTAGAAAATTTGGGCGTGAAACTATCTGCATTTTGATGTGATCAGATTGATCTTTCACGCTAATTCCCCATGCTGCCCAAGGCAGCGCAAAACAGACATGAGAAATTTTCGGGCTTCGCTTTGCGAAGCAAAAAGCGTTTAGCTTTTTAGAAAATTTGGGCGTGAAACTA
>CALYAD010000002.1 GCA_944393415.1 uncultured Clostridia bacterium | reverse complement strand
TAAGCGACGCAAGCCCTTTCGAGTCGTACGCTCCGGCTATATCCACAGTAAACACACCGTTTTCATACGATATGGAGGAGGCTCTGAATTCCTTCCCGGCGCACTGAAAATCGCCGTTTATTATCGGGACGCTGTGCCCCCGGGACGAGCATTCAAGTATAGTGTATCTTGTATCCTTGGCAAAATACTGGCGGGTGTATTCTCCGGAGCCGGGGTCGGTAAGCACGTGATGTCCGTTTTTTGCAAATATGAAGCTGCCGACGTCGTTGTGGTTATGATGCTCTGCGTTGCTTCCGCCCTTTGCGGCAAATCCGTAGTTTGGGGTGCGCTTGATCAGCCACTGCGCGTCCGGAGCGTAGTATTCCGCGCTTTTGTTGTCTGCCGCGGGGTTTTCGTAAATATTTTCATCAAACCAGCTGAAGGAACGGAGATGGCGGCAGAAACGCCCGCAGCTGTCTACATTATAGGAAAATTTAGGTGAGTAGACCACCACGTCGTCCGGATACTGATTTTTGAGGTAATGGAGAAGCCCGAGCTGATAGGAGAGGGTTCTGCCTCCGTCGGCAAAGCTGACGCTGGCGCGCCCGGATAAGAACATTTTCTGTATAAACGTCGCTATCTTACGCACATCCTCACGGACAAAGTAATCCTTTTCGCCGCTTGTGTATGTTCGGAGCATATCGGCAAAGATCGTGAAAAAGCCGAAGCCGTAATGCCAGTAGCCGCAGCCCTCATAGCAGAAACCGTCACGGCTGAAGCCGGAAAGGAAAATCTCGATGGATTCCTCAAATCTCGGGAGCAGCGTATCGAAAAGCTCGGGGTACATCAGCATTACGGTGCACGCTACCGAACCCGTACATACCGCGTTCCAGTTGTTTGTGGATTTTTCCCAGTGAAAACGATTTTTGAGATAGGAGCCGATCACTCTGCGCTCGGTCTCGACCCTGATGCGGTCGCGTATCAGCGGCTCGAGCCGGTCTCCGAGCATCGTGTCTATCTCGGCAAGCGCGAAAGCGGTCTCGCTTGCAAACAGATCGACATGGCTGTTGTTGTTTTTGTCAAGTCCGGGCTGATGCGCGGGCAGACACCAGGTGTATTCGTCGCAGACAGCGTAAATTTCGTCCATTAACCGGACTATGTATTTTTCCTCCTCGGGGTATATCAGCGAGAGGAGCGCGGAGCAGTTGAGCGCCTGCCTCCGTGAAAAATACGGCGTCTGATACACGGAACGGTTTCCGGTGGTGAAAAAAAGCTTGAAATCGCTGTATTTCAGCGCGTAGATAGGCGTATTTTCACAGTGTTTATCCCAGATGGCGTGCAGCTCGTCTACGAGCTTTTTATAGCACTCCTTTTCCCGGACCTCCTGCCAGAACCCCGGCTGCTGCGCTTTTCCGAGTAAGTTCATTTAATTTTCTCCTTTTCGATTATTTGCGAAATGTATTTTCCGACTGCTATATTATACCACAGCGGATTTTTATTTTCAATCGGTTTCGGCAATTTAACTATAGTGTATATATACAAAAAAACAGCGTTTTGTTTGGACAATATGACTATTGACAAATATGGGAATTTATAGTACCATTAAATTTATAAAAATTACGGCGGGGAACCGCCGCCGGAAAACATAAGACAAACAATTGATAAAGGAGCGTACATAAATTATGAGAGAATACGGTATACAGCTTTACAGCCTCAGAGATATTTCCGAAAAGGATCTGGAAGGCACTCTTGCAAAGGTAGCGGAAATGGGCTACAAAACGGTTGAGTTCGCGGGCTTTTTCGGTAATCCCGCGGAAAAGGTAAAGGACCGGCTCGACAAATACGGTCTGCGCGCCGTCGGAACCCACACCGGCTGGGAGCTGCTGGACAAGGATTTCGACGCTACGGTAGCGTATCATAAGGCTATAGGCTGCGATAACATAATAGTTCCGTGGGCGCCTCACAAAACAAAAGCCGAGATAGATATGATGTGCGGAAAGTTCGCGGCATGGAACGAGGCTCTGAAAAAAGAGGGGATCACGCTGCACTATCACAACCATGATTCGGAGCTGAGGGAAACCCCGGAGGGTCTTATACCGCTGGAGGAGTTTTATAAGCGCACAGACATACTTTTCGAGGTGGATACGTACTGGGTTTATGTAGCCGGAAAGGACCCGTGCGCGCTGCTTGACAGCTACGGCAGCAGAGTAAAAATGATCCACTTAAAGGACGGTTTTGAAAACGGAGAGGGAAAGTCGCTCGGTCAGGGGACCGCGCCGGTCGCAGAGGTACTTAAAAAGGCTGTCGGAACCGGACGCGCCGTAATCGTCGAGAGCGAAGGGCTTGATCCTACCGGTGCCGAAGAGGTCAAGCGCTGTATAGACTACCTGAGGGATATCGACTCAAGAATTTAAAACGGGTTTGATCTGATATCTTTACACGGTTTCTTGATACGCACAAGAATGGTTGACGCTTTAAGCGTGTTCAGGATATGTCAGAAAATTTACGCAAAACAAATATCCGTTCTGTATGAAAGGAACAAATTTATAATGAAAAAATCAGTATCTATGCTTATAACGGTTGTTTTAGCTTTATCTGTTTTAGCCGGCTGCGATAACAGTAAAATCGATACGCCTGCGGATGACCCACCGAATATTACTGATAATAATGACGGTACAAAAGATCCCGAAAGTCCGGTTTCGGATTTCAAGTATACCGAAAACGATGACGGAGATATCACGATTACTGAATATATCGGCACAGCTGCCGAGGTTGTTATCCCCGAAATAATAGAAGGGAAAAATGTAACGGAAATCAGCAATACCTGCTTTTCAGCCAACACCGCCATTATTTCTGTAACTTTGCCTGAAACAATCACCAATATAGGCAACAGTGCGTTTTCCAAATGCTCTTCCCTTACCACTGTATATTTATCAAGCAGTATCAAAGCTATCGGAAACGGAGCGTTTGAGGATTGTACGTCTCTCTCGAGCATAACCTTGCCCGAAGGCCTGACAAAGATAGGTAATCGCGCGTTTGCAAATTGCATAGCTTTAAAGCAAATAAAGATTCCAAAGGGAATTACAGAAATCGGCTGGGAAAGCTTTTGTTATTCCGGGCTTGAGACTGTTGAACTTGAAGACGGTATCGTTATAATCGGAGACGCCGCTTTTGCCGGCACAAGCATTCGTAAAATGGTTTTTCCTCAAAGTGTAAAAACGATAGGTTCTCAGGCATTCGGCGGCTGCGCAGAATTAGAGTCCGTCAGCTTAAACGAAGGTCTTACAGCAATAGGAGACAGGGCGTTCGGAGGTCAGTCCAAGTTAATTGAGATCATAATCCCCAAAACCGTGATAAATATTACAGAGCATGCTTTCAGTGGATGCAATACCTTGGAAAAGGTTAAATTTGAAGGAGACGCTCCCTCAGAATACGTATATCCCGAAGATGAAATGCCGATAAGACCCACAGATGTTCACTATACAATATATTATCACTCTGAAGCACAAGGATTTTCCTCTCCCGAATGGAACGGATACCCAACCGAAATATGGTGATTAAATAATGTCACCCAAGACTACCTTTTGGTAGCCTTGGGTGTTTATATTTACAGTCATGTAATACAGCGATTAATAATATCATCTATTGATACTCCGCATCCATTAATTATAAAATCCGATTGATAGTTCAAAGTTTTTACTTTATTGTATATAGCTATATCATTTATATTTGGTGGTGAGAATGAATCGGCAAGTGCATTACCAAGAGTACTCAATACATTTAACAATGCACCAGACCATCCCAGCATATCCTTAACAGTTGTTCCATATGTACTCGATACGTAATTATCAATGAAATTTGAAACTCCGCTTGACAGTATACCGTTAACAGAACCTGAAAAGAATAAAGCTTGATATAGTTCTACAGCAAGTAACACTCCTGATACAACAGGTATGCTTGTAAATATATCCTCCAATATGTTGTAAATAAAACCAGCTATTGAAAGAGAGTCAACAATCGTATGCCAACCAAACAAAATTTCTGCATATGAGTAAACCGATTTTCTGAAATCGGAAGATGCATTATCGGGATAGTTATAATAATTAATTGTACCGTTTGGCAAAACTCGAAACAATTGTGGCTTTACACCGTAGATTTCTTTATAAATTCTATCCTTAAAAAAAAGTAATTCAGCAATATCTATCTCATGATTAAGATAGTAATACTTAACATAATGTTCAACTCCCAAAGGGTCAAAAAGATATAAAAACGCAATCTGTTTTTCGCTAAAGGTTTTTGATAAATTTTCATTTGATCTATCCTTAGCAGTTTGTGGAATCAAAGTATTAGTTTTAGACAAATCATAACCAACATTTTTCCATATCAAGCCGTTTAAAAATTGTATATAAAAAGATACAGTATCTTTTCTTATTATAACTTTTTCTTTTGAAATTACTGTAATTATACAACTGCTTTTATGTCCGCCATCAACTGTTGTTGCTGTAATAGTTACTGTACCACTTGAAATTGCAGTTACCATTCCAGTATATGTACCAACTGTCGCTACATTAGGATTACTACTTTGCCATATTACAGATTTATTACTTGCATAGGCAGGGCATATTGTTGCGCTAAGATATATAGTACTAAATGCATTCATTGTTATTTCTTGAGGACATACCATAACTGAATTAACATGATACGCTGAGTTAACAGTGATTCTGCAAGTTCCTCTTTTCCCACTATTATCTTGTGCTGTTGCGTATATATTAGCAACCCCGGGATTTTTTGCATGTATAAGGCCGCTATTTGGATTAACAGTTATCACATTAGTATTACTACTACTCCAAAGAACATTTTTATTGTCAGCGTTTGTTGGCAAGACTTTTAAAGTTAAATAAACAGAGTTGCCTACCGTCAAAGTTTTGCTCGACGGACTTACAATAACAGATGTAACCAATGTATCACCTGTCACTGAAATATCGCAAATTGCATATTTCCCGCTTCCGTCTATTGCGGTTGCCGTTATAATTGCTGTACCTTTAGCCACAGCATGTACCACTCCGTTATCAACTGTAACAACATTTGTATTACTACTATTCCAAGATAATGTTTTATAGGTTGCATTTTCAGGATATATTGTTGCAGTTAAAGAATAAGTATTACCTTCTTCAAGTGATAAATTTGTATTACTTAAAGTAATTGAGCTTATTTTTACAGTATTATTTACAGTTACAGTGATATAATTCTTACATCCACTACCATCCGCTGCAACAGCATAAATTTTTGCTGTCCCTATATCTACAGCATATATGTACCCACTCGAAGCATTAACAGCTGCAACATCAGCGTTATCACTATACCAAGTTACATTTTTGCATGAAGCATTTGTTGGACAAATTTCAACAGAAATACCGTAATACCATTCACCCTTCTTAAGAACAATATTGTTTGGATATACATTAACAGAATTTATACATATCATTGCTTTTCCTCCTTTTATATAACGCGTCTGAATTAAAACATTTTTTCAATAATTACTTGTTCATTTCTTACGAGATTTAAATTGAATGATATTTTTTCTCCAGCATTATCTTCGATAGTGTGACAATTTTTACCATACTGCCAAATAGCTATTTCTTTTCGAGTTATACTTGATGGAGCAAATGGCATCCAATTATCAGGGTGTATCAAATGTGATGTTTTCATACTTTCATATTCTACTAAACATGGAGCTATAGCCCAAATCAGACATTTATTAAAAATATCTCTATCCCTAAGCACACCATGGCTAAATTCACGATCGAAAATATATTTAGCATCTGTATTAGCTTTAAAACCCGGAGTATATCCTTCTGCTATTAATGCATTTGCATATCCTCGCATATAATCTCTTGAAATATCCTCATCATTGTTTATTTCCAAAAAAACAGCCGTACCTTCTGGAATCCCAAGCTCTAGTGCTTTTATAACTGCTTTTTTAGCAATAATTTTACCTTGTTCATCTGTTAGTTTCGGATCTGATGTATTATAATATACGGCAATTTTACAACCATTATCATGAAGAAATTTAATTTCATTTTTTGTAAGACTGTTATTGCCAACTATACTCCTCCCCCAGAAATTAGGATATATTTTGTTTCGTATAACCCATTCAAAATGATTTATATTATTCTGTAGTAAATCATTAGACTGAAATTCAGAATCAACTCCAAACAAAAGTCGTTCTACTGACTGGGTTACTAAAGGTTGCGAAATCATAGACTCTGTTATCTTAGCATCTATATTTGTAATTTTTGTTATATATTTATCTCTACATGACATAATCATTACCTCTTTTCATATTTTTTTGCAGCTGCAAGTATAATATAAAGCTTAATATAGACATATATTGTCTGGATTGAATAAAAAATTATTTTTTTAATATCATTTATTTAAACATGAAAAACGAGGCAGGTTCAAATACTGAAACAGTATTGATCCTGCCTACTACTATGTTATTAATATATTTAATCCCTATCCTCCGGGAGATTTTTGCCGTTTTTCTTACGCTGACGTACACATTCGGTCAGCAAATACTCTATCTGCCCGTTCACAGACCTGAAATCATCCTCCGCCCAGGCAGCAATGGCCTCATACAGCTTCGGAGAGAGCCGGAGGAGAAGTTGCTTTTTGGCGTTATCGTTCATATCAGTAAAGACTACCTGAGTTTACTATCGGCTGCGCGTCACGGTTTCCGCACAGCACGACAAGAAGATTTGATACCATTGCGGCCTTGCGTTCATCGTCCAGCTCAAGCATTTTTCCTTCCTCAAGACGGTTAAGCGCCATTTCAACCATCCCGACCGCGCCCTCCACGATCATTTTCCTGGCGTCTATCACCGCGGACGCCTGCTGCCTCTGAAGCATTACGGCGGCAATCTCGGTAGCGTACGCGAGGTAGGTTATACGCGCCTCGATTATCTCAAGTCCTGCTTCCTCCACCCTGCTCTGTATTTCTGAGCGTATTCTTGAGGCGACGACCTCGCTTGAGCCGCGCAGGCTTCCGTCGTCGGCAATACCGTCTCCGGTAGTATCCACGTCGGGCGCTACGTCGTACGGATAAATACGGACTATGTTTCTGAGAGCGGCGTCGCACTGCAGCGAAAGAAATTCCTTGTAATTATCAACGTTGAACACCGCCTTCGCCGTGTCTACTATGCGCCATGTCACCGCTATTCCTATCTCTATAGGGTTGCCGAGACAGTCGTTGATCTTTTGGCGGTTATTGTTAAGCGTCATGATCTTAAGCGACAGCTTTTTACCCATATCCGCGTTTATCATTGTTTCCGCGGCTCCTATAACCTGACCGATAGTACTGACGTCCCCGCTCTGATTAAGCTTTGTTTTTGAAGCCGGATTGACTCCGACGCAGAAAGGATTTATAAAATAGAAGCCGTCTCCCTTGATAGTTCCGATATATTTGCCGAAAAGCGTGAGCACCAGCGCCTCCGAGGGCTTAAGTATCCTTAGTCCGAGATAAGGCAGCCAGCCTATACACAGCCAGACGATACAGATAATAAACAGTACCGGAGAACCGCCGGCATCCATCCGTATCCCTCCGAAGATCATTCCGATAAGCGCCGCGACATACAAAACCGTAGTGATCAGCAGGGCGGCCATGCCGTGCCTGCGATTGTTCAGTACTTTCTCTTGCATATAAATTCCCCCCTGCTGCCTTCAGGCAGCTAAAAAAACCGTTTTTATCGGTTTTTAACCGTTTTTATCGGTTTTTAACCGTTTTAATCGGTTTTTAACAGACATGAAAAATTTTCGTGTTTTGCTCTGCAAAAAAATTTATGCGTGAAATCAGCCGCATCCTGATGCGATGTAATATATTTTTCACGCTAATTCCTTGTCTGATATCATTATGATATCATAACAATATATTTTTGTCAATACCCTGAGCAAAATATTTTACAAAAAAAATTTGCCGCCGTAAAAAGTAAACATCGCGGCCTATCCGGCATATAATGATTTTGAGACACAAAACAGGTAAAGACTCTTTAACCCTTTATATACAGAAAGGAAGAATTATGCTATGAGACCGTGTTCATGTAACAATCTGTGCGAGCTTGCGTCCGCGGCTCTTCCTGCCTTCGGAGCGGGCGTGCTGCTGACCATGTTTTTGCCTCCCGTAGTTTTGGTCGGCGCCTGCGCGGCGGCGTCCGTAGCTTTCGGGGTGGCGTGCTTTATCTGGAAATAGTTAAATAATCAAAAGATCAAGTAAACGGTAAAAAATTCTCAGAAAGGTTGGTCAGAAAAATGAAAATAGTAGTCTGGAAAGCTCCGAAAGCGCTCAAACCCATGCTGCGTACCTTCTTTCATATAAAAAAATCCAAGGACTGAAGCGCACAGCCATATAAGGGTATTACCTGAGAAAGGAAGCGGTTTTCGGAAAATATGAAGATAGCAGTTCTTGCCGGCGGCATAAGTCCCGAAAGAGAGGTTTCGCTGTGCTCGGGAAAAATGATAGCTGCCGCACTCACTTCCCGCGGTCACAGCGTGGCGCTGCTCGATCCGTCAAAAGAAAGCCCTGTATTAAGGGAACAGTTTTTCCGCACGTACGATGAAATAGAAAAAAACAGCCCCGTATTTGACAAATCTCCTCCGCCGGAAAACGGCGTTTCGATAACCGAAAGCGTACTGGGACTGCTTAAATCGGCTCAAAGAGTGTTTTTGGCGCTGCACGGAGGCGACGGGGAAAACGGAAACATACAGGCGCTGCTCGGAGCGCTCGGCATAGTCTATAACGGCAGTCCGCCGTCCGCGTGCGCCGTCGCAATGGATAAAATACTTACCAAAAAGCTGTTTGCTGCGTCCGGAATACTCACTCCGGAGTATACCGTTTACCTGAAGGGACAGCGGACTCCTCCGCTTCCGCCCAGATATCCCTGTGTGGTAAAGCCGGCAAACGGGGGGTCAAGCGTGGGGGTGTCTTTTGTTATGCGCCCGTTCGGACTTGAGGAGGCGGTCGAAAAAGCGCTTGGGCAGTGTGAGCGCGTACTGCTTGAAAGCGCGGTATTCGGACGCGAGCTGACCGTAGGTGTACTGCGTGATAAGCCGCTTGCGGTAACCGAGATAAACCCGAAAAACGGTTTTTACGATTACAACAACAAATACATATTCGGACGCACAGAGGAAATAACCCCCGCTCCGCTTTCCGATGAGCTGACGGCGCGGGCAATGAGGATAGCGCTGAAAGCACATCAGGCTGTCGGGATGCGCAATTTCAGCCGCACAGATTTTATACTCGAGCAGGAAACGGGTCTGCTCTACGCACTCGAAATAAACGCCCTGCCCGGTATGACCGCGACAAGTCTGCTGCCTCAGGCGGCAAAATACCGCGGAATTGATTACGCAAGTCTGTGCGAGCAGATGCTTGAGGTATAAGCTCCGCCTTTTTCTCCCCGAAAACGGCGCGTACCAATCCGTCCCCGTCCTCCTTCAGAAACCGTATGTCCGCGTCGGGGAACAGCTTTTCCGTCTCTCCGCCGGCATACGGGGAAACATATACAGGACATCCCGCAGGCACGGAATAAAACCTTATCTCCTCCTTCCGTACCGGCCCGTGGCCGCCCGAGATCACGGCGTCGCTGAAGCCAAGCTTCCGCTCCGCGAAGTACGCGGCTTCCGACTCCTCAAGCGACGAGCCCGCGTAAAATATACGTATCTTCCCCAGTCTTATTCCGAGTGAAACGACAGGATGAGCAGAACGCTCAAGCACGGAAAAAGGCTGCGTCTCGATCACCGCGCCGCCAAAGCTTATTTCCTCGCCTCTTGCGTACATAACAAGCTCACAGCCGCTTACCGTTTTTTCTATACCGGCCAGAACAGAACGGTCGCCGTCCGTTTCCGGATACGGAATATAAACCGTTTTTACCCTGTAATAAGGGACAAGCCTTTTCAGGGTCGATATATGGTCGGCGTGATAATGCGTAAGCATAATGGCGTCCGGCTTTGTTTCGCAGTAACGGGTCTTTGCGATATCAAGTCCGATCGTGGGAAGCGACTTTCCTCCTCTCCCTATATCTATATAAAGCGTCTTGGATCCGGAGCATATGAGAAAGCCCTCAGAGCTTTTATCCGCCAGATATACCGCCTCGTTTCTGTCGGCGGTTGCCGCTCCGTATATCTGCACGCCTGCCGTAAACACAACCGCGCAGAAAACGAAGGGCGCGATCAGTGCCGCCGGATGCCGCACTCCGCGCAGCCTCAAAAACAGGAAAATACAGAAAAGCAGAATCAGAACAGGCACGAAAAATGGATAGGAAAGAGAGACCGACGTCTCGAAATTACCGGCAATAAGCTCCGCAAAGCCTTCGGTAAAAGCATATATCGCATTAAAAGCGGCGGAGAGCAGCTGAGAAATACCCGGAACTCCGGAAAACACAAGCAAAAGCAGCGCAAGAGCCATCGCCACAGTAGCGCAGGGAAGCGCGACTAAATTTGTCAGCACGGCGACAAACGACGTTTCCGAAAAATAAAGCGAAAGCACGGGGACGGTTATAAGAGATGCGCAGAGGCTTACCGTAACGGAAAGAAGTATCTTTCTGATAACCGCAAAGCCCTTTTTCAGATCACCCGCACGGGAGGAAAAAAGTCCGTACGCCGCGCGGGAGGAAAAATAAGAGGCGGTAACCACGAGCGAAAGCGAAGCGGAAAAGGATAAAAGAAAGCTGCAGGAAACCGCTGTCTCGGGAGAAAACATACATATTATAAATCCGGATAAGAAGAGCGCTGTAACGCTGTCTCCCCTTCGTCCGGCATAGACCGGCACGACCGAAAGGACAAGCATTATCGCCGAGCGCACTACCGGCGATGAAAAACCCGCCGCCGCCATAAAGACAAGCACCGCGATACAGACGATTGCCGACCTTGTTTTTCTTGAAGTCCCCGCCTTCTCACAAAGCACGGAAATGAAGGCGGCTATAACCGAGGTATGCATACCGCTGACAGACAGTATATGCGATATCCCTATTGCAGACATATCCCGGCGGAAATCTCCTCCCAGCTCTTCGCAGTCTCCGATCAGCAGGGCCTTTGCGTATGCCGAGGCGCCGGACGAAAGCGCGCCGTCAAACCTCGCGCCTATAGCGCTTCTGAGCCTGTACAGCAGATACTCCGGACCTTTTTTGTTCTCATTTGTAACCGTTTCTATTTTCTTCGAGGTAAGATCCAGATATACCCTTTCCGCTTTTATGCTTAAAAGCTCGGCGCCAACGCACCCCTTCCGCGCGTCGGCGGCCTCGGCACTGAGAAGCACTGTGTCATAAATCAGAAAATCAGGAGCCTCCGTGACCTCAAGCACGGCGTTGCCGGTATGCTTTTCCCCATTTATGGTAAGTATCCTGCATTCCCAGGCCGAGCCAAAGGCTTCGGAATATATTTTACCGGTAATTACCACCTTTGCTTCAACAGTCTGACCGTCAAAGGCGCTTGCCCGACGGTATCCGTTCTCAGCGCTGAGAGCAAGTATCTGACCAAGCAGCATAAAAGACAGCAAGAGATAAGGCAGCGGCGAACGCCTTCCATACTTAAAAAGAATAAATACGGAATAAGAAATTATAAAAATAATAAAAAGCGCAGATAAGACAGTGCTTGTCTGCGCCGTAAACAGCGTAACGATAAAGACCGCCGACAAAAGCGCGAGCGGGCGGCAATAAAACGGACTGCGTCGGATAGGCTCCGAAAGCTCAGAAATAAAACTCATTTTGATCGTCCTCGTTATGTAAAAAACTTTTTCAAAAATCTTTTAAGATCTTTCCTAAAACTTCTCTGAAAAAATTTCATAAGGCAGGGAGAAGCGGCTCCGGCAAGATTTATCCCGTCCGCCCTGCTTCAGGTATATTTCCTTTAAGAAAAGTTCCCGAGGGTAAAGCCGATTTACAAAATATCTATCGAAAATACCGCGCACTTTTCCGCGCCGTGAGTCTCAAGCGGGATGAAGGTTACCCGGTCGGCTTTAATCGCAACGCTTTTTACATTCAGTCTTTGGTAATTGTTGTTTTCCTCGAGCGTGACATTTCCGTCCGGTGTGCGGAAAACTATACGGTAGCTCTTAACGAGCGTTTCCGGAGTGCGGTACCCCTTCAGCTCCAGCGGATACGCGCAGGGCATATTTTTTTCCGGGCGGTTCAGGTTGGAATCGAACACGAGCCTGACCCCTTTTATATCGCGGAAACCGTCAAATGAAAATACCGCCTCCTCGCCTTTTTCCAGCATAGCGGCGTTGCTTCCGTTCTCATCCGGACGGTCCCGCCCGTCGCCTAAGACCGGGTGACTCTTCGCCGCCTCCTTTGTAAGAGGAGAGACCTCTCTTAAACGGAACGGAAGCCAGCAGTCGTCCTCCATCAGCTCCGCCTGCAGCTTCGGTATATCTATCCGATCTAGCCCGAGTCCGTCCTTTACCGCGATAGATACCGCGGTGCCGAGCGCCTGCCCCAGCAGCCCGCAGGTAGCCATGACCCGCGAGGAGCTGAGCGCCGCGTGCGTAACGCTGATGTTACGCCCCGCAAAGCAGAGATTTTCTATATTTTCCGATATCAGCGCCCTGTACGGTATTCCCCAAGGGGACGGCGCGGGGTGATATATGGTAGGGTGAGAGGCGGTATGGTAAAACCCCGCGGGAAAATGATCGTCCATTGTCCAGCCCGCGTAAGCGATCAGATCGTCAAACCGCCCCTCCGCCTCAACGTCGTTCTGCGTTACGACATATTTTCCTTTATACCGTCGGCTCTCGCGTTTACCGGGCAGAAAGCCTATCCAATCCATTATCCAGTTCTCACAGCCGTGATCTCCGCGGTTCTTCATGTGATCCCATACCCCGAAGGCGATCTTCAGCAGCTCGTGCTTTATCTCCTCGGTATCGTGTATGCTGTCCTGCTCCCCTCCCAGCTCTATCCACCACCAGTTGGTCTTCAGATCGTGTCCCTTATGCGCAAACGCCGAGTCGTCGGGATAAACGTAAGCCCATGACGGCGGAATAAAGGGCTGAGGTCTGTCCGTCTCGCGAATCTGGAAAAGACAGCTCATACCCATTGTTTTTTTATCCGCGGTATCCGGAGGAATAGTTTCTCCGTATTCGCTCTTCGACTCCCGTCCCTGCATATAATGCGCCCCTGTAAGCGGAGCGAGGATGGAATCCCCTGAGCAGTCCGCAAAGAACTCCGCGTAAAACTTATGATAGGTTTCGCTTGTAAGCGACCAGCCCGTAACGGAAACGATCCGGTTTCCGTCCATTTCGGCCTCATTTACAGTGCAGTTAAGGAACAGCGACAGATTTTCCTGATAATATGCCTTTTCGTAAAGCACGCTGTCCCATATATAATAATTCTGATTTGTGTTCCGGTAAAAGTTTTCGAGAATAAACTCCTCTATCAGCCCGGTCTCACGTCTGTCCTTGCCATGGGCGCCGCAGATATGCATACGTATTTCGCTGGACGCGTTTCCTCCGAGCACCGGACGATCCTGAACGAGGGCCGTTTTTATACCATGGCGCGCGGCGGCTATAGCCGCGCACATTCCCGCCATGCCGCCTCCTATGACGCAAAAATCAAAGTAATGCTCAAGATGCTTCATAATTATCTCCCATTGCCGCCGCAGGCGGCTAAAATAGTTAAAAATAATTTTCGTGCTTGGCAAATACTCACAAGGTGAGTATTTGGTAAGCAAAAGTGCTTTGCGCTTTTAGAAAATTAAGGCGTGAAATTGTCTGTATTCTGACGCGATGAAATTTATATTTTACGCTACTTCCTTGTGTGTTATTTGTCGTGAATTATTATATAACAAAACAGGCGGATATTCGATACCTTTTGGTAAAAATATCCGCTTTTTCTTTGGCTATCTTAATAAGCCTACCCCTTTATTATCCAAAATCATAGTTGGGATTTACTATTTTACCCGTCACTGAGGACTCAACGATTGCCATGCAAGCGGCAACTGTCTTTGCTCCCTCGAAAACGTTCATTTCAACAACCTTATTATTTATTATTGCGTCTGCAAACTTCTTAAACTCGTAGTCAGTATTATGATTTGCAATATCGATTTCTATCGTCTTGCAATCGTTGGCACCATGTCCCTGCTCGTCAGCCTCAAAGAACTGCATACCAGGCGAGGTGTTATCGAAGATAAGCGTTCCCTTGGTTCCGTAGAGACAGGTGCGCATAGTGTAATTACGCTTACAACCAGTAGAAACGAAAACTTTACCCATTACGTTGGATTTAGGGAATTTCATAATTGAAATAGTCGCGTCGTCGTATGGAAGCATCAGCAGAAGCTTATGGGTACCGTAAGCGTAGACCTCACATGGATCCTCGTTTACTATCCAGCGAAGAAGATCCACCGCGTGACATCCCCCGCCGATAACGCCATGACGCTTGGGATCGATACGCCAGTTATATTCTCCGCCCTCGAACATATGCTGGTAATCGTGCGCGTATTCGCTCTCAACGAAATAAAGCTCGCCTATCCTGCCGGTGTCTACAAGTTCCTTTGCCTTAACGAAGGCGGGCGTAAAGCGACAAATCTGACCTACCATAAACTTGCACTGAGGATTTCTTTCCACCGCTTGAACGATAGCGTCTATATCGCACTTTTCAAGTGCGAGTGGCTTTTCGCAAAGCACGTTTTTACCTGCGTCAAGAAGCGCCACTACCATTTCCCTATGTACCATATCGGGAGTAACTACGATTACCGCGTTTATATCCTTGTTATTGAGAATATCGTGCCAATCCGTCACTCTCTTATCCTCGGGTATATTGCACTCGTCTCCTACCTTTTTAAGCACTTTCTCGTTCTTATCGCATATTGCTCCTACGGTCGCGCCGTCTGCAATTACGCTTTTAAGGTGATAAGCACCAAAATTCAAACCGATAACGCCAACGACGAGGTCTTTCATTTGCTTGATTTCCTTCATAATAATCCTCCCATGCCGCCGCAGGCGACGCAATAAAATTACTGCGAGAATCTTCTGCACATACAAAAGCTTCTCAAAACTTATCCCCTCGGCAGAAATGTCCACCACATAGCTTACAGTTTTATTATAACAGAATTAATCGGTTAATAAAATGAAAAATCGATAAACAAAGCTGGAAATTCGATAAATACATATGTAAATGACAGTCTATTGCTTTCAGGATTCCCTGACGTAGAATATTTTTCACGATGCTTCAAAAAAATTCACGGAGTACCTCCCGGAGTATGGCGAAAGAAGCAAATGGAAACGATTTGATGCTTCAATAATATTATTTTGATAATTCACGAGTTGTCGCATTTATGCAGATCAGAACGTACTTTTAAACTTCTTGATTTTTTACACTGTTCATATTATGATCCCTTCCTTTATTTTGCGTTTATGACCATATAGTAACACAAAAATAAAATGAAGTCAATACTATTTTAAAATTTATTATATATTTTCTCAAATTTGTTTGTTTTACCCATATTTATACAAAAGTTTTGTTCATAGTGTACATAAGAGTCTTTGAAAAAAGGTGGAACTTTTTTAAAGTTTCACCTTTTTTTATCCCAATTCAAAAACTTCTGCTGCGCACCTCCCGGCGCTCCGCTGAAATCCGGAGAAGTCGTAGACGGAAACTTTTTCTCAGGAACCCTTTTTGAAAAAAAGTGTTCCTTAACCTCCCAAAAATTTCTCTAAAAAAGGTGTATCTCTGATTTCAGCAGGCATGGTGTTTCATCTCCGCCTCCGGCTTTTTGAAAATTCGGAGTAACGCTGTGCACGTCGCGGCGCTCCGCTGAAGTCCGGTGAAGTCGGAGACGGAGATGTAATATCTTGCTTACTCAAATCCAATTACTTATCCCCTCCGGAAAAGTTTTTGAGGGTCTCAGGGAACTTTTTTCAAAAAGTTCCCTGA
>CALYAD010000001.1 GCA_944393415.1 uncultured Clostridia bacterium | reverse complement strand
GTTTACTCGTCATTTACCATTATAAAGGTTTTTTCAGTGAGTTGCAATCCTTTTTCACCTTTTTGCCTCTCTTTTTCTACAGTTGCACTTACTATTATAATCCAAGTCAAAAAGTTCCCTGAATTATCCTGAATTATTCATGAAATCACGATATCCGATAAATCTCCGAATAGTGTTGACAGAACATATATATTTTTGTATAATAAAATATAGACTGACATAAACCCGCAAACGGAGGATAGATACATAGCTTTTCAGATGAACTTTAATTATCAATTTAAAATAAGCTTTGCCGGGATAAACACGGAGATAAGATGCAGGTACGGGCAGATAAAGGAGCTGTGCGGGGATTATCTGACAGCTTCCGGCAGAACCGATATAACGGTCGGGATAGGCGCAGAGGAGCTTGACGCCGCTGTAAACGAAAGCCCGGATTTTCCCCCGTGGTATACTGAGTTCAGCCTTTTGTACAGGGATATAATGAGGAGCGTGCCGTATTACGGCGTATTTGCCATACACGGAGCGGCGATCACTTGCGGCGAGCGCGCGTACGTTTTCACCGCTCCGAGCGGTACGGGAAAATCGACGCATATCCGTCAGTGGAAAAAGTATCTCGGTGATAAGGTCGATATAATAAACGGCGACAAGCCTGTCGTATTAATCGGGGAGAAGGAAGCGTTTATCTGCTCGACGCCCTGGTCGGGCAAGGAGGGGTGGCATAAAAACCGCTGCGCCGTGCTGGGCGGAGTCTGTATTCTGAAACGCGGAAAGGAAAACTCAATAAAAACGGTGGAGCCGGGGGCAGTTCTTGATGAGCTGATAAGCCAGATATTTATTCCAGTCGGGGATGCGACGGCGGCTTTGCTTTCACTTGAGCTTTTTGACCGGATGTGCGGGCTTGCACCGTTTTATCAGCTGAGCTGCGATATTTCCGAGCAAGCCGTAAAAACCGCTTACAGCGCGCTTACCGGGAAAGAATATCCAAAATTCTTCAGAAACCCTTTTTGAAAAAAGTGTTTCTGAAACTTCCCAAAAACTTTTTATAAAACACAAGCTTTATCAAAAGTAGTTTTAGAAATATTCGAGAAAAAAGAAAGGTATCGGCGTTATGAAAATAAAAAACGGATTTATAGTCAGAAGGGTTGCCGGGCAGAACGTGGCGCTCGCCACCGGCGAGGCGGGCAGGGACTTCAATTCCATGATTAAGCTTAACGGGACCGCGCTTGATATATGGAACGGAATAGACCGGGGCTTGTCCGAAACGGAGATAGCCGACCTGATCACCGAAAAATACGACGTTGACGCTGAAAAAGCGCTCTCCGACGTCAAAAGCTTTACCGCGAGGCTTTCCGGGCTGGGGATCGTTGAGGACTGAGTAAAGAGTATGCGCGTGTAATCTCAGAAGCTCAGTATACCGAGATGTTCGAGGAGTATTTTCAGTCCTATAAGAATGAGGATTATTCCCCCGAATATCTCGGATTTGTTACCGAAGACCGCGCCGAAGCGGTGCCCGATAAAGACACCGACGGAGCAGAATAAAAATGTGGTCACGCCTATAAGGGAAACCGAGGGTAGTATGCTTACCTTCATAAAGGCGAAGGTGATGCCGACCGCCAGGGCGTCTATGCTTGTCGCGACGGCGAGGACAGTCAGCTCTTTAAGATCGAGGCTGTCGGTTCCCACCGTTTCTTCCTCCCTTCCCCGGAAGGCTTCAAAGAGCATTTTGCCTCCGATAAAAGCGAGCAGGACGAAGGCTATCCAGTGGTCAAAGGAAACTATGTATTCTTCAAACTGCTTCCCGAGCAGCCAGCCTAAAAGCGGCATGAGCATCTGAAATACCCCGAAAAACAACGCAATGACGAAAATGTGGGAGTATTTCAATTTAGTTATTTTTATGCCTTTACAGACTGAGACCGCGAACGCGTCCATTGAAAGCCCCACGGCTATCAGTACAAGCTCGATGATTCCCATTTTTTCAATTCCTTTTTGTAATCTTCCCGTCGTGGGGATTTTTTATTTTTTCAGCAATAAACAATATTATATAACATACAAAGTATTTTGTCAATGCGTAAATATGTAAATTAAAAATATTTAAACATTTATAGAAATAAACTTTCCGATGTTAAAAGGGAGACCCTTTTTAAATAAGAGTCTCCCCGTTCCCGGAAATGCCGGCGTGCTTCAGTCGTCGCACTCCATATCCTTATTCTGCTGATATCTGTTCTGGTCGTTGTGCTGATTTTTGTTCTGATTGTTCTGCTGATTGTTATTCTGGTTTTTGTTCTGATTCTGATTGTTGTTCTGCTGGTTCTGGTTATTATTCTGATTGTTATTCTGATTTCTGTTCTGATTGTTGTTCATTTGAGTTTCAACTCCTTTCATTTATTAGTTTGGCGGAATTTATCCGAATAATACATGGATTTGGGAAAATTTTTTCAGTAAAATTCTGATACTTTTTATTTGTCAATGCGGAATTTATTGAAAATTCAGCTCTGCTTTTCCGAGGTCGCGACCGCCACGGCGACGGCGACGGTAGCTCCGACCATCGGGTTGTTTCCCATGCCTATCAGTCCCATCATTTCCACATGAGCGGGAACGGAGGAGGAGCCGGCGAACTGTGCGTCGGAGTGCATGCGACCGAGCGAGTCGGTAAGTCCGTAGGAGGCGGGGCCCGCCGCCACGTTGTCAGGATGAAGAGTTCTGCCCGTGCCGCCGCCGGAGGCTACGGAAAAATATTTTTTCCCGATCTCGTTGCAGTATTTTTTGTAGGTACCCGCCACAAGGTGCTGGAAACGCGCCGGATTTGTCGAGTTGCCGGTGATGGATACATCGACGTTTTCATGGCGCATTATCGCCACCCCCTCCTGAACGCTGTCCGCTCCGTAGCAGAGTATTTCCGCGCGTTTGCCGGACGAGAACGAGCGTTTGCCTGTTATTTTAAGCTCCTCGGAGAAAAAGTCGAACTCTGTTTCTACGTGAGTAAAGCCGTTTATACGGGAAATAATATATGCCGCGTCCTTGCCAAGCCCGTTCAGTATAACACGCAGAGGCTTGCTTCTCACTATATTCGCGCTTCTCGCGATACCTATCGCGCCCTCGGCCGCCGCGAAGGATTCATGCCCGGCAAGGAAGCAGAAGCACTCTGTCTCCTCGGAAAGCAGCATGGCGGCAAGCGAGCCGTGTCCTTTGCCTACCTTTCTGTGATCCGCGACGGATCCGGGAACACAGAACGCCTGCAGACCGTCGCCGAGTATCTCCGCCGCCTCCCTTGCGTTTTTCACCCCTTTTTTTATCGCGCACGACGCTCCGAGAGTGTATGCCCATACGGCGTCGGCGAACGCGATGGGCTGAACGCCGTGGACTATTTTCTCGACGTCCACGCCGTGTGAATGGCAGATATCCCTTGCCTCCGCAAGAGACGGTATGCCGTTTTCGCTCAGAAATCGGTTTATTCCGTCGATCCGTCTTTCGCTTCCCTCAAACATAATTTCATTTTTGTTTTCCATTACTCTGATAATTCCTTTCTGTTTCCGGATCGCGTTCAGAATCTTTCCACGGTCTTAACGGCGTCGTCCATCCTGCCGTAGGAGCGGATGTTGCTTTCATACGCCTCCGCGGGAGAAGCGCCCTTCTGGATCGCCTCAAGCATCTTTCCGATATTAACGAACCTGTATCCGATGACCTCTCCGTTTTCGTCAAGACCCTCGCTGAGCACATATCCCTCCGCCATTTCAAGGTATCTTACCCCTTTGTCAAGCGTCGAGAACATCGTGCCGACCTGTGAACGCATACCCTTTCCGAGATCCTCAAGAGACGCTCCCATGGGCAGCCCTCCGTCGGAAAACGCGGTCTGGGAACGCCCGTAGACCAGCTGAAGGAATATTTCGCGCATCGCGACGTTTATCGAGTCGCATACGAGGTCCGTGTTCAGCGCCTCCAGAATCGTCTTGCCCGGAAGTATCTCCGCCGCCATAGCTGCCGAATGCGTCATACCCGAGCAGCCTATCGTTTCTATCAGCGCTTCCACTATTATTCCTTTTTTGACGTTAAGAGTCAGCTTGCACGCGCCCTGGTGAGGGGCGCAGCCGCCGACCCCGTGAGAAAGACCGCTTATGTCGTCGATCTTATACGCCTTCACCCAAGCTCCTTCCTCGGGGATCGGAGCCGGAGGGTGCTTTGCTCCCTTGCTTACTCTGCACATTTCCTCTACTTCCGTCGTCGTAGGGATCTTTTCCTGTAACATTTTTATGACCTGACCTTTCTTTATGATTTTCAAACAGTATTGAATAAAAATTATATGTCTATGAGCTTTTGGGGGTTCTTAGCGCCGCTTTTTTGTTTGAAGACCCGCCGAAATATTTTTTTGCTACTTTTAAAAGGGTCAATGCTCCGGCAAAAATAAGAAAGATACCAAAGCAGAGCCTGACGTATTTGGGGTCGAGTCTGCCGGAGAGAATGCATCCGAGGATCGAACCCACGGCCCCGGTTACGGCGAAAATGAGCGCTGTTTTTACATTTATACGGCCTTTTTTCCAGTGAAGTGGGAGAGAAAACAGAGACGCGCAAATAAAAAAGATAAGATTTATCCCCTGAGCGCGCATTTGGTCCATATTCAGTATCAGAACAAGATAAATGACGAGCAGGCCGCCGCCTCCGACTCCCATCGAGGCGAGTATCGCGGCACAGAGAGAAGCCGCTATGTTCCAGAAAATCATACTTATCCGTATACTTCGGTTATCCGAGGGGCGAAAAACCGAGGTGTTTATCCTTTCAGAAGTATCTTCCCTTTCAGGCTTTTGCGAAAAACAAATTACGTGAAGCTTACTGCAAATTCGGAAATACTGTCACGTACGAATTTTTTGTTTAAAGTTTGTTGGATTTTTAAGCCGGCGAATAGTTTTCGGCTATATCATTCTGATCCCCGCCCAGATCATAAGCACGGCAAATATGATTCTGAGCAGAGACGGAGATATTTTTTCCATCAGTAAAGCCCCGGCAAGACCGCCCGCCGCGGCCGGAATCAGAAATACCAAGGACTCTCCGAAAGCGAAGCTACCGCGTAAGAGATAAAAAACAACCGAGACGACGGACATAGGCAGAATTGAAGCGACGGCTGTGGCAAAAAGGGTTTTTGTCTGCTCGCTTTCGGACTTGCTTTCCGGGAATATGCGAGCGGAAAGCGCGGACATGGCGAATATAAGAATTATTCCGCCGCCGCTTCCGAGAAACCCGTTGATTATCCCGGCGCACACACCGCCAAGACCGAGCAGGATGTAGCAAAGATATGCAGGCATTTTTTTTGCCGCGTTGCTTACAGTCATAACCGTTTTCGCTCCTTTTCTACGCCGAAATCCGTCTGATGTCTTACGGCGTTTGCCTTTTTTTATATTATTTTCCGTAAATACTCTTTTTATACGCGTTTTACGGCGTCTTTTCTGTGACCGCGCGGTTTTCTCACTGAAACACGGTATATAAAAATAAATTATGAATTTTTTTAAATTTTTACTGAAGCCCCTTGTTTTTATTTTGATTTAATGTTATTATATTAATATCTCATATTGTCAAAGTCGGCTTAAGATCGCTTTTACACGATTTTTCGGAAGCACAAAACAAAACCGGTATAAGGGACTTTCGCGGCGGTCAGCGTTTTGGCTTGTAAACGAATAGCGTCGGCTAACGTGAGAAAGAATAATAAAGATTCTTAACCATAGAATTAAAAAACAACCTCCTGTGCGGGCGTTGTATAGACATTTTTTGCGTGATATTCCGGGCTTTGGAGCGTTTTTTCGGAGTAAGAGTCAGCCGTATGATAATAACCGGTGATTTTATCGGCTTTAACGCGGCGGCTCCGTTTGTCTGCGGGCTGATTCCCGCTCGGCTTTAAAAACGATCTTGAAAACCGGTTCGGACGCAGCTACATAAGGAAGTAAATATCTGGGCAGTCCCCGGCTTTCACGGTATCCGCGCCATAATAAACGGCGCGGATACCGTGCACAAAGCGGTGTCGGGCGTTAGAAAGGAATGGTCATAAAAATGAAGAAGACATCCACGAAAAAAACAGAAAAAAAGAATGAAAGCAGAGGCGCCGGCAATAAAAGAGGCGTTAAAGAGTCAAATTACAATTTTGTCCCGTTTATACTTTTGGCGGTGTCATTGGTCGTTGAAACCTGCCTTATTTTCAACGAGGAGACCGGCGTGGTAGGCGGCGCGCTTCACAACGTCCTCACGGGACTGTTCGGCGCGGTGGCGTACATGATACCTGCCGGAGTCCTGATTATAGGCTTTTGCTTTTTCGATATAATGAAGAACCGCACCATGGCGCTTAAAAGCGTTCTTTTAGCTTTGTTCGCTCTTTTTTTCGCCGCCGCTCACTCTATAATCAGTATTGACGACCTTGGAGAAGCCCCTGTATCCGTTTCGCTTTATTACAGCAGCGGCGTGAGCGGAGAGGGCGGAGGCTTTTTCGGCGGTCTTATCGGCAAGCTGTTTATCGCCATGTTCGGTAAAATTTTCGGCGCGGTGGCCGCATCCGTTATATGCTTTTGCGCCCTGACGTTTTTTATCGGCGTCTCTCCGCTCGGACTCTGGAAATATCCTATGGGTAAGCTCCGCGAAAAGCTCGGGTCGATAGGCTCAAGAAAACACAGGGGGATGGAGCGCGCCTCGCGCGGCTCCGCTTCCGCGGGAAGCAAAGGACGCGGGGAGATATCGGTGATACCCGAGAGCGGCAATCAGGGAAGCGCTCCCATACGTATTGACGCCTCCCCAAGGGTTATCGACACCACGATATCCTCAAACGCATCCTTTAAATACGGAAGCTCATTCGGCAGTCAGCAGCCCTCAGAGCCGACGTATAATATCGACCTCAGAGAAAGCGACAGCTACAGCGAGGTGGATCCGGCTTCTTCTCCGAGCGGGACGGCGTTTGCCGGCAAGACCTCCGAAAATCCGATGACAGCGGGCTATACACGCGTACCGACTGATAAAAACGGTAAGCCGAGAGCGTATTCTCCGTTCGCCAATCCGTTTGTCAGCATGGAGGATGTTTTTGGGAAAAACTCTGTGCAGACTCAGAAAAAGACCGTTTCTTCCTCTGACGGAAAGAGCAGGGCGTATTCTCCGTTTGCCGACCCGATAGCAAGCATGAACGATCCGCTCAGAAACCATCTGGCAAACGATCTGCCGCCTCAGAGCTATATAGCCTGCGGCGCTAGCTATAAATCCGACAGGGCCCATTCGGAAGGCTCAGGCTCCGGGGATGAGACCCCGTCCTCAGACGGAGAGGCTCATCGGCGTGAGGCGGGAAAAACCGGAGAAAACGATATTTATAAAATGGATGCCGGCTCTCCCTCGTCATTCGGACGCGTGACCGAGCCGCCGGTCTTCAGAGAGCTGCCCAAGGTAACGCTTGAGGATGAGTACTCAGAGGACGTGGACGACGATGAGGACGAAGAAGACGACGATCCTCCGTTTATCCCCGATATCCCGGTTCGTTCCGCCACTCCCCGCGCCGCGATACACCGCGTTACCCCGAGCAGAGACTTTTATGCAGATAACGACGACGGCGGTAATGAGGACGAGGAAAACGCCGGAGGCGGATACCGCAGCGAGCCGAGATACCCGAATTATGTGTATCCCAAGTTTGACCTGCTCGAGCCGCAGGGAGAGATGAAGACGATAAGCGAGGAGGAGATCCTCGAAATAAGAAACAAGATACTCGGAAAGCTTGAGAGCTTTAGGGTCAAGGCGGAGCTGACGGGCTACAGCGTCGGTCCTACCATCACGCGCTACGAGCTTATTCCCGGTCCCGGGGTAAAGGTCAAGCAGATCACTTCTCTTATAGAGGATCTTTCGCTTGAGCTGAAATCAGACGGAGTGCGCATAGCGACCGTGCCGGGCAAGGCGGTCATAGGCGTTGAGGTGCCGAATGAGAAGGTATCGATAGTGGCGCTAAGATATCTGATAGAAAACCGGGACTTTATCAACGCCAAAAGCAAGATTACCGTCTGTGTCGGGCTTACGGTGACCGGCAAGCCGGTATATATGGATATAGACGATATGCCGCATGTGCTTATCGCGGGTGAGACCAAGTCGGGTAAATCTGTCGCTATAAACTGTATGATACTGAGCCTGCTTTACCGCGCCTCACCTGACGAGGTGCAGCTCATTCTCATAGACCCGAAGCGCGTGGAGCTTAACATCTACTCAAAAATACCGCATCTTGTAATGCCGGTCATAGACGATCCGAGACGCGCCGCCGCCGCTCTGCAGTGGGCGGTAAACGAGATGGAGCGCAGATATATATTAATGGATAAGCTTGGGGTCAGGGACAGAGGAGAATACTACGAGTTAAAGGAAAAGAATCCGTCGCTTGAGCTTATGCCGCAGATAGTCGTGGTCATAGACGAGCTTGCCGATCTGATGCTTCAGGTAAGAGAACATGTGGAGGAGCAGATAAACCGTCTGGCGGCGAAGGCGAGAGCCTGCGGAATACACCTGCTGGTCGGTACCCAGAGACCGTCTGTCGATATCATAACCGGTCTTATCAAAGCAAATATACCCGCGCGAATTTCTTTTAAAGTTTCCTCCGCGGCGGATTCCCGTATCATACTCGGCGGCATCGGAGCGGAAAAGCTGCTCGGCCGAGGAGATATGCTTTACCAGGCTACGGGCGCCGGAAGACTGAGAGTTCAGGGAGCGTATGTCAACGGCGCGGAAATAAAACGGGTAACAAAATTTATCATAGACGAAAACGGAAGCGCCGAGTTTGATCCAGAGGTAATGAGACAGCTCAACAGCGAATACGATAAAATGATCAAGCCCCAAAAGAAAAATTCGTCGTCCATGGACGACGATGACGATGGTACGGTCGACGGTTACGAGCCGGATTTCGATCTTCTCTGCCGCGCTGTCGAATATGTTATAGAGACCGGCCGCACGGCCACAAACAATATACAGCGCTACCTTCGTATAGGCTTTAACCGCGCCGCCGACATAGTTGACCGCATGGAGGAGCTGGGCTTTATTTCCGCCAAAAACGGAAGCAAGCCAAGGGAAGTGCTTGTAAGCTGGGAAACGTATGAGCAATGGAAGAACAACCGTATGAGCTGATACGTTTATGTGCATAATTATGAAAGGAAAGGGAGAAATTAATGATATATGTTTATCTCGCTGACGGTTTTGAGGAAACTGAAATGACCGCGCCGCTCGATCTTATGCGCCGCGCCGGACTGCAGGCCAAAACCGTATCCGTTACAGGGAAAAAGGAAGTGACGGGCTCGCATGGCATAGTTTACATCGCGGACATGACGGTTTCCGATCCGGAGTACGATATAACCGACGCGCGCCTTGTGATGCTGCCCGGAGGAATGCCCGGTACGCTCGGGCTTGAAAACAGCCAAGCCGTCAAGGACGCTTTGGATTACGCTTATAAAAACGATATATATATTGCCGCTATATGCGCGGCTCCTTCCGTGCCGGGAAAGCTGGGAATGCTCAAGGGGAAAAAGGCGGTATGCTACCCGGGATTTGAGGAACAGCTTATCGGAGCGGAAGCTCAGTCTCCCGACCGCTGCAAATGCGTTACCGACGGGAAAGTAATAACCGCGTCGGGCATGGGAGCCGCGGTGGAATTCGGACTGGCTATAGTCAGAGAGCTGTGCGGCTCGGAGACATCGGAAAGGCTTAGAAATGGAATACTCGCGTAAAAACGGCGGAGGCATATTTTCCGTCCGTGATAAAAAAATAGAGCTTCGCGCCGCTTACCGGGCGAGGCGCGATGCGCTCGAGCCTGCGAAAAAGGCGGAGTTTGACGCCGAGATTTCCCGCAGGGTAATTTCGCTGGCGGGCTTCCGGTACGCGGACGCGGTGCTTTCGTATATGCCCATTTCCGGAGAGGTGGATATAACGCCTGTAAACCGGGCTGTGCTCGAAAGCGGTAAGCTGCTGGCGCTGCCAAGATGCATACCCGGAACCCCGACTATGGAGTTCAGGGCTGTGCAGTCGCTTGACGGACTTGACAAAGGTAAATTTTCAATAATGGAACCGGGCGAGGAATGCCCTGTCTGGGAATACGGAGACAGCAGGAACGTGATATGTATTGTTCCGGCGCTTGCGTATGACTTTAACGGATACCGTCTCGGATACGGAAAAGGATATTATGACCGTTATCTTTCCTCAAAGGATATTACAAAGATCGGGGTAGTATACAGTAATTTCATCACAAAAATCCTGCCCCGCGGCAGATACGATCTGGCGGTGGAGCTTATAGTGACGGAAAAAGGTATCGTCAGTCCGCGGTGAGCCCCCGCGGCGCTTTACATATTTTTTTAAATAAGAAAGGTGCCGCATTGTTATGAATAAATCCCCGCAGACAGCGAATACGCGTACTCCCATGAAAAAACCATTTTATAAAACAAAGACCGCGTTTTTTCTTGGAGCGGTCGCGCTTGCTTTGGTCTTATCCGTGATTATATGCTTTTTGGCCGACGACGCCTTCGCGCTTACCGCGGAGGACGGAGAGGTAACGTTGGTTTTTACAGAAACGGCAAGCGCCGGAGAAGCGGCAAAGCTGCTGAAAAGCGAGGGACTTATCGGGAGCAAGCTTTGGTTCCGGACGTATCTGCGCATTCGGGGCAGGAAGCTGACAGTCAGCCCGGGTACGTATACCATCCGCCGTTCGGCAGGCTTCGACGGGATATACTACGCGCTGAGTAAACCCGGCAAATAAGAAGATCGCGCGCAAAAATCAACGGCTCTTCAGCCGCGGAGAAGGGTAAGTTTCGGACAAAAAAGACATCCGCGGAAGCCGGATTTTATCCGCGGAAGTCGGATTTTATCCGCGGAAGCCGGATTTGATACTTAAATAACGGATTTTATCTGTCTGCGGCTTTCGTCCGCAAATGTCGGGATGGTAAATAATATGACGTTTAAAAAACCTGAAATTTTAGCTCCGGCGGGGGATCCGGAGAAGCTGTGCGCCGCTGTCGCCTTCGGAGCGGACGCCGTTTATCTTGCCGGGGAGCGGTTCGGTATGCGATCGGCGGCGGGAAACTTCACGGAGTCGCAATTGAAGGAAGCGGTCGCCTATGCCCACGCTAAAGACGTTAAGGTCTATGTAACCGTTAACACCATGCCGCGTACCGGGGAGTACGGGTGCCTGGAAAAATATCTATTATTTCTCAGGGAGATCAATATCGACGCGCTTATAATTTCCGATCTCGGGGTATTTACGCTTGCGCGCGGCCTGGTTCCCGAAATACCGGTACATATATCAACTCAGGCAAGCACGGTCAGCGCGCAGACCTGCGCGGCGTGGCATAGGCTTGGGGCGGCGAGGATAGTGCTCGCGCGCGAGCTTTCGCTTGCCGAAATAATGGAAATCAGAGACAATATACCTCCGTCCCTTGAGCTTGAGGTTTTTGTCCATGGTTCGATGTGCGTAGCGTACAGCGGCAGATGCCTGCTGTCCGCTTACCTGAACGGCAGGGACGCAAACAGGGGAGCCTGTTCGCAGCCATGCCGCTGGGAATACACGCTTTATTCCGGAGAGATAGAAGAGGTAAAGCGTAAAGGAGAACGCTTCTCGCTTGTGGAGGAGGCCGGGGAGACGTACACGTTCAGCTCGCGGGATCTCTGTATGATAGATCATATCCCGGAGCTTGCTTCGGCGGGAATATCGAGCTTCAAGATAGAAGGCCGTATGAAAAGCGTCAGCTACGCCGCCGCGGTCACGGGAGCATACCGCGCCGCGCTGGACAGCTACTTTGACGATCCGGAGGGCTACAGACCCGACCCGGCGTGGAGGAGAGAGCTTGAAGCTGTCTGTCACCGTCAGTACAGCACCGGATTTTATTTCGGAGAGGCGTTGGGAGGAGAGGGCATTTGCTCGGAGCCGGGTTATATACGGGAGCAGGCGGCGCTCGCCGTAGCCGTAGGATACGACCCGGACAAAAAGCGCGCGTTTTTCCGGCAGAAAAACAAGTTTTCAGCAGGAGAGACCGTAGAGCTTCTTATCCCCGGAAAAGGAAATTACGTTTTTACCCCATACAGCATATACGGTGAAAACGGAGAGCTTATAGAGAGCACGCCGCACCCGATGATGAGCTTTTCGCTGGATATACCCTTTGAAGTTCCGGAATACTCGATCCTCAGATATGCCGGATCGGATATCTCATATTGAGCGTTTTTACCATGATGGTCTCAGCAGAAATATATACAGAAAGGTAGTGTTTGACGGATGCCGATACCGGAGATCATACTGATACTCGATGTTCTCCTGACCGTAATACTTTTGTTCCAGCTTTTTGAAAAGCGGAGCAGAAGAACCCATGTTTTGATCCTGACCGTGTTTATCGTGCTGGCGCTGATAGCGTTTATCGGTATAAGATACGCTTTCAATTCGTTGAGACCTATCTTTTACGGGGCGGCGATAGCATATCTGTTCAAGCCGATGTGCAACGTGTTCTACACCAGACTGTACATTTTTTTCAGCAAAAAAAGGACTCCCGCAAAGGCTAAAAAAATGGCGCACTACCTCAGCGTGATATGCACCTACCTTGTGTGGGGGATCATAATAAGCGTGCTGTTCGCGCTGGTGCTGCCGAGGATAATAAGCGCTGTTTTAAGCTTCGGCGCAAGCATACCGACATTTATCTCGTATCTCATCTCACTCGTTAACAAGCTTGCGGAGGAAAATGAGCTGATACGTGTTCTGCTTGGCGAGTCGCTCAAGGAGTTAGGCGAGGATCTTACCGGATTCTACGACCTTATAAGGCAGTATCTCCAGCCGCTTGCCTCCGGTGTTATCGGAGTGGTGGCGGACAGCGTGACGTTTTTGTTCAACGTAGTCGTCGGCTTCATCGTCTCGGTATATCTTCTGCTCGGAAGGAAAAAGTTCGGGGCGCAGGCAAAGCTGCTGGTCAAGAGCGTTTTCGGTCGTAAGTGGTCGTCAATAATATTTGACGAGGTAAAATTCGCCGACAGGATGTTTTCGGGTTACTTTGTCGGAAGCATGATAGACAGCGCGGTTGTAGGCATAATATGCTATATAGCCTGCCTTATAATGCATACACCGTACGCGATTCTGGTATCGGTAATAATAACATTTACGAATCTGATACCGTTTTTCGGACCATATATCGGAATGATCCCGTCCGCGCTGATAATACTGAGCAGCTCCCCTATACACGCGCTTATGTTTGTGGTGATGCTGTGGCTGCTCCAGCAGATAGACGGCAATATCATGGCTCCCAAGATAATAGGCTCCAGTACCGGACTTTCCAGCTTCTGGGTGCTGTTTGCCATACTTCTTTTCGGCGGACTTTTCGGATTTTTCGGAATGATAATCGGCGTTCCTATCTTCGCGGTGATATATGACGTCTGCGGCAAGCTTATGCGCTACTGTCTGAAAAAACGCGGAGAGGATGATGAGCTCAAGCATTATGAAAGCGAGTTTCTGAGCGAGGAGGAAAACCCTCCGTCCGCGATAGAGCGTCTGCGCCGTCGCAGACAACAGGAAACGGAGGCTTTGCAAAATGAAGCCGCGCAGCAGTCAGGCGACGGGGAATCCCCGCCTTCGCAAGAAGATACGGACAAAGCTTTCGAGGATAATTTTAAGAATACTCCGGAGGAGGACGAGGATACCGAACGTGATAAGCTTATCTTCCGGGAGGACGATAAATAATTATCGACGATAAATAGTTATCGACGATAATTAATTATCATTATCGACATTAAATAATTTTATCAGGGTAAAAAATAAAAAGGAGAAAAACGTATCATGGACACATATGAATACGTAAAGGACCTTTGCGAGCGCGCCGCCGCCGCTCGGGGTACACTTGCCGTTTCCTCGACGGCAGAGAGAAACAGCGCGCTTCTGGCTATCGCGGAAGCGTTGATCAGGGAATGCGATAAAATAATAGCCAAAAACGAAAAGGACATCGCGCTTGCGGGTGAAAACGGGGTACCTGGTCCGATGATAGACCGTCTTACACTTAACGAAAAGCGTATACATGGTATCGCCGATTCTCTCAAGGAGGTCGTCATGCTTTCCGACCCTATAGGAAAGGGTACCGTAAGCGTTCGTCCCAACGGACTGAAAATAATGAAGGTCCGGGTGCCTCTCGGCACTGTCGGAATGATATACGAGGCGCGTCCGAATGTAACCGTGGACGCGGCGGCGCTTTGTCTGAAAAGCGGCAACGCCGTGGTGCTTCGCGGCGGCAAGGAGGCGATAAACACCAATCTCGCGCTGGTGTCGCTTATGAGGACCGCGCTGTCCGGGACGGGAATATCTCCCGACGTCCTGCAGCTGATCGGGGATACAAGCAGAAAGGGCTCTGAGGCTCTTATGAACATGAGGGGGTTTATCGACGTTCTGATACCGCGCGGAGGCAAGGGCCTTATCCGCGCCGTTGTTGACAACGCCTCGGTCCCGGTTATTGAGACGGGTGCGGGAAACTGCCATATTTATATCGACAGTTCAGCCGACTTAGAAAAAGCGCTTAAGGTGGCTGTAAACGCGAAGGTCTCGCGTCCGGCTGTCTGCAACGCGGTGGAAACCATGCTCGTGCACAGCGACGTTTATAAAAGCTTTCTGCCCGCGTTTTATCAGGCGACAAGAGAATACGGGCTCGAGATACGCGGCTGTGATCGCGCGCGCGCGGTTCTTTCGGGTATAAAGGAGGCAACCGATGAGGATTACGCCACGGAGTTTGACGATTACATTCTGGCTGTAAAGGTCGTTGATTCGCTTGACGAGGCGATCGAGCATATAAAAAAGTATACCACGGGTCACAGCGAAGCGATAATGACGGAGGATATAGGCAAAGCGCATAAATTCTGCAGCAGTATCGACTGCGCGGCGGTCTATGTCAACGCCTCTACCAGGTTTACCGACGGCGGAGAATTCGGACTTGGCGCGGAGATCGGTATCTCCACCCAGAAGCTTCACACCAGAGGACCGATGGGGCTTGACGACCTGACGACAGTCAAGTATATAGTTGAGGGCGACGGTCAGATAAGGTAGTATGTAAAAAGCCGCAAATAGCGGCATGGGTGATTATTATGTTCGGATTCGGTAAAAAAGACGGTACCGTGAAGTTCCGCAGAGAAATGGCTAAAAAGCTTCACGGTATGCATATAAAATATGTAATGGAGCGCCTTGGTGACGAGGACGATATAATAATCGGCCGCGAAGGCGCGCTGATCACGCGGGGTAAGGAATTTATGGTCTTTTCCTCTCAGCATGACGTTTTCCGGAGTAATATCGATGAAACGGATTTTTCCGAGCTTCTCAGCCTCGGCGGCGCGGTCATCACCGGTTACGACCTGCTGAGCGGTCGTGTGCGGACTCTGATAGCCCATTATACCGATAACGCGTGATAAAAAGGGGGAATTTTTTGAAAAAAGTTCCCCCTTTAGGCTATTTTAGTAAGAAACCCTTTTGAAAAAGTGTTTCTTACGATCTTCCTAAAACTTCTCTGGAAAAGCGGGATAGCGTGAAATTAAAGTCAGATCAAATCAGCGTTCAGCCGGTTTCTCGCTTGTCTGTTTAAGCCCTGAAGCGAGGTTTCATCTCCGCCTGCCCATCCCATCCGGAGAAATTTTTGGGAAGCTTCCTCCTTAGCAGCTACATACCCGGATAAGGCAGTACAGAGTAATAGATGCCGTCCGCGGTGCTTTCAGGCGCCTCAAGGGCAAGATAAAGAAGAAACGGCGCCGGGTCCGCCCCGTCGACGGAAAACGTAACGGAACATGAATAGCGGCTGTTTTCCCAGGAGACCGGGGTGCTCTCGGTCTTTACGTGCTCAAGTCCGCCGCACATAGCGGCGCTGAGTATGTCCGCCATCACCCCGCCGCCGGGATTGTCTATGGTAATTTTCAGATACTCCCTGCTGCCGCGCGAAAATTTCTCCGCCGGCTTGATCCTTACAAAGCTCTTGGAAAGCAGCACAAAATGCGTAACGCTCGACCCTGACTGATCGGAATCGGTGACCACCGGACAGGTAAGCGTCGGAACAAGCCCGTGCTTTTCAATCAGCATACGGAAGCCCGAGAGCACTCCCTCGTCCGAGGTCTCATACGGCAGTATACAATACCCCGCGCGATTATAGTAAACCTCCTCGCAGACGGCAGTAAAGCCGCCCGGATATACCACGCCGGCGCCCTCTATATGATGGCTGAATACCCGGTATGCTATATCAGAATAAGAGTTTTTTACATACGCGATCCTCGGAGACGGCATCTCGGCCTCTTCTCCGAAAAAGTCTGTAAGCGAAAGAGGCTTGCTCTTCTCCCTGCGTATTCGGCAGACAAAATCACATATTTTCAGCTTTGAAACGGCGGAAAATATTGAAAACACCGTCCTGTTTTCCGGCAAGCTGTCTTTCGACCCATAGACCAGGCTGTCGCAAGCCTGCCGGTATTCCCGCAGAAACGACTCGATCTGGAGTGGATTTTCGCTTAAAGCCGGCTTTTCCCTGCCTGTCTCCGGGTCGATCAGCAGACACCGCGCAAGATCGTATATATGAGACATCTGACACTCCGCGGCGTCGGCTATTATGTTTCCCGCCCGGGAGGCATTATACACAGCGGAATCCATTAAAAGCTTTTTTCAAGCATATCAAAGCTTGTTTTGAGGAAGTCCTTAAGCTCTGAGGCGGTAAGTCTTCGCTGACTCAGCAGAGTCAGAGTATATATCTGCTTGGCGACCCTCTCGTCGGGATTATCCGCCAGCTTTCTCACAAGCGGGCTGTTGGAATTCAGTATCAGCGTGGTTTCCGCCATCGGAGCTCCCGTCTCGCTTCCTTCGGCGGCGGAGTACATTTTCATCATGTCGTCAAATCTTCTCATATCCTCGGAGACATTGAGAAGCGCCGGAACGCCGGCGTTTGCCAGGTTCTCAAAGCTGACCTTCAGCTTATCGTTGCCGCTTACCCTGCGGAAAAGCTCCTCAAGCTCCTTGCTCTCCAGCTTTTCGCCCTCTCCCTTGACTGCCTGAGCCACCTCTGAATCTATACGCAGGAACTTTACGCTTCTGTCCTGCTCAAGCAGAGTAATGAACTGAGTGTCTATAACCTTGTCCAGCACTACGACCGGTATTCCCGCGTCGTCGAACATCGCGAGATACTGAGCCTGCGCGGTGCTGTCGCTGGTGTAATACACGATGTTCTCGTGCTTTTCCTTGGCGATTTCGAGATATTCGTCGAGCGTGACCTTTCCGCCGTCCGTCTTTTCGAGCAGGACCGAGCCTTTTACTCTGTCAAAGAACTTTCTGTCGCGCAGACAGGCGTACTCGACGAAGAGCTTTATATCCTTCCACAGCTTTTCATACCGCTCCCGCTCCGTGTTCATCATAGAGTTCAGCTTATCCGTTACCTTTTTAACGATATGCGCCGTTATTTTCGACACGTAACCGTTGCTCTGCAGATAGCTTCTTGAAACGTTGAGCGGCATGTCCGGGCAGTCCAGCACGCCCTTCAGCATAAGCATGTATTCCGGTATGATCTCCTTTATATTGTCCGCGACAAAGACCTGATTGTAATATAGCTTGACCTGTCCTTCCATATTGTCGAACTCGTGGTTAAGCTTAGGAAAATAGAGTATGCCCTTGAAATTCAGCGGATAGTCGGCATTGATATGAATATGGAAGAGCGGCTCACGGTAATCTCCGAACACCTTGCGGTAAAACTCCGTATATTCCTCCTCGGTACAGTCGGACGGATTCTTTTGCCAGAGCGGGGAAACATCGTTTATCGGCTTCGGGGTAACATCCTCCGTGTTTTCCCCGTCCTTATTTTCCGCTTTTTTCTTTTCGGCCTCCTTTTCAGCCTCGGCGCTCTCGAAGTATATCTCGACAGGCATGAACGCGCAGTACTTGTCAAGTATATCCTTTATCTTGTAGTCGGAAAGATACTCCGAGCTTTCGTCGTTAATATGCATTACGATCTCGGTTCCCCGGTCCTCCTTGTCGGAGGCGGAAAACTCATAATCACCCGCGTCATGGCACACCCATTTGACGGCGGGAGCGCCGGTATACGAACGGGTAATGACATCCACCGTGTCGCTGACCATGAACGCCGAGTAAAATCCAAGCCCGAAATGTCCGATAATACCGCCAGCGTCCTTACCCTCGTATTTTTCTATGAAATCGACCGCCCCGGAGAGCGCTATCTGACAGATATACTTTTTTACCTCGTCCGCGGTCATGCCTATACCGTTGTCCGTGACAGTTATTGTTTTAAGCTCCTTGTCCACTCTTACGGTAATGCGGTAAGGCTCCTTGCTTTCCTCGGCTTCAGAAAGCGACACAAGCCTTTTGTGCTTGGTTACGGCGTCGCAGGCGTTTGATACGATCTCGCGCAGAAATATCTCCTTTTCGGAGTAGAGCCACTGTTTGATAACGGGGAAAATATTTTCGGTGCTGACGGATACCCCGCCTTTTTCGTTTTTGATCTCTTCCATTATTATGAGCATTCCTTTCTGATTCAATAATTTTCGTAAGAAACCCTTTTGAAAAAGGGTTTCTTACAATCTTCCTAAAACTTCTCTGAAAAGGTGTATGTCTGATTTCACCGGGTGCTGTGTTCGCTTACTCAAATCCAAGTCATATATTCTTTTAAGAAAAGTTTTTGGGAAGTTCAAACTCTTTTCTTACAAATAAAACGGCTGAGAATAAGCCTTACCGGCGGCACCGGTAACCTCAACGCGCACATACAGATCGTTTTCCCTTACCGGGAACACAGCCTCGGTCAGCGGAGCGTCTCCGGTACGTACCGCGAGATCGGTCCTGCGACCTCCGTTTATAAGCGTTATGCGTTCGCAGGGCGGGCATTTGACATATATATTTCCGTTCTCCTCGTATATCTCGTCTATCATCGCTCCGGTGGAAGCATAGAAATTCCCGTTTTTCAGCGCGGAAAAGATAGCGCCGTATTCAAGCGACGGGGCGTTTATAACGTCAAATCCGCCCAAAGAGTCAAACCTCGGATGCCCCTCGGGGAAAGCGTTATGGTTATCGTCCACCGCGGTACAGAACACTTTTTTGCCGTGTCTGTTAAGATAATCGAACACCGAGGCGGTATCGTCGTCCATTCCCTCGACAACGCAGCCGTGGTTGTATATTTCCACCGCGAATATACCCTCTATGTCGCGGTAGTCCTCCTCCTCGAGCAGCGACCACACCGGATGGTTGAGCGAAACAATATATCCGTGTGACCCCGCCTCCGATATTATCCTGTTGAAGCACTCAGCGCTATATTCCTTGCGCGCGATCTCACCATAGTATTTCGCGCTTACGTCAGTGTTTCCCCTTCTGATTAGCCAGGCCACATCGTCGGGATTAAACATCACCTGCATCTCGTTATCCTGTACCGGGGAATAAACGTTCATGTGCATGGTCTTATACCGTGAGGCGATGCCCGGAGAGTTTACCGACATCTCGTAGCCGGTCAGGGCGAGGAAGCTCTCGTCGTCGAGCTCGTGATGCTGCCGCATCAGCTCGTGATCGGTTATGCAAAGCACGGAATAGCCGTTTCTTTTGTACAGCTCCTTAAGCTGAACCGGGGTAAGCGCGCCGTCCGATATCACGGAGTGCGCGTGAAGATTTGCTTTGTAGTGCCCCGCATGTCCGCCGTAAATGTAGTTTTTCATGCTGATATTCCTTTCCCGCGCCGATCGGCGCATTTTATCGCATTACCTAAGGCGGGTGAACAAAGTATATACGCCTGTATGCTCACCGTAATACTCCCGGTAGGGGACTTTCGTTTATTTTTCCTTTGTGCGTCTGTCTCCGGAAATAAATCTGACCGCGCGTTCCACAGCATCCTTTGAATTGCCCCACGGTTCGTCCTCATAACGGTAGTCGAATTTTTTGCAGAAATGGCTCACGTCCCCGCGCAGCTCGTCAAAGTAGCGGTTGACCGTTTCGGCGAGCGTTCGCCGAAATTCCGGGAGCCGTTTTTTATTCATATGCGCCTTGGCGCTCAAAAGAAACGCGGCGTAATGCGGCAGACAGAAATACGGCATCTGAGCGGTCTTTTTACGGAACTCGTCCTCGGTCTCGTAAAGGTATACGGCGTTTTCCACCATCTTACCGAACGAACGCTCGATACGGCTGCATACGTAACAGGTCTTTCCCAGCTTCTCAAGCCTGTCGGCGATACCCGCGGTGCGGGAATCCAGTATTCCTCCCGGCTCGCAGCCCTCGCGCACCAGCGCGAGATGACTTTCCAGTATCAGGGCAAGTCCCAGCCGGTTGTTACGCTCAAGCATCATATCAAAATGCCTGCCGCAAAAACCGAGCTCGTTCGTCTGTATACGTATATCCGGTTCCATCATCGAAGCGCCGAGTATTATATCTATCTCGTCGTTTTCCAGCTTTCTGTGCAGCCTGCAAAAGGGACAGCCCTTGTCGGGGTCGTCGCGGCAGGCGTCAAACGCCTCGTTTACCGGTATTGTATAGATCTTTTCCAGCATCCCATAAACCTCTCTTTCACATTTTCCGCGTTATCCGTTTACCAGCCTGTACCCCACTCCGCGCACGCTGTAGATCAAGCGTTTATCCGTCAGGGTCTCAAGCTTTTTCCTAAGGTAGTTTACATAGACCGCCGCGGCGTTGCTTCCGGCAGCCAGCTCATTATCCCACACGATTTTTTCTATCTCCTCAAGCGTAGCCGCCTGACCGTTCTTCTTCACCAGAAGCTCAAGCAGAGCGTACTCCCGCCTCGTAAGCGCGACGCTTTTTTTGCCGTAGGATGCGGTATGCCTCGACTTATCCACGTAAAGCCTGTCGGGAAGGTGAGCCCTCCTTTTATTGGCGAGAGCTGAAGGCGACGCCAAAGCCGAGGCAACCTCGTCTCTTAGCTCCTGATCGGTCAGCGGGCGGTAAAGAACGCGTCTGTACTCTTTTTTACCTACTCTGATATTGCTTGCATCCCCGCACGCTCCGGCGGCGTCCTCACCGAATTCATCCCGAAATCCGATAATCAGTATCGGGCAGGAAATTTCCCTATCCTCGCCAAGCATTCCGGGAGATGAAATAACAAGCCCGCAATATTCCGGCAGTTCCCCGTGAATATCGGAAGTGACGCGGACGGTATACCCGGCGTTTGTAAGCAGGAGCTCAAGATAACGCGAGAATATTTTATTATCCGTCCGTATCTCGATCATATCAGGCATAAGGCGCGTCCTTTCATTATTATGACCATTCCTTTCTTACGCGGCAGCTGATTTTCTTAAGATCTTCCTAAAACTTCTCTGAAAAAAATGAGTATTTAATCAGGCGTGGCAGCGTCAAATCAGCGTTCAGACGGTTTCACGCTTAAGCCCACCTCTCCCGCTTTTTGCAGGCTCGGAGTAACGCTGTGTGCGTCCCTGCGCTCCGCTGAAGTCCGGAGAAGTCGGAGACGGCGGCGTGCCGCTTACACTAATTCTGTAAAAAAATTTTTGGGAAGTTTCCATACGCTTAAATCTTGTCGACCGGAGTCAGTACAATGTAAGCCTCCGCGCTGACAGTCCCGTCAGGCAGCACGGATCTTACCCCGAAGCCCTCGTTTACAGAGGCGGTATATATCTTCACGGCAGTGCCCGGCGGTATTTCATGAATATAGCTTATAGTCATAGCCTTTACCGCCATGCCCTCCATCGTCGGGAGATAGCCGCAGAATATATCGGGATATCTGGCGTTGTTTACGTGATGGTTAAGGTCGACGTCTCCGTACATGGCGGTATAATCTCCCGCGTACTCAAAAACAGCGTCTCTCGGCATACGGAAACGCACCGGCAGCTCTGTCTCGGCCGGAGCCTCCGGAGAAAAGTCGTGAGGATAGTCGGCGGCGCGGCAAAGCGTATGCCCGTCTGTGTTCAGCAGCGCCCATTCGGAGGCAAGGACCGCGGCGGTCTCATCGCCGCGCGTGATCTCCGCGCATCTTGGAAAGGTCGCTCCGTGTCCCGTACAGGCCCACGTGGATACCCTGACGGTATCACAGGCACGCAGAGGTCTATGCACCGAAAGGCTTACCCTGCTCAGCACGAACACCTTGTGCTCAGCCTTCAGCTCGTCCGGCGTAGGCGGACAGTCCATCATATGCATATGTGCCGCCTCCTGCATATAGCGAAGATACGCGGAAGGTGAGGCGATATAGTTCAGGTCAAGATCTGTCGGGGACACTTTTTTAATATGCGACCACTTCATTTGCTTAAACGCTTCCTTTCATCTGGCGATATTTTTATTTCCGACTGAAATTGTGTATACTTGTTATTTCCCTTCGTTTTGCAGCTCCGAGTAAAGCTGCTCGGCGTACCTGACGCTCTCCATGGCGTCGCCGCAGTATTTATCCGCTCCGATTTTCTCCGCGTATTCCCGGTCAAGCACCGCGCCTCCCACCATTATCCTGCACCGAGGCGCGTTTTTACGGAGCAGCTTTATAGTCTCCTCCATAGCCGCAACGGTGGTCGTCATAAGCGCGCTGAGTCCCACAAGCGGAGCCGAATATTCCAGCGCGGCGGCGACTACCTCCTCCGCCGGCACATCCTTTCCGAGATCAATCACCTTAAATCCGTAATTTTCCAGCAGAAGCCGCACTATATTCTTGCCGATATCGTGTATATCTCCGTGTACAGTGGCAATAACGACGCACATTTTATCCGGAGAGTCGTTTTTGCCTGAAAGCACCGCGGTTTTTATTTTCTCAAAGGCGGTCTTTGCAGCCTCCGCGCTCATAAGAAGCTGGGGAAGATAAACGGTCTTTGCCTCAAAGCCGCGTCCCACCTCGTCCAAAGCCGGTATTATCTGCTCCTGTACTATCCGCATCGGTTCGGTTCCGACCAGCAGCTCGTCGGTAAGCTGTCCCGCTCTGTCCTTGAGCCCCTTTTTTATCGCCTCTCTGAGTTTATCCTTTTCATCGGGGGCGACGGAGACGGTTTCCGTACCGGAAGACGCGCGCGGCGCCGCGGATGCTTCCGCGGGCGGGGTGCTTTCGGCAAAGGCGATGTAGTCCGCGCAGTTTTCGTCAAGACCGTGAAGGACACGGAATGTGTGCCAGACGTACATCATCCCGGAGGAATAGGGGTTCATAATGGCGGCGGACAGTCCGTTTTCGAGAGCCAAGGCAAAAAACGTACTGTTCACGGCGTCCCGGCAGGGGAGTCCGAAGGATACGTTTGACACACCGAGCGAGGTGTTCGCCCCGAGTCTTTCCCGTATCATTCTGACCGCGTCAAGCGTTACGAGCGCGGCGTTTTTATCCGCGCTTACCGTCATTGCGAGCGGATCGAAGATCAGATCGCTTTTATCTATACCGTATTCCGCGGCGCGCTCAAGTATCCGGCAGGCTATCTCATATCTGCCCTCGGCGCTGTCCGGTATACCGTTTTCGTCCAGCGTGAGCGCCACGACAAGTCCGCCGTACTTTTTCACCAGCGGGAAGACCGCGTCCATGCTCTCTATTTTCCCGTTTACCGAGTTTATCATCGCCTTGCCGTTGTAAATCCGGAGCGCCGCCTCCATCGCCTCGGGATCTGAGGTATCTATCTGGAGCGGGAGATCGCAGACCGCCTGAAGCTCAAAGACCGTCCTTTTCAGCATTTCCGTCTCGTCTATCTCCGGCAGTCCCACATTCACGTCCAGCGCCTGAGCGCCATGCTCCTGCTGTAAAAGGCCCTCGCGGAGTATATAGTCAAGATCCTTTTCGATCAGCGCCTGACGGAAGCGTTTTTTTCCGGTGGGATTGATCCGCTCGCCGATAAGCACCGGATCCTTTCCGAAGCGGACCGCTTTTGTATATGAGGAAATCACCGATCTTTTTTCTGCCCTCGGGGCAAATGAACGGATCGGATCGATCGTTTCGGTGAGACGGCGAATGTATTCCGGGGTCGTTCCGCAGCATCCGCCGACTATCTGCACGCCCTTTTCCACGGCGCGCGAAACCTCCCGCGAAAAATCCTCCTCCGACACGTCGTATACGGTTTTACCGTCCCTGACCGCAGGAAGTCCGGCGTTCGGCTTAAGTATTACCGGAACGGAAGCACACGAAAGTATCTCTTCAATGACCGGCATAAGCTGCCTCGGACCGAGAGAGCAGTTTACCCCAACGGCGTCCGCGCCCATACCCTCGAGCATGGCGACCATCGCCGATGGCGAAGCCCCGGTCATGAGTTTTCCGTCGGCGCCGTAGGCGTTGGTGACAAAAACCGGAAGAGAACTGTTTTCCTTGGCGGCGAGAAGCGCGGCCTTCGTCTCGTAGCTGTCGTTCATCGTCTCGATCATTATCAGGTCCGCACCGCACTCGGCGCCTATCGCGATGGTTTCGGTAAAAACGGAGACCGCTTTTTCAAAATCAAGATCGCCGTAGGGTTTGAGCAGTCTGCCGGTAGGACCTAAGTCCAGAGCGATGAATTTTTCCTGCCCTCCGCGTGAGCTCTCTTTAGCGCGGCGCGCAATCTCAAAAGCGCCCCGGATAATGCTTTTCAGCTCCTCAGGGGAAAATTTAAGTGAGTTTGCCCCGAAGGTGTTGGCGCAGACGACGTTGCTGCCGGCGTCATAGTACCCGCGGCTTATACGCTCAATGACCTCCGGATGAGTGAGATTCCACCTTTCGGGAAGCTCCCCCGGTCCGAGTCCTGCCTGCTGGAGCATCGTACCCATACCGCCGTCGAGAAATAAAATATTTTCCTTTATATATTCTTTCAGTTCCATAACAATACTATAAAGCCACTAAAAACCCTCAAGCCTCTCCCGCAGCCCGGCAACCCTTTCTGTAAAATATTTTTAATTTGTGAAGGCGCTAAGGAAACGCTGATCAAAACGAAGCAGTGCAGATCCGGTATGGATTTTTTCGTATTCAGCAGCATCTTTCCCAAACGGCTGCACCGTTTTTTTCAAGAATCTGTCTGCCGGTTGAAGCATCTGTAATCATTACAGAGCCGTCCGAATACTCCGTTCTTGTTACGGTTCCTTCAAACGAATGTTGGACAATAAAACAATCCTGCAGATACGACAAGCACCGATAATCATCATAGCTTTTTTTCAGGTGCGCAACGCTGTCTCGCAATTCCTTGTCATTCCCGCATTGCATATCTTCGTCACCCATCCAGTTTGTTTTCGGATCGGTTTTGAAGCGTGAATAATAGTAAAAGGTAGGTCTTGCCCCGTATTCCCGTGCCAGCATCTGCTCTTTCTCCGTTTTGATTGCCGAGTTCACCGTGCAAGTGTAAGGATTGTACAGGACAACCCCGTGATATACGATTTCCCACAGCGGAATCAAGCGGTCAATCATTGGATTTGACGTTTTTTTCATCGGGTTATTAAAGGAAACATAAAGCGCATAATCCACGACCGGCATTGTATGATCCCGCCCCCCCTCGGAAGAAAAGCCGCCGAACAGCTCCCGGCAAAGCGCACCCATTTTACAGTTATATTCGGCGGATTGCTTCGGGGTACAGGGATGCATTGGATTGTGGCACTCAATCAAGGCGTTGATGCTTAGCACATCGATATAGTGCATGCCGTTGAACCCACAATCGCGAACCTTAGGCAGCTCCTGTTTGGCAAACCGATATGCACATATCGGACAAACCTTTCTCGGCGTTCCGCCGCCCCACATTATGTGGTCAATCTGCGGCTGTCCGTTCTCATCCAGCGCCAAATCGTTTTCATCGTAACAATCCGCAATGCTGTATGCCTCGCTGCTGTTGGTGTGCGAGCTGACCTTATACCCCAATCGTTTGGCGCAGGCAATCACCTTATTCAAGCCTTCCACACCGCCAAGCAAAGGCTCTACCGGAAAAATTTGCGGATACCTGCCGTCATGACCACTCTTGTTCCAGCCGACCAAACAAAATTCTGCCTTTTCCACTCCCTGCCGATGGCATTCCTCCATCAAATCCACAACGCGGTCAAACGTCACGGCGACATGAATAGACGGCTCATTATCATCGGTCTGCTCCGGAACAGGAGACGGAACGGGTTTCCACGCCTGACGGATGCGGATATAAAGAGATTCTTTCGCATAGTCCAGCGCCGGGGTGTGCCGCTCTTTAAGCGGCTTACAAAGTCCCGCTTCCAACAAATAATTCCGGTACAACGTACCAATATCCGAATAGGTCGCACGGTCAAAATCCAATGCACGGTACAGAACTGAAATCGGCTCATACGGCTCTTTCCCATTCACCGCAAACCGTACAAAGCAGCCGTATTTCCCGTCTCTGACATTGCAAATCAGTTTGCTTTTTTCTCGGTACCCCTCAACAATACCGCAGAAGCTTCCTTTCGGCTGTCTGGCGCCGTATACGTTGAGAAACGACCCGACATTTGCATACTCTGCATCTGCACGTTCGGTAAAGTATGTCAGAAAACTATCATGACTTGAATGTCCCTGCGGGAAAACAAGGTATCCGTCATCGCCAGCCTCAGCTGTAACCAAGCCGTAACCAACGTCCGCAAAAGCAACGCCTTCCCACTTCTGCTCCGGAATTACAAACCGCTCAAAGCCATAAGCGCTCCCCGTTTTTTTCATTCCGACAAAGATCTCGCTGCCATTCTGTCTAACGATCCGACAATCCATATTCGTATTCAGATTCCTTTCCGCACATTGTAAAATGAAGAATACCCAGTTGTATAATATCCTTGTTTTATGTTGTGTGTTTTGCTTCGTTGCTTTCCCCTCCGTCAATAACCCCTATTATCGCGGTTACCGATTTTACCGGCGTCATAAGCAGACTTTCTCCGAGAAAAACCCCTATCCGCCTCGGCGGATCGAGCAGACGGAAAACGTCCTTCTGAAATTCCAGCGTCAGATCCCCGTATCCGGGACTGTATCTCGGACGGAGCGTTTCTCCCCGTTCGGCGCAGGATACGCTCATCTCCCGGCAGAACTTGTCGCAGAGCGCCTCGACCCGCTCTGATCCGATAGCCTGCATGCAAAGTCCCTTTACCGGGGAAAAACGCATATATTTCGCTATAAGCCTATCCGGAGCGGCGCCTACGGTCGCGGCAAAGATGATCGCGCGATCGCACCCCCGAAGGCATATACGGAGATCGCGGCTGTCCGTCCGGGCAAACCCGAACTCAAGCGCTCCGTTATGTTCTTTGACCGGCGTTTCAGCGTAGCAGACATCGTATCTCAGCGCGCCCGCTATCTCGTCCATACATTCCCGTGCGGTATCGCATACGGCGGAGTCCGGCTCCGCAGTCCGCATATAACGGTATATCTCACTCCAGCTTACGGGAGGGGGAGCATAGCTTTTAACGAGTATATCCATTTCGCGGGTCACTTCTTTCCGAGTATGTCTGAAAGATTTGCCTGTATTTTTTCCGCTACGTCCGGTTTATTCATCGAGTAAACATGTACATTGGTAACGCCGTTGGCGTACAGATCTATTATCTGGTCGGTAGCGTAGGCTATTCCCGCCTGCTTCATCGCGTCCGGATCCGCCCCGAAACGGTCAACCAGGCTTTTAAAGCGCTGTGGCATAAACGAACCGGACAGCTTTATGGCTCTGGCGACCTGACTGCCGCTTGTAATCGGCATTATTCCGGCAATCACCGGTACGGTTATTCCCGCCTCCCTGATTTTATAAAGGAAGTTGTAGAAAAGGTTGTTGTCAAAAAACATCTGTGCGGTCAGGAATTCGCACCCCGCGTCTACCTTTTCCTTTAAGTATCGGATATCTGACTTCTGATTTTCGCTTTCGGGGTGTATTTCCGGATAGCACGCGCCCCCGATACAGAAATCGGCTCCGCTTTCCTTTAACTCATGTATAAGGTCAACAGCGTGCTTATACTGCCATTTGCTCCTGTCGGAGTTCTGCATATCCTGCGGAATATCCCCTCGAAGCGCCATAACGTTTTCTATTCCCGCTTCCCTAATCGCCTTTATCTTCTCCATTACCGTCTCGCGGGTTGAGGAGACACAGGTCAGATGCGCAAGCGTGGGAACGCCGTACATTTTTTTTATATTTTTTGCGATCTCCAGCGTATAACGGCTTGTGCCGCCGCCCGCCCCGTAGGTAACGCTCATGAACGCCGGAAGGAGCTTTGCTATCTGCTCAGTCGCTGTTTTGACGCTGTCAAAGCTCGAATCGGTTTTCGGGGGAAAGACCTCGAAAGAGAGTGACGGCACGTCACGGCTGATTATTTCTGTAAGCTTCATTTTTTATGACTATTCCTTTCTTTTGCCAAAGCGGCGTTTATAATTGTAATACCTCATGCCGCCTATGGCGGCTAAAATCCGCTGCGCGGTCAAAATCCGCTGCGCGGTCAAAATCCGCTGCGCGGCTAAAATCCGCTGCGCGGCTAAAATCCGCTGCGCGGATTTGTTTATTTTTCTTCGTCGCGCTCAGCGACATTCTTTTCGTTCCCGGGCTTCACGGCAGCTTGGTCGTTTTCTTCCGCGTCATCATTCTCACGACGGGTCATACGGCGCAGAAACTCACCCAGCGGAGAGTCCGTCCACATACTGAGAAAAAATCTTGTCTTTCGTCTTATTTCCGCCTGCCGCTCCGCTATCTGCGCGCGAAGAGCCTCGTAACGCACTACTATCCGGGTCTCCGCGGCAAATTTCCGTACTATAACCAGTATATTTACCGAATAACAGAAATCTATGACAAAGACGCCGAAGAAAACCCCGACAAAGAAAGAAAACGCGAGATTTTCCGACAGCCAGGCAAGTGAGTCTATCACATACGGGTGTATAAGAAAATAATATACCGCACCGAGCACCGCCCAGTAAAAAGAGTATTTGGGGCAGATTATTCCCTGGAAATTCAGCCGCTGGTCAGAATAATCCCAAATACGTACCTTCATTCCCTTGATAAAAATCAGTCCCGCTATGTACTCTATCAACGTCATGGAGACAGACATCATAATAAACAGCAGCAGCTTATCGACCACCGCGTTTCCCGTCAGGTTGTCCTCAAGCGCGGCGAGCATATAAAGCAGACATAGACCAAAGCCGTAAAGCGGAAGGTAAGGCCCGACCAAAAAACCCGGATTCACCCATTTCTTATCCTTGCGGTGTGAAACGAAGCGTCTGTACAGCAGCTCAATGCACCATCCGCATATGCTTCCGGAAAAAAACAGAAACGCCAAGACCAGCGCGATATTCATTTTCGCCAACCTTCCTTTCGGCGTATTTCTTATATTTTAACTCAAATAAATTAATATTCCGTTATAATATTGTTATTTTTTATATCCGTTTTGCGAAAAACTTGATTAAGGGGGAACTTTTTGAAAAAAGTTCCCCCTTAAATCCCCTTCAAAAACTTCACTTAAAAAGGTGTATCTCTGATTTCATCAGGCATGGTGTTTCATCTTCGCCTCCGACTTTTTGAAAGCTCAGAATAACGCTGCGCGCGTCGCGGCGCTCCGCTGAAGTCCGGAGAAGTCGGAGACGGCGACGGAATATCTTGCTTACTCAAATCCAATTACTTATCCCCTCCGGAAAAGTTTT